>CAYHCU010000545.1:0-1503 GCA_964355035.1 uncultured Flavobacteriales bacterium | reverse complement strand
GAAAGCAATTGAAAAGACTGATGCTTTTTTCTCAAAGAATGGAACCAAAATAACTGCACAGAATCTATCAGCAGGAAAGGTAGATAACCCCAAAGAAAAGGGCACTATTGACAACATTCTAAAACAAATGCAATAAAAAATATTGAGTAGGTTGAGATAGCAGATTGAGTGCTTAGTAACTCAACCTTTACCCCTCCGCAGCTTCGCAGTTTTGCCTTGTAATCATAAAATAATTTACAATGGCACACGAAGAATTAATCTTAGACAAGCTCACCGAAATCGCTAACAAGCTGGATGAGCAAAACCTGTTACAAAAAACAGTACTGAACTTTAATGAGGCTTGCAAATATTTAGATGTAAGCCCATCGCATTTGTACAAACTCACCAGTACAAAGCACATCCCCCATTTCTGTCCTCAGGGCAAAAAACTCTACTTCAAACGGGAGGAGTTGGATACCTGGTTACAACGTAACCGCAAATCAGCAGCAGATGAAATTGACCAGATGGCTGCCGATTATGTTATCCGCAACAAACGCAAGAAGTAGGATTTTTTTATTAACTGAAAGAACAGAACAATGGCATCAAGTACCATATTTAAAAATTTCACCGTGCCGGTGGAAAAGAAATCATTGCTTTTAATAGCCAATGATATTGCCTCCGGCAAATACAAAGCGGAGGTTGAAGAAATCAGGGCATTGCTGGAAAAGGGCAAAACGGAAGAAGCTGCCAATAAGAAAAAGCAATTGTTGGCCTTCACTCCATCCGCAGTATTCAGCGAGAAAAGGCAAATGCCTTTCCTTGAAATGTACAGCGGCTTTGTACATCTTGATTTTGACAAGCTGACACCGGAACAGTTGGATGCAGCTTTCAAAGTCATTGCTGAAATCCCTTACACCTTCTTATGCTTTATCAGCCCAAGCGGTAACGGCCTAAAAGTGTTCATTGAGGTGAATACTGAAATTGAACACCACGACATTGCCTATTTGCAGGTGCAGAAGCATTACGAAGATGCAACAGCTTTAAAAGCAGACCCAAGCTGCAAAGACATTACAAGGCTTTGCTTTATGAGTTATCACCCTGGACTGTTTAAGAACATCAGGAACGAAAAGTTCAAAGTACAGTTACCCGAAATCTTCACTCAACAGGAAGTGCAGCCAAAAGCACTGCCAGTAATCCCACCTGTTCAGGAAGAACCCGAAGAGGATCTGAACATCGCTTTTATTTTCAATCAACAAATTCAATTCACCAATCAAAAAACCCAATACACCGATGGAAACAGGAACAATTATATTTATCGGCTTGCTTCTAATTGCAACCGAGCTGGTTTATCGCAGTCCGATACTGAACTTTTATGTACGCAACATTTTGACCTACCTGAAAGAGAAATTAAAGAGGCAGTAAAAAGTGTTTACTCCCACCACAAACCCGAGTTTGCAAAGTTTGCAAACACTGCAAAGCTGCAAAGTGCAGAACAGCAAACACCACAGGAAGACTATTTAAAAG
>CAYHCU010000544.1:0-1509 GCA_964355035.1 uncultured Flavobacteriales bacterium | reverse complement strand
GAATTGAATCCAATCTTTTTTGCCTATTCCTATTTGTTTGAATTAATTTGGAATTGCTACTGCATTTTTTACAAATATGCGAAATACCATTAAGTAGTTTGTTGTTCGCATAAAAATTGGAAAATGGTTGGGGTATCTTACATTTATTACAGGTAAAAGTTTCCATGTTTAAATAAGTTGCCCCGATTGAAAGCGGCTTATTACCAAATCCGTTAGGAGAAGATACGCTTTCGCACGAGGCATTAAGTTTGTGAATGGAAAGAACAGAAATGATAATAAGCGTAGCAAATGTAGCAATATTTTTCATAACAACAAATTAAATGCGACCCATGTTAGTTGGCTGATAGTTCAAAAAAGTCTGCATAGGCAGTTCAAGGAATTGAACCTTTAGGTCTTTAAGATATTTAAGTTTTACAACATTCTCATTGTATTTATCGAGAACATAATTTGTGCAATTGAAACTGTATATCGCTCCAACTGTTAAACGGATTGGTTGAGGTTTCATTGTTTTTGATTTTATGTAGTTAAAATTTGGTTTTGAATCTATTTGACAGGATGAAAAAAGAAGTAGGATAAATAGGTATTTCATAGCTTGATTGATGTTATTGGTGACTTAATTTTTGAAATATGAACATTAGATAGATGTATATATCTAAGCGTAGTTGACTGCTTGCTGTGACCTGCCACAGACTGAATTAATGAAGCATCTACTCCACTATTAAACATTTCCGCAAAACAACTGTGCCTGAATTGATGTGGGTGAACATTTTTCTTTATCCCTGCTTTCTTTGCGTATGCTTTTAAAAATTGCTGAATACTATGTGCTGAATATTGCGGATACCTTTCAACAGGGTGCTGACCGTTGTATAAATAATTTATTGGCTTCCATTCGGAATAATATTTTTCAAGTAGCTTCAAAACATTTTCATCTAACGGAACTTGTCGGTCTTTTTTATTTTTACCCTGCCTAACATTTATTATCATTCTTGACCTATCAATATCCTTCATTTTTAATTCTATTATCTCCCCAACTCTTAACCCACAACTATATAATAAGGCAATAATTGATTTGTGTTTTGAGTTATTAGCGGCATCAATAATCATTTGCACCTCATTTGGAGATAATATTTCAGGTAGTTTATGCGATGGTCTTGGGTATGGTATATATTCAACATCTAAAGAATTGTTAAGCAATATTTTGTTAAACTTCTTAATAGCACATAAAAGATTTTTTCTATAAACTTCTGATTTAAAACTTAAAAGCCAATCTTCGATTTCGCTTTTAGATGGTTTATTAGATTTGAAATTACTAAGAAATAATGCAACACAACTACCATAAGTTTGTATTGAATTAAATGAATATCCTGCAAGTCTTAATTGTTTTTTAAATTCATTAACTCTGTTTTCTATTGTCATAACTTATTGATTTTTAGCTTATGTTCAAACAGCGAGTAGTTATAAGCAAGCACTACATCCGTGTTCCAAATGAAGTTCTCGTTTAAAAACCTT
>CAYHCU010000543.1:0-1517 GCA_964355035.1 uncultured Flavobacteriales bacterium | reverse complement strand
AGAAAACGGAAAAACAAAAAACACATTAGTAAGCTGGGGAGGATTTTCGGGATAGACTTCACCCGAAAGGTTATGGTGAGTCAAAAATTCATTCAACTCACTAAAACCATTTTCATTTTTGGCAATGCCTGTATAAAGCCATTTATCGTCAATCATAAATTCAACGCCTAAAACAGATTTAATATTTTTCTCAGCACATTCCTTTACAAACTCCAGGGCTCCGGATGAATTATTGATATCACTAAACACCAATGATGAATAGCCAAGCTGTGCGCCTAACTCCACTAATTGAGATACGGAAAGTGTGCCATATCTCAGGCTGTACCAACTGTGAAAAACGAGAACCATTTTAAATCGGTATTGAGGATGCTCGTTTCACCGAACCATTGCCATATCTCTTATTCATGCGGTCAAGTGCCTGATAAAGATTAATCAACTCGGCAGTATCTTCCAGCAAATTTATTTGCTGATATCCGCTTACAAGGTTGGTCAATTTCACACCGACAAGGCGTATCAGCATCCTGCGGTCATACAGTTTCTTGAAAAGCTCTTTGGCTTTAGGAATTAACACATGATCAGAAGAGGAAAGATAAACCTTTGTCTGTGCAGTATGTGTGTCAAAATTGGAATATCTGATTTTTACTGTTATCGTTGATGCAACACGGTTTTGTTTCCTGAGCTCAAAAGCTACATTACTGACCAGTGTAGTAATTGTATCATTCAAAAACTGCATGTCAGTTGTGTCTTGCTCAAACGTAGTTTCAGAACTTATTGACTTTGGGTCTGTGTAAGGAACAACTGGAGTATTGTCGATTCCGTTTGCACGCTGCCAAATCGTATGACCATTTTCACCAAAAACTTTAAAAAGTAATTCCACAGGCATTTCAGCAAGTGTTCCTACAGTTTTTATTCCCATTGAACGCAACAAGTGAGATGTTTTCTGTCCGATCATCGGAACTTTATTTACTGGCAATGGAAATAAAAATGGTTTAACTTTTTCACTTGGAATTTCAATTTCTCCATTCGGTTTTATTTCGTCCGTTGCAATTTTTGAAACGCATTTGTTTACAGACATTCCAAAGGAAACAGGTAGCCCGGTTTCTTTGATAATCCGCTCCCGCAGTTCGTGTGTCCATTTAAGGCAACCGAAAAACCTGTCCATCCCGGTAAGGTCTATGTAATGTTCATCTATTGAAGCCTTTTCAAACAGGGGCGCTTTCTCAGCAATGACTTCTGTTACCATTGCAGAATACTTGCTGTATTGGTCAAAATCACCTCTGACATAAATTGCATCGGGACATAAATACTTTGCCATTTTCATGGGCATAGCTGAATGAACACCGTATTTTCTGGCTTCATAACTGCAGGCAGCAACAACACCCCTGTCGCTTCCACCACCAACGATAACAGGCTTTCCAACCAACGAACTATTGATAAGCCTTTCCACACTTACAAAAAAAGCATCAAGGTCAAGGTGGGCAATGGTTCTCATTCTTTTTGATTATATTATAATCATT
>CAYHCU010000542.1:0-1523 GCA_964355035.1 uncultured Flavobacteriales bacterium | reverse complement strand
AAGGCACCAAACAAAGATATAAGAACAAAGACAACCCGGCAGTTGAATTGATCGATAGAGTGATTGCACATAAGAAGCAGAATAGAAAAGATCAGTTGTCTGCATACCAATATGAAAAATACGAGAAAGTGCAATTTGCCTTGAGCAACATTTCTGAAAAATTCAAAAAACGCAGGTACTTAAAAAAATTTCAATTTATTTTTGACAATTTAGATTCCAATTTAATGCCGGGAAAAGTAATTCTTCCAATGTATCTGCAAGAAACGCTTTCTGAAGTTTATTTCAAAAAAGATCCGACACGTTCAAAAGAGATTATAAAAGGGAAACACAAAGTAGATTACAATAGTTTTGTGAACAATGATGGTATGGGTGCTTTCATTGGCTACCTCTATCAAGACGTAAATATCTATAACAATACAGTTCCGGTTTTAACAAATCCGTTTGTCAGTCCGATAGCAGATAACGGACCACTTTTTTACCGCTATTATATTAAAGATACCGTTATGGTTGAAAATACCAGATGTTATCATCTTATTTTTTATCCAAGAAATGCTGCTGATTTTATTTTTCAAGGAGAATTATTTATCACGTATGATTCAAATTATGCAGTACGAAAAAATGAGTTAACAGTAAGTCCGGATATCAACTTGAATTTTGTAAAAGAGCTAAAGCTTATCCAAGAATATACCGAAGCTTCTCCGGGAGAATGGTTACTTTCCAAAGACAACATCTCCATTGATTTCGGAATCAGTGAAAATGGTTTAGGAATTTATGGACAAAGAGCTGTCAGCTTTAAAGATTTCTATATCAATCAAGCAAAACCGGATACTTTTTACAGTGGAGAAAATATTGTGACGCCCGATTCATCACAGGAAAGAAATGCAAATTATTTTGATAAAAATCGACACGAAGTACTTACAACTTCTGAAAAAGGTGTTTTTCAAATGGTCGACAGCGTTCAAAAGATTCCGGCATTTCGTCATGCCATAAGCACATTAGAATTAATCCTTGTCGGCTACAAAGATTTTGGTCCGATTGAAATTGGTCCATTAGGAACTTTTTACAGCTACAACCCAATTGAAGGATCCAGGGCAAAACTTGGGGGGCGAACAACAATGAAATTCAGCAAAAGAATTCAATTAGAAGGTTACGGTATCTATGGCTTTAAAGATAAACAATGGAAATATTTTGCAGGAGTAAGAACAGCAATTGGCAGTAAATCATATCTTGATTTTCCGCAAAAAAATATTTATGTCAGTTATCAACATGAAACAAAAATTCCCGGACAGGATTTAGATTTTGTACATGAAGACAATGCATTGTTGTCAGTAAAAAGGGGTATAAATGACAAATTGCTGTACAATAAAACATTCACGCTTTCATTAGAAAATGAAGACCTCAATCACTTTTCCTATACCGTAGGGTTTCAGAATTTAATTCAATCACCGTCAGGCACGCTACAATTTAATCTCTTTAATAATGATTCCAGTAAACAGTCAATAGGAACCATTGAAACATCTTCG
>CAYHCU010000541.1:0-1527 GCA_964355035.1 uncultured Flavobacteriales bacterium | reverse complement strand
TTTGATTATACCGTGGCAAGTGGTACATACGCAGATAACGATGTAATTATATATTGCTACGATGTTACTAATTCAGCTTTATTGGAACCTGTAGGATTTCAGATTAGTTCAATAGCAACTGGACAAGTAGCGCATCAAATAGCTACAGTTCAAATTCCTATTAATTGTGAAAGTTTACGATTTATAATTCATATTTCAAGTACAAGTGCAGCAGCATACGCGCTTCAATTTCAAGATTTTGTTATTGTTAATGAAAATAAACTTGAACGCAATTTTTACACAACATCCAGTTGCGGTGTCTGCGGAAAAACTTCTATTGATGCTATTAAATCAATTTCCGGCTTTGAGATTAAACCCAAATTTTCAAGAGCTGACCCAAAGCTTATTCTTTCCCTTCCTGAAAAGCTATCACTTCAACAGGAAATTTTCAAGAGCACCGGCGGGCTGCACGCATCTGCACTATTCAATTCGAATGGTGAGCTTATTGATTTACGAGAAGATGTAGGCAGACATAACGCACTCGATAAATTAATTGGCACCCTGCTGATGAGAAATCAGCTACCATTGAGTAATACTATACTTTTACTAAGTGGGAGAGCAAGCTTCGAACTAATTCAAAAAGCAAGCATGTGCGGAATTCCAATTGTTGCTGCTATAGGTGCTCCATCGAGTCTTGCTGTTGAACTTGCAAAAGAAGTAGGAATTTCTCTAATTGGATTTTTAAAAAAAGGCAAATACAATTTGTATTGTTAACCAACTTATAAATTTATTTCACAATATTGTCATTCTATGCTTCAATTCAATTTTTCTCCATTTCCAATTCTTGAAACAAAACGATTACAATTGCGCCGAATGACTGAAGCGGATATAAATGAAATCTTATTGTTGAGAACGGATAAAGAAATCACCAAATATCTTGATCGCGATCCGCCAAAATCAATAGCCGAAGTTATTGAATGGCTGAAACAAGTTGACGAATCAATAAATCAAAACAAAGGTATTTCCTGGGGAATCTATTTAAAAGACAATACTAAATTGATTGGAACGATCGGATTATGGAGAACCATTCCTGAACATCACCGAGCTGAAATAGGATACTCGCTTCTTCCGCCCTATTGGAGAAAAGGAATTATGCTTGAAGCAATGACTGCATCATTACAATATGGCTTCAATGAAATGAAATTACATAGCATAGAAGCCAACGTAAATCCTTTCAACAAAGCTTCCATTGGAATTTTAGAAAAAATCAGCTTCGAAAAGGAAGCGCATTTTAAAGAAGACTATTTTTATGATGGGAAATTTTCCGATTCTGCAATTTATTCACTTCTAGAGAGAAACTTTAAAGTTTTATAGATGCAAGCTAATTTTTCAGCTCGTTATTTACTCTCTTATTCAAAGAACTCATGGGCTGTTCCTCTCAAAGTATGTTCCTGAAGTTGTTTTACAATATCTGCGGCACGCATTCCATGCTCATTGATCCGTTGCAAATTATGAATAAGAATTATTGATTTCACTTTTTTTTCTTTT
>CAYHCU010000540.1:0-1547 GCA_964355035.1 uncultured Flavobacteriales bacterium | reverse complement strand
AATTGCTTCGTGCAATCTTTGGTGATAAAGCTGGTGATGTAAAAGATGCTTCTCTGAAAGTTCCGCCATCTGTAAAGGGTGTTGTAATCGACAAACGTTTGTTCTCACGTATATCAACAAAAGATAAAACTCAGAAAAGTGATGAGAAAGTTTTGATTGAGAAAATGGACAAAGATTACAACGTTGAAATTGTTGACTTAAAAGAAAAGCTAATAGACAAATTATTCGTTTTAGTCAGTGGAAAAACTTCTCAAGGTGTAACCGATATCTTTAAAGAAGTGATTATTGCAAAAGGTGCAAAGTTCACTCAGAAAATGCTTTCTGAAATTAACTATGATAACGTCAATGCAGATAAGTGGACTACTGATAAAGAGAAGAATGAGCAAATTAAACAGTTGCTTCATAATTACACGATTAAATTTAATGATATCTCAGGTCTATTCAAACGAAAGAAATTTGCACTTACCGTAGGTGATGAATTGCCTGCAGGAATTGTTCAATTGGCGAAGGTTTATATCGCTAAAAAACGTAAGTTGAAAGTAGGAGATAAGATGGCAGGTCGTCACGGTAATAAAGGAATTGTTGCAAAAATCGTTCGCGATGAAGATATGCCATTCCTGGAAGACGGAACACCTGTAGATATCGTTCTTAACCCACTTGGTGTACCTTCTCGTATGAACCTTGGTCAAATTTACGAAACGATTTTAGGTTGGGCTGGATTAAAATTAGGATTGAAATTTTCAACACCTATTTTCGACGGAGCTTCAATTGAACAAATCGATGAGTATGTTTCTAAAGCAAATCTTCCAAAATTCGGAAGTACATATTTGTACGACGGTGGAACCGGTGATCGTTTTGATCAGCCTGCAACAGTGGGTGTGATCTATATGTTGAAACTTGGTCATATGGTTGATGATAAAATGCATGCCCGTTCAATCGGACCATACTCTTTAATTACACAACAACCGTTGGGTGGTAAAGCGCAGTTTGGTGGTCAGCGTTTTGGTGAGATGGAGGTTTGGGCACTTGAAGCATTCGGTGCAGCAAACATTCTTCAAGAAATACTCACTGTGAAATCTGATGATGTTATCGGCCGTGCGAAAACATATGAAGCAATTGTTAAAGGTGATAATCTTCCTGTACCCGGAATTCCGGAGTCGTTCAACGTATTGTTGCATGAACTTCGTGGATTGTGTTTGAAGATTACACTTGAATAAGGTTGAATGAAATAAATAAGTGTTGAGCACTTTTTCATCATTCATTTCAATTATCAACCATAAAATTAACACAGATGGCAAGCAGAAAAGAAATAAAAATTAAATCAAATTTCAGTAAGATTATCATTAGTCTTTCTTCTCCTGAAAATATTCTGGAGCAGTCAAGTGGCGAAGTGTTAAAACCTGAATCCATCAATTATCGGACATATAAACCGGAGCGCGACGGATTATTCTGTGAGCGTATCTTCGGACCGGTAAAAGACTGGGAGTGTCATTGCGGTAAATACAAACGTATCCGTTACAAAGGAATTGTTTGTGACCGTTGTGGAG
>CAYHCU010000539.1:0-1549 GCA_964355035.1 uncultured Flavobacteriales bacterium | reverse complement strand
TTGGTATTGATACAAATCTATAGGTTTAGTTTTTATCATTTGTGAAAGGATATCTAATTTTTCAAGATCGTTAATTCGCATTGCTTCGGCCCAGAGTGCTACTTCTTTCATTACCTGTTCTTCATGCCTATTCAGAATTTTTGCCCACCGGGTTTTAATCTTGAATCTCATTACGCAATCATTTTCAGCTTTCACGCGATTGCCGGCATATTGACGTTGCATCATATGCTTTACTTTTGCAATTATGTCATATAATCCAGGAGGAGTACTTCTTTCCATCTTAAGTATAATATTACTCTCTGTAAATTGCTCAAGAACCTTTTTAGAAGTGCGATAATCTTTTTTCAACCTAATTTTTTTACTCTCCTTTTCAGCGATTAACAAAAGCTTTTTGTCTAAAGGACGAAAACCAAATCGATAGTAAAACCAGAACGCCCCGGAAGAAATACCTTCAGGATTATCAAGACCGAATTGATACGGTTCTATCTCAAAATAATTTATTTTGAAAACTTGTCGGTAAACACGTAACAGTTGACACATCATATATCCTGACTCTCCTCCCCTATACGATTCAAAAATATTAATTCCGAAATTTGATCGTTCCCCAAATATCCATGAACCTCCGTAAGCTGCAGGAAAGCCATTCTTGAACAATGTAAAACCAACATAAGACTCAAGAGGAAGTTGGCGTTCAGGTTTCATTCCATAAATAGCAACTGATATTCCCCGTTCGAGTTCAAATAATCGAAAAGAACTTTCGTCCATAAAAGTCACTGTATCCGTTTCTCTCTCAGTGATTGCCATTGAATTTTTTACAATAAGAATTGCTTTATTCAGTTCACTCTTAGAAAGTGTAGGCTCTTCAGGAAATTCCGAATTCAATAAACTTTCAAAATCAAATCGTTTTAATAATTCATCATGAAAAAAAACAGAACGAGGTAATAACCGATTATAGAATTTTGAAAAATAATTATCCTTAGGAGAAATGGTTATATAGGATCCCAAACCTTCGAAAAGATGATCTTTTACAAATGGTAAATGATCAATTTTACTTAATTCAGAAACAAGAAAAGAAAGACGGCTTTGTTTTTTTAACAAAAGCGAGTCGAGCAATTCCATGTTGCTCAATCCTGCTGTTGTTTCGCTTTTTTCAAGTGAAGGAAGAGTCAAGCGTAAAACCTCATTCAGTTCAAAAGAAGGGTTTTCAAATCGCGAAAGTTCCGCTTTACAATTAGGATGAGTTAGCAACCAACGAACAAAATCATAAGAAAAACCGGTTTCTGTTTCGGTATATGGAAGACCTGAATTATTAAAGGAATCTTTTGACACTTTTTTCGTTTTTTTAAGCATCGCAGTAATACGCTTTAATTCCTGCTCCACTAGCGATCGAGTTTTTTTCTCATGTGGCTAAGCTCACAACTACCAATCTAATTCCGAATAAACAAACGAAGAGTTTTTCAACGGAAGCTTAATCTTTGAAATCTGACGAAGAACCAAATTTTTCTGTTGTTTACTTTTCTCGTCGAAACGATTACTTATAAGATCCAGA
>CAYHCU010000538.1:0-1560 GCA_964355035.1 uncultured Flavobacteriales bacterium | reverse complement strand
CTAAAAGATTGTGTGTTCCAAGAGAACTGACTTTTAATGTTTGAATTGGAATTTTTAGATAGTCAATCGGACTTGCCGGTGAAGCGAAATGTAAAATATAATCCAACTCCCCCGGTACATGTATGAACGTTGAAACGTCGTGATTAAAAAATTCAAACTCCTTTAGTTTAAAAAGATGCTCTATGTTTTTTAAATCGCCGGTAATAAGATTGTCCATGGCAAGAACATGATAACCTTCTTTGATAAATCTATCGCATAAATGCGAACCTAAGAAACCGGCGGCACCGGTGATGAGAACTCTTTTCATATTTGTCGGTGATCAATTAATTTTATTCCTGCCTACACTGTAGTAAGTGAATCCAAGATCTTTCATTTGCTGAAGGTCGTAGAGATTTCTTCCATCAAAAATTAATTTGTTGCCAAGAAGGTTCCCCATTTTTTCAAATTCAGGTGTACGGAATACAGACCACTCTGTTGCAATTAATAACAAATCTGCATCCTTTAAAATGTCATATGGGTCATTTCCATAGGAAATTTTATCGCCTATCAGGGCTTTTACATTTTTCATTGCTTCAGGATCGTAGGCGGAAATAGTTACTCCTAAAGCGAGTAAAGCTTCGATAATGTAAAGTGCCGGAGCTTCCCGGATATCATCTGTATCCGGCTTAAATGCCAGTCCCCATAAGGCTACTTTTTTTCCTTTTAAATTTCCGTTGAAATGTTTTTTTATTTTTTCTACAATTGTTACCTTTTGTTTCTCATTGACATCCATTACAGATTTTAGCAATGAAAAGGGATAATTATTTTCAACAGATGTATGATGCAAAGCAAGTACATCTTTCGGAAAACAACTTCCACCATAACCAATACCTGCAAAAAGAAAACGCTTCCCTATTCTATCGTCTGTACCAATTCCAATTCGTACTGAATCGACATTCGCGCCGACTCTTTCACAGAGATTCGCGATTTCATTCATGAATGTGATCTTCGTTGCAAGAAATGCATTAGCTGCATATTTTGTAAGTTCTGCTGATCGTTCATCCATGAAATAAACAGGATTTCCCTGACGAACGAATGGCCCATAAAGTTCTGTCATCACTTTTTTTGCTCGTTCTGATTGCGTACCAATTACAACACGATCGGGTTTCATGAAATCGTCCACTGCAAATCCCTCGCGTAGAAATTCCGGATTAGAGATTACATCGAATTCTATTTTGCAATTTTCAGCAATGGCTGATCTAACTTTCTCGGCAGTGCCAACAGGAACTGTACTCTTGTTGATTACGATTTGGTAGTCAGTTATTAAATGTCCCAATTGTTCTGCCACCTGAAGAATGTATTTTAAATCTGCCGAGCCATTTTCACCGGGTGGAGTTGGTAAAGCAAGAAAAATTACTTTAGCGTCTTGAATTCCGGATTTTAAATCAGTCGTAAAATTCAATCGACCCTGTTTAATATTTCTTTCAAATAGCAAATCAAGGTGAGGTTCGTAAATTGGAATTTCACCTTTTTGCATTCTCTCAACTTTATTTTTGTCGATGTCAACACACGTAACCTGAT
>CAYHCU010000537.1:0-1574 GCA_964355035.1 uncultured Flavobacteriales bacterium | reverse complement strand
AAGCCTTTATCGTCCTTTTTTGAGCAGGATCGCGTTTTTCGTTAAGAAATTGGAGAATTGGTAAAGCAAATGCTGCTGTCTTACCGGTTCCTGTTTGTGCACATCCGAAAATATCTTTTCCTTGTAATATCAGTGGAATTGATTGTAATTGAATTGGTGTTGGTGCCAAATAACCCTTTGTAATCAATGTTTCAACCAAGGGTTGGCTGAGACCTAAATTTGTAAATGTCATTAATGAATTTAATTGTTTGTTATTATACCTCGAATTATCATAGTTAAAAATTCAGGGGTGATCTACTAAGAAAAAAGTGAAAACTCGAATTGTGATTATTAAAATAACAAACTGCGGAATACAATCTTCTTGAGAAGGTTACAAATGTAAGTCATTATTTAAGGAAAAGCTAGGATTTTGTTTTTCAACGTCTGGTAAACTTGATTATCAGCCTGTTGCATATTTGGTGATTAGAAAATAGTAAGTGGTAAGTCGACCGCACTTACCACTCACTACTCACCAATTACAAGAAAAAGCCTAAACTTGCACCCTAATGCAACAAAGCGACAAAATCATTGAAGTAAAACAACTTGTAAAGCACTATGGCAAGTTCCGGGCTGTTGAAGATGTGTCTTTTGATGTGTATCAAGGCGATGTTTTTGGCTTTTTAGGTCCGAATGGCGCTGGGAAAAGTACGACCATTCGAACAATGTTATCGCTTATTTCTGCTACCTCCGGCGAAATAAAAATTTTCGGGAAGGAATTAAGAGCAAACCGACGGGAAATTCTATCAGAGATAGGTTGCATTGTCGAGAAACCGGATTTCTATAAGTTTCTATCCGCACAAAAGAATTTGGAAATTTTTGCCCGCCTTTCAGGTAAAAAAATTCCAACGAATAAAATTTTAGAAGTGATCGACTACGTTGGATTGAAAGGAAGAGAAAAGGATAAAGTCTCCGGTTATTCTCATGGAATGAAACAACGATTGGGAATTGCGCAGACATTGATTCATGATCCGAAACTTATTATTTTGGATGAACCCACAACAGGATTAGATCCACAAGGCATCATTGACATCCGTAACCTTATTCTGCAATTAAAGAATGAGCAGAATAAAACGGTGCTCCTCTCCTCCCATCTCCTTTCTGAAATCGAATTAATTGCAAACAGAATGGTAATAATCAATAAAGGAAAAACAATAGTTCAGGGAAATGTTCGTGAGTTGCTGGACGAAGAAGAGCTGCTTGTTTCTTTTACGATTGATAATATTGACAAAGCTATTAATGTTCTGAAAAATAAATCTGCCGAAGTGCTACAATCAGTTGCAGGCAATGTAATCAATTTGCATATTTCAAAAGAAGATATTCCAAAATTCAACCGACATTTCATGGAAAATGAAATTCAGGTTTTCGCTATTGAATCGAAGAGAAAATTAGAAGACTATTTTCTAAAACTAATCAACAACTGATGTTACTCAAGTGCACTTACAACGAAATCTTGAAGATTGCGAGCAAGCCGAGAAGTTACATTGGTATTGCAGCAATTACTTTAATCATTAGTGTCATCTTATTTGCAATGCGAT
>CAYHCU010000536.1:0-1575 GCA_964355035.1 uncultured Flavobacteriales bacterium | reverse complement strand
TCGAACGCCGCCTGCGCAGCGCGAGTCCGATAATTTTTCTGCTGTCAGGTCTTCGAGTCCAGGCTTGTGCGCTGTGAGTCCGATAGCTATCGGACCTGACATTGGTGAAATTCCACTTGGCTACTCGACCTTTATTTAGCTCTTGACATCAATAAACAATGCCATTTTTATTCCTCCGCCATTTTCTTCTGTCAATGATTTGATGAACGACTTAGAAAACTTTCTTCATAATAAAAATAGTGAGCTTCCAAATTTGGTGAAGATCGGGTTGGCTCATTACCAATTTGAAACTATTCACCCATTCCTTGATGGTAATGGGCGTATTGGTAGATTGCTAATTACATTGTATTTAGTTGAACAGGATATTTTAAGTAAGCCGGTGCTTTATATATCGGATTATTTTGAAAGAAAAAAAGGCCAATATTATAACTACTTGATGGAAGTAAGGTTAAAGGGAGATTTACTAAAGTGGCTCAAATTTTTCTTGACTGGTGTGATTGAAACTGCAGAAGATTCAATAAGGGTATTCAAAGAAATAATTCAAACAAAACAGGATAGCGAAAAGAAACTCTTTAAACTTGGGAAAAAAGCCCCCATGCAAAACTACTATTAGACTACTGATTTGGCAATCCAATAGTCGAGGCAGACGATTGCGCAAAAGCAACAGGCCTTTCGATAGTTAGTTCATATAGTCTTATTTCTGATTTTCAAAGGATAGGCTTGTTAAATGAGTTAACTGGATTTAAGAGAAATAGGATATTTTCTTTTAAGGATTATTACAGATTATTTGCACATCGTCATAAATAGTTACTGCTGTTGCGTCTTAGAGCGAAGTCTGTGTATGGCGAGCCCGACAGGAATCCTGCTCAATAATAATCCCTGTTTATATTGTTGCGGGATTTAGTCTTATATGCCAACTTTAGAGATGTATAGTTATCCTCAAAATTTATTCTGCACCCTGGACTTTAACTAAGGCTTCCCGGCAAAAAGCCGTAACTTTACCGGATTAATATACCCTGTCATGAAAAAATTCATTGTCGTTGCCGTTGCTGCCCTTTTCTTTACCTGCAGCGTTGCTTCCGCAAAAATGTCGGCGTTCTTTTCCTTTTGCACATTCAACCAGCCGCAGGGAAGTCCGTATATTGAAACTTATCTCACAGTAATCGGTTCGTCCGTAAGTTTTTCTCCCAATGCCAACCTTAAACTTCAAAGTAAAATTGAAGTGCAATGGGTTCTGAAAAGGGAAGATACAATTGTCTTCTTTGATAAATACAACCTGCTGAGCGCTGAGTTGGAGAATTTAAATTCTTACAAGCCCAACTTCATGGATCAGCAGCGGATACAAGCAGCGAATGGCAGTTATACACTGGAGCTTTCCATCACTGATAAAAATTCAAATGACCAGAAATTCACGACCAGCCAGAAAGTAGTGGTCAATTTTCCGGTTGAAAGTGTTTCTATTTCAGACATTGAATTGCTGGAGTCCTTTACAAAAAGCATTGCAGAAAGTAAAATGTCGAAAAGCGGCTATGACCTTGTTCCCTACATCAGCGATTTCTATCCTGAAACAATGGA
>CAYHCU010000535.1:0-1597 GCA_964355035.1 uncultured Flavobacteriales bacterium | reverse complement strand
GCCGGGAGAAATCTCGGAGTGATGATTGGTCCCGGTCGTGGTTCAGCAGCAGGATCTGCAGTAGCTTATTGTATTGGTATTACGAATATAGATCCGATTAAATACAACTTGCTTTTCGAGCGTTTTCTAAATCCTTCGCGTAAGAGCTTACCCGATATTGATACAGACTTCGATGATGTCGGTCGACAAAAAGTAATTGATTATGTCGTTGAGAAATACGGCAAGAATCAAGTTGCGCAAATTGTGACTTACGGCACAATGGCTGCGAAGATGAGTATAAAAGATGTTTCGCGTGTTATGGATTTGCCTTTGCCGGAAGCGAATGCTCTTGCAAAATTAGTTCCTGATAAACCCGGCATTGAACTCAATCGTGTTATAAAAGCACCGATTGAAGGCGAAAAAAGTTTAAAGACAAAAGAGAATTTAAGTAGTGAAGAGATAGAAGATGTAAAAAAGCTTCGTGTAATTTATGGTGGAACAGATCTTGCTGCCCGCGTATTGAAAGAAGCTGTAATTCTTGAAGGCTCTGTTCGCAATACAGGAATTCATGCAGCAGGAATTATCATTGCTCCGAAAGATTTAACCGAGATTATTCCTGTTTCAACTTCAAAAGAAACAACATTATTAATTACACAATATGATGGTAAAGTAATTGAGGATGCCGGAGTAATCAAGATGGACTTTCTCGGATTGAAAACATTAACCATTATTCGCGATGCTTTATTTTTGATTGAACGAAATCATGGTGTAAAAATCAGCATTGATGAAATTCCTCTTGATGATAAAAAAACACTGGAACTCTATCAACGTGCAGAAACAAACGGAACGTTTCAGTTTGAATCTGCCGGAATGCAGAAATATTTACGAGAATTAAAACCCGACAAGTTTGAGGACTTAATAGCGATGAATGCTTTATATCGTCCTGGTCCGCTGGAATATATTCCGCTTTTTATATCACGAAAAAATGGTCGTGAGCCGGTAACGTATGACGTTCCGGAGATGGAAGAATATCTGAAAGAAAGTTATGGTGTAACAATTTATCAGGAGCAGGTAATGCTTTTGTCGCAAAAGCTTGCCGATTTCACGAAAGGTGATGCTGATAATTTGCGGAAAGCCATGGGTAAAAAGCAGATTGAAGTGTTGAATAAAATGAAAGAGCAGTTTATGGAAGGCTGCGAGAAAAAAGGATATAAAAAAGAAGTTTGTCAAAAGATATGGACTGATTGGGAATCATTTGCTGCATATGCTTTCAACAAATCGCATTCAACTTGCTATGCTTTTGTCGCTTTTCAAACTGCCTATCTGAAAGCTCATTACCCTGCTGAGTATATGGCTTCGGTGTTAACGCACAACTTAAGTAACATTGATAAGATTACATTCTTCATGGAAGAATGTCGTAGAATGGGTGTTCCTGTTTTGGGCCCTGATGTGAATGAAAGTATTTACAACTTTGGTGTAAATAAAAACGGACAGATTCGTTTTGGTTTAGGTGCAATCAAAGGTGTGGGTGAAGCCGCAGTTCATGCTATCATTGAGGAGCGTGATTTAAATGGACCATATAAAAACATATTTGACTTGGTTCGTCGTGTAAATTTGC
>CAYHCU010000534.1:0-1607 GCA_964355035.1 uncultured Flavobacteriales bacterium | reverse complement strand
ATTGCGCAGTCGGTTGATGAGCTCTTTCATCAACATTCGATTCATGGATGGATGCGAACCTAATAAACTAAAGAAATCTTTTTCTCCAATTCTTAAAATGATAGCATCTGATGCTGCGGAAACCGATGCGGTACGTGGAGAATTGTCAATGATAGAAGCTTCACCAAAATATTCTCCATTTTTTAATACTGCAAAGATGATGGATCCATCGTGTACTCGAAGCGTTCCCGATTCAATGATGTACATACTTTCACCTGCATCCCCTTTTTTGAATAGGGGTTCATTTTCTTTAAGATGAATTCGATCGACAACCTTTGCAATATGCTCGAGAAGTTTTAGGTCGGCGGATTTGAATAAACTAGTTCTGCCCAATAGAGAAACCAAATGCTTACGATCTTCTCCCAGCATTTGAGCATTCATATCCGTCATGTCAATCAAGCCATGATTTCCGGACGACTCTCTCAAGAGTGCTTTTATTTCTTCGAGGTTATTTAATTTTCCTTTGTTTCGAAGTGCATAAGCAGCATCCGTAAAATAAACATGGTTCTCCAAAAATTCTTTTTCGAGGGCGTACCATTCCACTAATTTAATGGCTTTCCCATGTTCTAATAATTCTTGTCGGAGTAATTGTGAAATGGAAAAAAAATCGGCCCTGCCAATATAATCTAAGTCGGCATCACGAATAATTTTATGAAAAAGTCCTTGTGGTTGTTTAGATGTGTCGGTAGCTAAAATGAGATCTTTTATAATCTCAATCTGAGCAGTGTCGTATCCGAAAGCAGGTAAATGTTTTTCCGCGAATGCAGCTCCCACGGGTTCGTTCTTTTCGTATTGTGTAACAAATCCGGTATCGTGAAAAAGAGCAGCGGTTTTTATTAATAGCGATGATTCTTCATCGAGTTTTTCAAGCAAACAAAGACGCTCTGAAGATTTGATTACATTTTCAGTATGAAAAACATGATGGTAATGAATGGTCGTCGCCAAGTTTTTATGGAGATAATCCAACACAAATTTTTCGGCTTCAGCGTAATTCATATAAAATGGCGATGGTTCTCTAATTCGATTTTAAAAATAGTAATTTATTTTAATATACTCGTCAGCTATTGGAATTAGTATTTCACGTGGAGTTGTTAGTAGGGAGTTAGAGTAGGAGAGTGGGAGAGTGGGTGAGTAGGAAAAAGAAAGGGAGTAGCGGAGCCCTGAGGTCGGTACAAAGTGTAGTACTCCAGGGGAGTGCGCCCTGAGTTGCCTGAGCTTCCTGTGCTGCCTGAGCCTGTCGATGGCAGCCTGTCGATGGCAAACTGTGGAAGGGAGAGAGGTTTTTATTTAGTAATCCTTATTTATTGAATATCCCGAATTCCTAATTTGATCTCTTCTTGTTGAGCGGTATCTAAAATTTTTAAAAAGATGAACTCTCTTTTTTCACTGAAATAAGTGAAATCGATGGACTCAATGAAGTAAATAAATTTCATCTCAACACCTTGAATGGTGAAATTTTCAATATGGATGTACGGAGGTGTGGTCGTGGAAACGTAGTCAAGGTTCGTCAGAAATGAATTTATTTCTTGTCTGAATTTTTCAATTTTTGAAATTGGTGTATCAAAGCG
>CAYHCU010000533.1:0-1610 GCA_964355035.1 uncultured Flavobacteriales bacterium | reverse complement strand
ATTGCACCGAATGCAGAACAAACAGAGAAAGCGCTTGCTCAACTGGAAGAAACATTGGGTGATTTTTAATACGTAATTTTTCTAAAGAAGAATATTATCAAGTCTCATAAAATAAATACAGCTACCCTCCTGCTATTATTGCTTTTGTTTTGCAATCTAAATTCGACTGCACAAACAAAAAAGGCTGATGCTCCGCAATTAACCCGAATTGAATTTCTATTTGATGCTTCACAATCTATGTATGGAAGATGGCAAAGCGGAACCAAAATAGATGTAGCAAAAAAGCTAATGAAGCAATTGATGGACAGTTTACGCTATGTGAATAACATTGAAGTTGCTTTAAGAGTTTACGGTCACCAGAAAAATTTTCCACCTCAGGACTGTGATGATAGTAAGTTAGAAGTTCCATTTTCAAAAGGAAATATTTCAAGAATACAACAAGTGCTAAAAGATGTTATTCCACGTGGAACTACTCCCATCGCTAAATCACTTGAGCTTTGCGGAAACGATTTTCCGCAAAGTCATTCCAGAAACATTATCATTCTTATTACAGACGGTATAGAAGAATGCGGTGGAGATCCATGTGCAATTTCCCAGGCTCTGCAAAAAAAAGGAATTTTCTTGAAACCTTTTGTCATCGGTTTAGGACTTGATGAGTCCTTGAAAAAAACATTTGAATGTGTAGGTAGATATTTCGATGCAACAAATGAATCGATGTTTTCAGACGCATTGAATATTGTCATTTCACAAGCTTTAAACAATACTACTCTTCAAGTGAATTTATTAGATATCACTCACAATCCTACCGAAACAAATGTGAACATGACGTTCTATGACAAATTTACCGGTCAGGATAAATACAATTACATCCACACCTTAAACTCGAAAGGAAATCCGGATACATTAGTGATTGATCCATTACCAATTTATAAAATAGTCGTACATACCCTCCCTCCTGTTACAAAAGATTCTATCTTACTCGTACCCGGAAAACATACCATTATAGGAATTGATGCTCCGCAAGGTGATTTGGTAGTAAAATTTGATGGCCCTGCAGAATACAAAAAAGTCCAATTTATTACGCGTCAGCACGGCATGATGCAAACATTGAATTTGCAAGATGTAAATGAAACTGAAAAATATATTGTTGGAAAATATGATCTTGAAATTTTAACTACACCAAGAATTAATTTAGAAAATGTTGATGTTTCACAAAGCAAACTAACTACAGTAAGTATTCCTCATCCGGGAATTGTAACCTTATTGACAAACAATCAAGGTTTCGGAAGTATATACGCTTATCAAAATTCTCAAGTAACCTGGGTGATTAATTTAAACGATGATCTTACCAAGCAAACATTTATCCTTCAACCCGGAAAATACAAAGTTATTTATCGCCCGAAAAATTCCAGAGAAAGTATTTATACCATTGAAAAAGAATTTTCCGTTGTTTCGGGAGAATCCAATATCGTTCCATTAAATTAACTCCAACAAAGAAAATAACACTCCATGAAAAAATATACTTACACAGAGAAGAAAGATACACGTTCAGGATTTGGTGCCGGCCTGGTAGAATTAGGAAGAAGCAATCCTGATGTCGTCGCTTTATG
>CAYHCU010000532.1:0-1641 GCA_964355035.1 uncultured Flavobacteriales bacterium | reverse complement strand
GGTCTGTGAACTAAATAAACCAATAAGGGGTTATGGGTTATTCCTGTAGCCCCTTATTATTTTCTTTATTCTGTTATTAAGTTTAATTTGAAAGTCTGACGGCTTATCTTCTAGTGGATTGAATGGATGATTATTTTCTTTGTTCTTGAAGACTAAGACTATATAGTAAATAATTAAAAGAGGAACACTACTAAAGGGTTCAAACCACCCATAAATAATAATTATGGCAAGAAGAATTAAACGCAATTGTAGGTTCATTTATAGCCCCTTTATTACTTTGTTAATGATTTTTTCTAATTGTAATAAGGATATTGAATCTGCATCTACTGTTTCAGTTTCGCCGCGCGTAACTGGCATTTGTTCTTTAGTTAAATATATTGGAAGTTTTAAGTCCTTTCTAATAATTTCAAAAACTTCAGATTCAGTTTTTTTGGCTGCAATTCCTTCCTCGAATTGCCACATTCGAAATAAAACCCATTCTTTCTTAAGAAAACTTTGTATGCGATTTTTTTCCTTATTGTTACCTATCCCAATTTTATGTGAATTTAAATTACTGTTAGTAATCAAATAAATAAATGCAGGTTTTAATAAATTAAATGAAGCAGGATAGCAATACACGCAACCTTTTGAACCTGCATTAACATTATTGTAACTTGGATTAACAATTCTTTTACATTTTAAGCATTTACATTTCCATTTTGAATGTGAACCTTTATAAGGTTCTAAAGGTTGTAGTTTTGCTTTTAGCATTATCTTAACTGCATCTTCTGGTTCTATTCTGCTTCCGCCGCACCATTCACACCCACCCTTACCTTGTTGAATACTGTTGTATTTGGGATGGACAATTTTTCCACATTTTAGACATTCGCATTTCCATTTTGATAGTGCGCTTTTATAAGGTTCAAGTGGTTTTAGGAAAGCCATTAACATTTCACTTACAACAAAGTCATTATCATTCTTTTGTTTTTCGTGTTGAGAAATAATTGAACAGTGAATGCACCGTACGCCCATATAAACATTGCCATAAGTTGGTGAGGAAATTTTTTCACAAATAAGGCACTTAGATTTCCATTTGGTCGTTGAATTTGTATATGGTTCTAAAGGTTCTAATCCTGCACTTATCATCAACGCTACGGCATCTTTTGGATGTATCCTTGATTTTGCGCAATACGCACATCTAACGCCATTTCTCACATTTGAATATGTTGGATTTATAGTGTTTCCACATTTTAAGCACTTACACTTCCAACTTGTTTTTGAATCTTTGTAGGGTTCTAAAGGTTTTAATCCTGCTTTTAACATCACTGCTTCAACCACTTTAGGATCTAGTTTTTTAGCCATATTTTTTACTTAGTCTTCCACCTAGCCCTATTGCCATCTTTTGTACATAATAATTTTGATCCATCAGGAAGTGTTACTGTTTTTTTAGCGTCTGCCACTTTACAAAACTGTCCTGCTTTTTGATTTTTGTAGGGAACAGTTTTAGAAGCGTGTGCAGGGATAGGTGAAAGAAGGGTTAGGGTTAAAATACCAATAGCAAGTTTCTTCATACCCAAACTGTAGGGGTAATTCCTAATAAGCCCAATACCCTTCTAAGCCTTATATTCATCCCAAGTTTGATCTTCTTCATTCCATTCATAA
>CAYHCU010000531.1:0-1644 GCA_964355035.1 uncultured Flavobacteriales bacterium | reverse complement strand
CGGATATATTTTGAAATGGACTGTTCATCTGCCGGAGAAGGGTAGAGGCGTGATTTAGAAATTTGAGCATCGACCAAATGACTTATGAGTGATTGATTGCGTTCAATTTCATGGGTACCATCGCCAATTTTATGTGCGAATCTTTTCGTGTAGAAAATACTCAATGGATTTTTTGTGAACCCCAATTTTTCTTTAGCTCCTGAAAATGCAGTCAATAAACCGGTTCCGGAAAAGCGCTGGAGATTAAGGACTACATCGAATTTTTTCTCCCTTATAATAGGAATTAATGCAAGCAGATTTTTAAACTTGTTTTCTTTTTTATTCCAGATTAAAACCTCTTTCAGGAAGGGATGATTGCTTAATAATGTTTCATTCCCTTTTCTTACTACCATAGAAATTTCAGCATCAGGAAAAGAAGAATGAATTTTCTCCAGCAAAGCAGTAGCTAAAATTACGTCACCTGTAAAGGCAGTTTGAATAATGAGGAATTTCATAGGTAAATTTATCAATTCGAATTAAGCAGAAACGCCATAATCTCTTAAAGCAGCATTCAGCGATGTTTTTTTATCGGTGCTCTCTTTTCTTTTTCCAATAATCAATGCACAAGGAACCTGATATTCTCCTGCAGGATATTTCTTGGTAAATGATCCCGGAATTACAACAGATTTAGCAGGCACTTTCCCAATGTATTCAATTGGAGAAGTTCCTGTAACGTCAATGATTTTTGTAGACATCGTCAATACTACATTTGCGCCAAGAACAGCTTCCGATTCCACATGCACTCCTTCCACAACAATACACCGCGAACCAATGAAGCAGTTGTCTTCGATAATTACAGGTGCTGCTTGAACAGGTTCCAATACACCGCCAATGCCAACTCCTCCGCTAAGGTGAACGTTTTTGCCAATCTGTGCACAAGAACCGACAGTTGCCCAAGTGTCAACCATTGTACCTTCGTCAACATAAGCACCGATATTTACATAAGAAGGCATCAGAATAACTCCTTTTGCTAAATAGCTTCCATATCGGGCAATGCCGTGAGGAACAACACGAACTCCTTGACCGGCAAAATTGGTTTTCAACTTCATTTTATCATGAAATTCCATCGGCCCTGCATGTAATGTTTCCATTTTCTGAATTGGGAAGTATAGAATTACCGCCTTTTTTATCCAATCATTTACTTTCCATCCACTTGAAGTAGGTTCAGCGACACGCATTCTGCCTTTGTCGAGTTCTTCAATGATCTGACGAATACAGTCTTGTGTACTTTGCTCCTTTAATAGCTCCCGGTTTTCCCAAGCATTTTCAATAATTTCCTTCATACAGAATTCTTTAATTCACCGCAAAGGAAAGTTTCCATTTTGAAAGTAGCAAAACAAATCTTTAATTTCGGATTTCGGATTTCGGATTTCGAATTGCGGATTTCGCAAATCTGCTTTTGGCTTACTGTCGTTCTCTATTTTTCAATAGCTCCCAAACTTTTGAATGTAACCTTGGGTTCTGCAATCCGAAATCCGCATTCCGAAATCAAACAGCAATCCTTATTCCCAAAATTTGCCCTATATTTGCCACATGAGTAGAATCATGGCAATTGATTATGGAACAAAGCGGGTTGGTATTGCCGTGACAGACCCTAACAGAATA
>CAYHCU010000530.1:0-1651 GCA_964355035.1 uncultured Flavobacteriales bacterium | reverse complement strand
AAACCTTTGAACACACTCGTAAATTAAATCTCTCCCCAACTTTTGATACTGACCCCAATTCCAACAAGGCAGTATTATTTCATTGGATTTTGTAACTTCGCCGCTGTGAGCCCAAATGTCTTTCTTCCAACCACCGATGCATCAATACTGATCATCGACTCAGCACTTGAAAATAAAAGCGCCGGGCTTTGTGATCTTTTAGTGTTGATCGAAAAATCGTCCATTCAACTTTCCTTATTGGAAAAGAAAGCCAACCGTTTTTTAGCGTTAGAAATTTTTCCCAATAGTTTGCAAAACGAACTTTTTTCGTGGCGAGAACATTTGGAATTTGCAACAACGAAAAGTAAAATATTACGTCAGTATGAATTTTCAAAAGCAAGGATTTGCATTACTACTCCTCAATATACTTTAGTACCGGAAGCATTGTATCATCCGGGTGACGAACAGACGTATTTCAATATAAACTTTAATGATGCAACAGACATGAAGGTCTATTGTTCTCACATTAACGCTTACGACTTGTTTACAGTTTACGGAATAGAAAATGAATTACAAAAAGAATTGTCTCACCTTTTTCAAGATCCTAAAATCATTCATCATTCAGAAGTTTTGCTTAACTCAATAAATAAAATTGCAAGAAACGACAGCACTAAACATCTCTACTTAAACGTTCGTCAAAACGAAATGGATGTAATTGTTGTGGAAGGAAAAAAATTAATCCTACTTAATACTTTTGCCAAAAACAGCAACGAAGATGTCTTATATTACACCTTATTTGTTTGCGAACAACTGAGCCTTGATCCGGAAAGAATTCAGTTATCACTTCTTGGTGAAATCGAAAAAGAAAGCGCCCTTTTTAAATTGCTTTATGATCATATCCGAAAAATAGACTTTACCCCGAGAGCAAGAACACTCGCTTTTAGCAATAAATTCAACGAACCTCCTTCGCATTTTTATCAAACTCTGTTTAATTTAGCATTGTGCGAATAATTGGCGGAAAATTTAGCGGAAGAATGATCAATGCACCTTCTTCTTTACCGGTTCGCCCTACAACTGATTACGCTAAGTCTGCATTGTTTAATATCCTCAACAACCGAATTGACTTTGAAGAAATAAAAGTACTTGATCTTTTCGCAGGTATTGGTGGCGTAAGTATGGAATTTATTTCTCGTGGCGCTAAGCATGTCACCAGTGTCGATATTAATTTTAAATGTTGCTCCTTTATCAAAGAGACTGCTGCAAAATTCGAAGTAAATAATCTACACGTTATTAAATCAGACGTGTTTAAGTTTTTAAAATCCTGCGATAAAAAATTCGACATCATCTTTGCTGATGCACCATTTGAATTAGTTGAAACAGATACTATTCCTGATCTTATCTTTCAAAAAAATCTGCTGACAGAAAATGGAATTCTGATCGTAGAGCATCAGGCGAAAAGAATATTAGAAAGTCACATAGAAGCTATAGAAATTCGCAAATATGGGAATTGCGCGTTTTCGTTGTATGGGGGCTTTGGACTTTGATTTAGCTGATTTGTTTGATTTTGCCACTGACCCAATTTCAAACCATACACATTTGTTCACTTGCCTCAATGGAAAAAAGGCGATTTTACGTTCATAGCTAATGCAGTATGCATCTCGTCGCCTTACGC
>CAYHCU010000529.1:0-1658 GCA_964355035.1 uncultured Flavobacteriales bacterium | reverse complement strand
AATCTTATCAAAGAAAAGGGATTTGAGCAGATACCTAAAATTGAATACAGCGATGTTGTATATATCGGACTTCGAGATGTTGAGCCGGAAGAATCCTATCTGTTGAAAAAAAATAAGGTGAAAATTTTCAGTACCAGCGAAGTAAAGCGTAATGGTGTTGAAAAGATTGCTCGCGATACTCTTGCTCATTTGAGCCGTTGTCACATGATCTATATTTCTTTCGATGTGGATTCAATGGATTCATCAATTTCAAAAGGAACCGGTACACCGGTTAGAAATGGAATTACAGAGAAAGAAGCGGGTAGTTTACTGGTTCGATTAATTCAGAATGAAAAAGTTTGTTGTTTTGAAATCTCTGAAGTGAATCCTACCCTCGATAAAGAAAATTTAATGGCTGAAAACACTTTCGAGATATTACAACGTGTTGTCAGCCAATTAACGAATTGATCCCATACAAAAGAATGAATATTAGATTTGAGTCGCAATTAAAAAATAGTATAGCATCCGGATTAAAAAGCCTCTATAATTTTGATGTAGATGCTTCAACAATTTTATTTCAGGAAACAAAAAAAGAATTTGAAGGGGATGTAACGCTTGTCGTTTTTCCATATACAAAAGCTTCAGGAAAAAGCCCGGAACTAACAGCGCAGGACATTGGCAGATTTATCAGCGATTCTGAATTCCCTCTGGAAAGTTTTAATGTCGTAAAAGGATTTCTAAATCTTTCCATCGATAAAAATTATTGGAAGAATTACCTTGTTAAAATTAGTAATGATCACGACGAATTATTCAAACCTGAAAATTTTACTGACGAGAATTTCA
Source organism: uncultured Flavobacteriales bacterium (assembly GCA_964355035.1). Classification (GTDB taxonomy): domain Bacteria; phylum Bacteroidota; class Bacteroidia; order AKYH767-A; family 2013-40CM-41-45; genus JADKIH01. The sequence goes on along the minus strand of CAYHCU010000529.1, from coordinate 836 downwards.
CTCCTTCAAAATTGATGGTTGAGTATTCATCACCGAATACAAATAAGCCATTGCATCTGGGCCACATTCGGAATAATCTTCTCGGTTTTGCTGTCTCTAATGTTTTAAAAGCATGCGGTCATGATGTGGTGATGGTAAATCTTGTCAACGACAGAGGGATTCATATCTGTAAATCGATGCTGGCTTGGGAAAAATTCGGGAATGGTGATACACCAACTTCCACAGGTATAAAAGGTGACCATTTTGTTGGAAAGTATTATGTTTTGTATGATAAAAAATACAAAGCTCAAATTGAAGAATTAGAAAAAGACGGAATATCGAAGGATGAAGCCGAAAGAAAAGCACCACTTCATCTTGAAATACAGGAGATGCTGCTTAAATGGGAAGCCGGAGATCCACACACCCTTGAACTTTGGGAAAAAATGAATGGTTGGGTGTATGAAGAATTCGCCGTCAAGTACAAAAAACTAGGAGTCACTTTCGATAAAATTTATTACGAAAGTAAAACCTATTTACTTGGAAAAAAAATCATTCAGGATGGAGTAACTTCCGGTGCATTTATTCAGAAGGATGACAATTCCGTTTGGATAGATCTTCAGGAAGCCAATTTGGACATGAAAGTTTTGTTGAGAAGTGATGGTACCAGCGTTTATATTACGCAGGATATGGGTACCGCTCAATTACGTTTTGATGAATATCCCGGCCTTGAAAAATTGATCTATGTTGTAGGCAATGAACAAGACTACCATTTTAAAGTGTTGAAGGAAATTTTTCGTAAACTGAAAAGACCTTGGGCTGATGGCTTGTACCATTTGTCTTATGGAATGGTCGATCTT
>CAYHCU010000528.1:0-1658 GCA_964355035.1 uncultured Flavobacteriales bacterium | reverse complement strand
CCACTTGATGTGATGACTTATTGTGCATACTTAACAGCGAAAGTAGATTCAAAAAAAGTATTTGGTATGGCCGGTATTTTAGATACTGCTCGTTATCGTGCTTTCCTTGCGGAGGCATTGAATACTTCTCCGAAAGACATTCAAGCAGTTTTAATGGGTGGCCACGGCGACACAATGGTTCCTCTACCTCGTTATACTACTGTTGCTGGTATTCCTGTTACTGAATTAATTTCAAAAGAAAAACTAGACGCAATTGTTGACCGTACGAAAAAAGGTGGTGGTGAACTTGTGAATTTAATGGGTACTTCAGCTTGGTATGCTCCGGGAGCTGCCGCAGCACAAATGGTAGAAGCCATTATTAAAGATTCTCAACGAATCTTCCCTTGTTGCGCTTTGTTAACCGGACAATATGGTTTAAAGGATATTTTCCTTGGTGTACCTGTTAAGTTAGGGAAAAATGGTATCGAAGAAATCATCGAATTAAAACTGAACGAAGATGAAATGAAATTACTTCATGATTCTGCTAAATCAGTAAAAGAGGTAATGGCTGTATTAGATAATATGAATCAGGTTGCCGTTAAATAATATTCTATATTAGTTTGTAAAAAAGTCCTCTTTTCCGGAGGACTTTTTTATTTAATTGGAATGCTTAAGTTATTCAAATATTTATGTTTTCTAAAACAACTACAATTTCAATCACAATGCTGAACATCGAAGATGATGGACTTCATTTAATTATTGATGCAGAAGTAAATAGTTTTGAATGCAGATTGCTTGTTGATACTGGCGCTTCGCGCACGGTCTTTGACCAAAAAAGAATTTTTCAATTTGTCAAAGAATCGGATCTTAAATTTGACGAAAAATTGTCGACTGGTTTAGGAACAGATAGCATGCCTACAAGTTCAATAAATTTGAGTAATTTTAATCTAGGTGAATTATCTGTAAAAAACTTTCACGCTATTTTGTTAGACCTTAGTCACGTGAATGCCAGCTATGAAAAAATGGGATTTGTCGCAATTGATGGAGTTCTAGGAAGCGATATTCTTGATAAATACGAGGCCATTATAAACTACAAAAAAAGAACAATCACATTGAAAAAATAGTCTTGTTTGTTTTTTAATATTTATTCACTTACATATAAAATAACAGACATCTCATTATTCGCAATATTTTCCTTTGAGAGTATGATTTGTTTGTATCCTATCACATTTGCGCCCCAAGAAGCATCGAAACCTGTTCCATAAATATAATAGTTTCCTGGATACAATTGTGTGAAAGACACTTTGCCATAGCCATCTGTTATTTCGTATTTATCATAAAGAGAAGAATCCGGTCCGGGATAAAGAACTGTATTATATTTCAAATATACTTTTATGTTATTAAGTTCCCAAGCATGATGTAAAACATGAACATTCAAAGTTACATTCCCCTGAACAGGAGTGATGGACGTTTTGCTCGCTTTTTTACAACTGGATAAAATCACAATTATCGCTGCAATCCATAGAAAATCTTTAATGTAGTTTCGAATCATTATTACTGTTTTAAACAAAAATAAATAAATATTCGTCGGTAATTGTATGAATCCCGTCTTTTCTTCTTTCTTTTACACACAAATTCCAAAAACGTGTTTTCATACTACGCAATTTATAAGCCTTACG
>CAYHCU010000527.1:0-1659 GCA_964355035.1 uncultured Flavobacteriales bacterium | reverse complement strand
GCCGGTGATGCCACTGAATTAACCATTAATACCATTGGAAAATTAGTAACGGAAGAAGAGTTTAACAATTTGATTATTACCTCTAACAATGGATATGTTGTTCGATTGAGAGATGTTGCTACTGCCCGACTTGGACCTGAAAACGAAGAAACCATTTTAAAGCAATCAGGAACACCAATGATTGGTTTAGCAATTGTTCCACAGCCAGGCTCCAATTATATTGAGATCGCTGATGAGTTTTATAAACGCTTTGAACAACTTAAAAAAGAATTGCCAAAAGATTTTAAATTGGATATTGCTCTTGATAATACTAAATTCATTCGACGATCTATTGGAGAAGTGGAAGAAACATTATTGATTGCTTTTTTATTGGTTGTTCTTATTATTTACCTCTTTTTCCGCGACTGGTTGATTGCCATTCGACCTTTGATTGATATTCCTGTTTCTTTAATCGGTGCCTGCTTTATTATGTATTTGGCAGGTTTCAGTATTAACATACTTACATTGCTTGCCATTGTATTAGCAACTGGATTAGTAGTTGATGACGGGATTGTTGTCACGGAGAATATCTTCAAAAAGATTGAAGCCGGAATGGAACCACAAGAAGCAGCAGAGAAAGGTTCGAATGAAATCTTTTTCGTTGTTGTTGCAACATCACTGACATTGGCAGTTGTTTTTCTTCCCATCATTTTTTTAGAAGGCTTCGTCGGACGACTTTTCAGGGAATTTGGTATTGTAATGTCGGGAGCAATTTTAATTTCGGCCTTTGTTTCACTTACTCTCACTCCTGTTCTTAACGTTAAACTCGCTCGTAAAAATAATAAGCATTCTCGTTTTTATGAAATGACTGAACCCTTCTTTGTAGGTTTAACAAATTCCTATAAAAAATCGCTTACCGCTTTTATTCGGGTGCGATACTGGGCATGGATTATTCTTGCTTCTACTTTAGTTTTGGTTTATGTTGTTGGTTCTAATTTGCAATCGGAATTAGCGCCCTTAGAAGATAGAAATTTTGTTCGTTTGCAAGTAAGTACACCGGAAGGAACAGCATTTGGATACATGGATAATTTCATGGATCGCTTAGTAGGTTTTGTAAATGATTCGATTCCGGAAAAACGAATTGCTTTGAGTGTTACTGCACCCGGGTTTACTGGATCAGGTGCCGTAAATACAGGCTTTGTACGTATTGGATTGAAAGATGCAGATCAACGTTCACGAAGCCAGCAGCAGGTTGCAGATTACGTTTCAAAAAACACGAAAGCGTTTCCGGAAGGAAAGATTTTCGCTTTGCAGGAGCAAACAATTGGTGTAGGTGGGCAATCAAGGACAGGTTTACCTGTACAATATGTTTTGCAGGCGCCGAATTTTGAAAAGCTAAAGGAAATTCTACCGAAATTTTTAGAAGAAGCAAATAAGAATCCATCCTTCCAGGGTGTGGATGTTAATTTGAAGTTTAACAAACCTGAATTGAACATTACAATTGACAGAGAGCGCGCTTCTGCTCTTGGAGTTTCTGTAAGCGATATCGCTCAGACGTTACAGTTCTCATACAGTGGAAGAAGAATGTCCTATTTCACAATGAACGGAAAGCAATATCAAGTAATCGCTCAGGTTGATCGAGAAAATCGTGATGAACCCCTTGATTTAAAATCTCTTTAT
>CAYHCU010000526.1:0-1675 GCA_964355035.1 uncultured Flavobacteriales bacterium | reverse complement strand
GGAATGGGATGACCATAGTCCTCTTACTGTTGACGATATCATTTTTACCGCCAAGGTATATTCATGCCCTCTTGTGAATAATCCAGCAGTAAAAATGTACTGGAAAAATTTGAAGGATATTAAAATTAGCGAAAAAAATCCGTTGGCCTTTACAGTCATAATGAAGAATAAAAATATTCAAAATGCATTTTGGTTTGGCTCCTTCCCTATTCTACAACAGAAATTTCATGACGCCAAAAATGTTTTAGCCAACTATACGCTTGACCAATTTAATGACACTTCCTTCAAAGCAGAAAAAGATACAACACTAAAAACCTGGGCCGACGAATTCAATTCAGATAAAATGGGACGTAATCCACAATTTCTCAATGGGCTAGGAATGTATAAAGTAGAAAAATGGGAGACTGGTCAGTTTATTAGTTTGGTAAAAAAGAAAAATCACTGGACAGACAATTCTACAGACTATCATGAACGCGCCTATCCGGATAAAATAATTTACAAAATTAACAAAGACGATAATTCTCAACAACTGGAATTTAAAAATCAAACATTTGATGTTAGTAATAATATTTCCATGAGTGCATTTCTTGCTTTGAACGAAAATATTTCTTTTAAAAGCAATTACAGCTCTTTTCTCTCCCCGACATTTAACTACACCTATATCAGTTTAAATCAACGACCTTTAGATAGTAACCGAAAAGAATTATTCAACGATAAAAACATAAGACGAGCAATTGCTTTAAGCGTGCCAATAGAAAAAATAACTAAGTTGATATTTGCTCAATATAGCAAACAAAGTCATCGAATGATTTCTAATGTATCTCCTTTGAAAAAAGAATTCAATTCAGAATTAGCAGCTATTCCATTCGATCAAAAAAAAGCGAGTTTGATTTTAAGCGAAGCGAAATGGAAAGATTCGAATAATGATGGCATTTTAGACAAAGAGGTCAACGGAAAAACAATTGAATTTGAAGCTGATTTGAATTATCTGAATACTTCACCCGACTGGAGAGATATGGCATTATTGATCAGTGAAGAATTAAAGAAAATCGGCATCAAAATTAATCCTGTTCCAATGGAATTAAAGTTGTTCTTAGAAAAGGCTAAATCACATGATTATGACATGATGCTTGGGAGTTGGGCTGCCAGTTCTCTATCTGAAGATTATACTCAATTGTGGCATACCTCCAGTTGGACTAGCCATGGCTCAAACTATGCAGGCTACGGAAATCAAATTTCTGATGCTTTAATTGATTCGATTCGTCTTGAAATTGATCTTCCAAAACGCGATTCACTCTCTAGAGAACTTCAAAAGTTGATTTATGATGATCAACCCTATGTCTTCCTATACACTTCAATGCGAAGAAATATCATTCATAAGCGTTTTGCGAACCGAATGATATTTGCTGACCGACCTGGAACACTGATAAATCCCTTACGTTTATTGTCAATAAATCCTGTTATAACTCTCTACAACGGCACTACACCATAATCATCTAAATAACTATTTTAGAGGCTCTGCAAAAAAGGGCTCATGCGCAATTATTTAATTAAACGTTTTTTAGTTTTCATTCCGGGATTACTTTTTCTCGTCTTGCTTTCTTTTTTGCTTTTACGAATTGCACCGGGAAATCCTGTCGACCAAATTCTTGCAGGTCAGCATCCTGAATTAAAC
>CAYHCU010000525.1:0-1708 GCA_964355035.1 uncultured Flavobacteriales bacterium | reverse complement strand
AAAAGTCAAAAGTCAAAAGTCAAAAGTCAAAAGTCAAAAGTCAAAAGTCAAAAGTGTCTAAATAAAAAAAAATATTTTGGGACTAATTCCAAATTAAATGCAAAATAAATACACTTTCTTCATGAAATTAACAGTCACCTAATAAAACACGGCAACTTTGAACTTTGAACTTCGAACAACGAACAACGAATAACGAAAATCGAACAACTAAACTACCTTCACTACATAAAGCTCTTTCAACTTTTCAACCACCGCGTCAATCTCTTCCTTTGTATTATATTTACTGAAAGAAAAACGAACAGAAGGCCGATCTGTGTTACCATAAAGAGCTTTGAGAACATGTGAACCTGCATTACTTCCGCTGCTGCATGCAGAACCACCGGAACAAGCGATACCGGAAATATCCATATTAAACAAAAGCATTTCTGAATTTTCTGTTGGAGGAAAAGCAACATTTAAAACTGTGTACAGACTGTTGCCCATTGTATCACCATTAAACTGAATTCCGGGAATGCTATTTTGCAATTGTTCAGCCATATAGGTTTTTAATTCATGAATATGTTTTTGATGAGCTTCAAGATCACGGTAAGCAATTTCAAGTGCCTTAGACAAACCAACGATTCCATAAACATTCTCAGTTCCGCCACGCATATTACGCTCTTGTGCACCTCCAAAAATAAATGGATGAATTTTAACCTTATTGTTAATGTACAAAAATCCGACACCTTTGGGACCATGAAATTTATGAGCTGCACATGTAATGAAATGAACATTAACCGACTTCATATCGAAAGCATAATGAGCCATGGTTTGAACTGTATCAGAGTGAAAAATTGCATTGTATTTTTCACAAAGTTCGCCAACATCTTTCAAGGATAATAAATTTCCAACTTCGTTATTAGCATGCATCAGGCTCACTAATGTTTTTTCGTTTGAGTCTTTTAATAATTCCTCTAGATGATTTAAATCTACATGACCTTTCTCCGTCAGATTAACAAAACTTAATTTAATCTTACCTTCTCGTACCAACTCTTCCAGTGTATGTAAAACTGCGTGATGTTCAAGTTTACTTGTGATTGCATGTTTAACACCCAAATCACGAACTGAACAAAAGATGGCTGTATTGTTAGCTTCTGTTCCACCACTGGTAAAAAATATTTCTGCAGGAGCTACATTCAAAAGTTTAGCAACATTTTTCCGGGCATTTTCAATTGCAGTCTTCACTTCTCTACCCCAAGAATGAATAGACGACGGATTCCCAAATTGATTCTGCATTACAGGAATCATCGCATCAACAACTTCACTATCCATAGGAGTTGTAGCAGCATTATCGAGGTAAATTTTCATAACAAGATTGGATTGCAATTAATTTTTCATTGCTTTTTCATTGATCATATCTTTGATATCAAAGATGATTTTTTCAGCTAAATTCTGTGCAGTAGTCTGAGACTGGCTTTCAGCATAAATACGGATGATAGGTTCAGTATTGCTTTTACGAAGGTGTACCCATTCGCGATCAAATTCAATTTTTACTCCGTCAATCGTATTGATGGGTTGGCGGCTATATTTTTTTTGAATTCCTTCAAGAATTTTATCAACATTGATATCCGCGGTTAATTCAATTTTATTTTTCGAAATATAATAATTCGGATATGTTGATCTTAGCATAGAAGCACCTTTTCCATATTTAGCTAAATGAGTTAAGAAA
>CAYHCU010000524.1:0-1717 GCA_964355035.1 uncultured Flavobacteriales bacterium | reverse complement strand
GTTAATTAGATAGTTAAACATAAGGGGTTATGGGATCTATTCCTGTAGCCCCTTTGAAATTGGGTTAATTAGTAACTGTATATTGATTGATAGTCCGAAAACTGGATAGATTCTACACTTGCCAAAAAGCATTCTGAATCTTTCTTGACAAAAGCAGCATATTTTTTTCTATCCCAGGTAATTAGTGGTGGCGTTGCTAACCATTTCAAACATTCCCCTGTTTGATCATATTTTCCTACAAAAATAAATTCTATGAAGTTTTTAGTCTTATAATCACCTTGCTTAATTTGCATGTTTTGTGTAACGGTAAAACACTTAGCGTTATTAGTTGCCAACTTCCAAATCTTTGGTAAAGGATCACTTCGCATTACTTTCCTTGCGATTACCTTGTCTTTTTCTAATGGTACCCACAATTCTTCCTTTTCACCATGTAAATTTTGCTTGTATATGTTTCCCAAAATTTTTTCACGCAAGCCAATCAAAGGTTTTTCCAACGCCATCATTTCCTTCTTAACCTTCTCACACTTGCTTAATCCAAATATGGCATTTGCAGGTTGAATAGGAAACATGAATCCTAAGATAAGGATCAATGGAAGTAGTTTCTTCATTTCAATACTTATAAATGCTTATATATTTATTATCAAAAATAGGATGAATTTTTGAAGATGATGCCCAACTCCATCTTAAATAAGTATCAGGGATTTTGAATGTAGGATCCTTTAGGGCTATCTTCTGAGTATTCGTGAAACATTTTGGGTTATTGGTTCCTAATTTCCAAACATCATACAACCAAGGTTTCTTTTCAAATGCTAAAATTCTTTTAGCATCTCCACCCAAAAACTCAACAGTACTCATGCCATCATTATCTGCAGGTAACGAATTAAAATATAAGAGTTCTGCCAAAATCTTTTTTTCTATTTTTTGAATGCTGAGTTTAATTGAATTACAAGAAACTGCAGAATTAGCAGGTTGAATAGGAACAATGAATCCTAAGATAAGGATAAAAGGAAGTAGTTTTTTCATTATTTTTTACTATTCATTATTAATCTAACCAATGTCTGCAAAATTCTTGTGCTTCCGATTCCCATTTCTTCATTATATAATCAGGGGGGGTATAATCGTATTCATGAAATGACATTTGTTTAATTACGCAAGAATCAAACTTATTACGCTTTTCTTCTGCAGACATCTCATTTGAACATGCAGAAAGTAGTAACAGACTGGTAAATATGATTGCCAGTTTTCTCACACCCACAGGCTACGCCTAATCTTGAATTATGCCTATAGCCCCTTTATCAATTGTTCTACTTTTTTTTGTATTTCTAATATGGTTATGGAATCTGCGTTTACCGTTTCTGACTGCCCGCCAGTTTTTGGCATCTGTTCAATTGACAAGTGCTGATTTATCCCCAAGTCATTTCTTAACCAATTAAGAACTTTCTGTTCAACCCTAAAAGCCTGAATTCCTTTAGAAAAATCATATTTTTTATAAATCTCCCAGCCAAAATATGCAAACTGTTTTAATCTGTCTGGCTTACTGTCACCGTTAGTTATCCCCACTTTAATTGAATTCATCTGATGATGTGTGATGATGTAAACAACCGCAGGTTTTTTATAGTTAAAACCAATTTCCGCACAATATATACACCCACCTTGACCCCTAAGAATTGAATTAAATTCAGGATATACAGTTTCACCACACTTCAAACACTTGCAC
>CAYHCU010000523.1:0-1717 GCA_964355035.1 uncultured Flavobacteriales bacterium | reverse complement strand
ATTGTAGGCAAATTTTCTTTGAAAGATTTAATAATCGTTGCGATTTGATTGGGGTTCACAATGTCTTTGTCCAACTGCTGCGAAGTGTAAGTTTCATCTTCGTCCTGTAACTCCAATCTTTTTTTTCTGCTCAATCGTTCCCGGTGTTCAACGTATTCGCCTTTCCAAATGGTCGCTCCCTGTTTGGTAATTTTTGTATCAATAATAAAAACATCATAGCCCACATTCACTCCATCAGCAACTGCCATTTCGTGCGAATACTCGCTCACAACATTTTGTTCAAAGTATGCAACAGTCCTTGCGTCGGGTGTTGCGGTTAAACCAATTTCAAAAGCATCAAAATATTCCAATACTTGTTTCCACAAATTGTAAATGCTGCGGTGGCATTCGTCAATCACAATAAAATCAAAGAACTCAATCGGTATTCTTTCGCTGTATTCAATGGGGGGCACTTCTTTTGGTTGCCATTTTCTTTCATTTGGGTTTTCTTCCTCTAAACTTTCTTCCAACTCTGTTCCTTTCAAAATGGAATACAGCCGCTGAATGGTGCTGATACAAACCTGGCTGTCGCTGGCTACAAAACTTGAACGCAAGCGTTGCACATTGTAAAGCTCTGTGAACTTTCTGTTGTCGTCAACCGGAATGTAATTGAGAAATTCCTGCTCTGCTTGTTCGCCTAAGTTTTTAGTATCAACCAAAAACAAAATGCGTTTTGCTTTTGCAAATTTCAGCAAGCGATAAATGGAGGTGATGGCGGTAAAAGTTTTTCCAGAACCTGTTGCCATTTGTATCAATGCCTTTGGTCGGTTCTCTTTGAAAGAAGTTTCCAGATCATTGATAGCCGCAATCTGACAATCTCTTAAGCCGTCAATCGGTAAAACCGGTAAGTCAGAAAATCTTCCTCTTAAAGTTTTTGGTTTCTTCAACCACTCACGAAAAGTTTCCGGTCGGTGAAAAGAAAAAACTTCTCTTGACCGTGGCTTTGGATCGTTGAAATCGGTGAACCGTGTTACTTCGCCTGTGCTTTCGTAAACGAATGGCAACGGTTTATTGTCAAGGTGTTTGAGTTTTGCTTTTGAATAATCTTCGCTTTGACCTTCATGAAAAGTTAAGCGGTGTCCTTCTTCTTCCCGTTTGGCTTCAATGATTCCACACGGTTTGCCGTCAACAAACAAAACATAGTCTGCTTGTCCTATGTCGGTTTGAAATTCACGAACTGCAATGCCAATTGATGCACTGAGATTTATCCTGCTCTTATCCTGAATAATCCAGCCACACCGTTTTATGGCAGCATCAATATTATCTCTGGCTTTTTGTTCAGGGTTTTGGTTCATGCAGAAAAGTGTACACAAATATGCCACATCCGCCTGATTCTTCCAATATATATTGAAATATAGATTACCGGAAACCTAATTCATTTAAAAAGGAAATATAAGGTAGAGAAGTTAAGCCGAAAGAAGGTAAAAGATGCCTTGTTTTAATTCAAATCAGTAAAACGAAAATTGAGCTCTTCCGCTTTAATAGCTTCTGAGGGTAAAATCCACCTACAAAATGGCTTCGGAGGAGAAACCCCTCCTTCGCCAACTGTGTACGCCGAAGCCTTAGCGGAGGAGTAAGCTTCAGAGGGCGATTTCCTCCTTCGCCAAGGCTTCGGAGGACTAGGGTGGTCCCGCCCGGAGTCGAACCGGGAACACAAGCTTCGGAGGCTCATATTATA
>CAYHCU010000522.1:0-1718 GCA_964355035.1 uncultured Flavobacteriales bacterium | reverse complement strand
GGTTTTAATCCGTTTTTAGGTGTCTAAAACGGTCAACCTATTTCAGGCATTGACATTTTTAAGTTACAAATTTCGAATATCAATTTTAGCTTTAGGAGTTTTATTCAATCTGCTATTTGCAATTAATTCCACTTTTGGTTGTACTACAATTAATGAAATCCGAGGGCCAATGTTATTAAGTCCGACTTGTTCAACTACACCGGTGACATACCAGTATTATATGCAACCGGTGGTTTCAAATGGAATACCAAATCCATGGAGTTTATTTCCTGCCAATAGCGGATCCATACTGAATCAGACGGCTAATTCTGTTTCTGTCAAATGGAATTATGCAGGGAGTTTAATTTATAACTGGCTTACGATACAAGACACTCTATATATGCAGGAATGTTGTTCGGATCCTTTTCCCGGTATATCAATTAAAGTATTTGATGTAGATGATAGATTTTATTCAATTAACGATCTGGCAACTATTTTAGGAGGAAATGTGAATACTGCTACTCAAACAATTGAGGTCGTTGGTAAGCAATTGTTCATTCAAGGTATGTTGAATTTGAATCATACAAATGTAAAATTCTCTGATTGCGATTTGTGGATGGGGAAAGGTGCAGCGATTTATTCACGGTTGGGAATGTATAATGTTGGTCCATTGATTTACCCAGGTTTAGAAATGGAAAATGGTACTGTTCAAGGTGTCTGCGGAATGTGGAAAGGAATAATTATTGGTGGAGATAGTTATGTAAAGTTAACAAACATTCGAACTTTCACAGATGCTGAATATGCATTGAGATTGAACCGTTGTAAGACAATATTGCAAATGGATAATTGCATTTTTTCTAAGAATTTCGCAGGGTTAAAAACCGGTCCGGAACCTTCACAAAAAACCAGCTTTACAATTATTTTGAACCCACCTTATAATTATGATTCTTATTTTCAAAATTGCACTTTTGATGGAACTGATCCGATTACATTACCAACATTTAACGGACAAGCAGGAATACCGCAAGGACAAAGAGCATTTGCCGGTATGATTTTAAATGACCTAATAGCACCTCCGGACAGATCTACGGCAATACCATTTAGTACAACTCCTGGAACATCCTGCACATTCACCAAATTAAACTTTGGCATTTATGCAATCCACAGTCAAGTAGATGTGTATAATTGCAACTTTAACATTATCAAACCTTATCAAGCCTATCCACTTAAAATTAATGGAATTGCAGTTTACTCAGTTATGTTGAAGAATTTTATCAATGTTCTCAATGTAGGAGACGATGATTCACCAACGGCTTCAAATCGCAATTACTTTACTGACGTAAATTACGGTATCTATACAATGGGCAGAATATCCAGCACGATTAAATATAATCTGTTTTTGCATAGGCCTTTGGATGTTTCAGACCCGGTTCAGTCAGGAATTTCAATAGCGCTATTTAATGCATATTATAGAAATCTTATAATAGAAAACAACTCATTCACGGAACAAGCAATAACCAGTGGTGTGGGTTTTGCATCAACAGGCATTTATATTAGTAATAATTTGCCATCTATTAATCCGACAACAATTTCTGGAAATATTTTTCATGATGTGCGGATTAGCATATATGCAATCAATACAGGAGGAACAAATAGCACTTTTCAGGATTTCAATATATTTGATAACTTCGGATCAAATCTCTAACGCAACATTTTGCTAAATTAAATAATTATTCGGT
>CAYHCU010000521.1:0-1731 GCA_964355035.1 uncultured Flavobacteriales bacterium | reverse complement strand
TACTCCGAAAGTGTCATTTATACCATCATCATGTGGGGTAAATGCAGATGGTATATAAATGCTTAATGGAGGAATAACTTCAGCATAATTTGAAGTACTGCGGATGGTGTTATCTCCTTTTTTGTAACCGGTGACGCGATAAATTTTATTTTCCAAGACATTTTGAGCCCTACTCTCTGATGCTATGGAAACTAAAAGTGCTCCGACTGTAATGATGCGTATAAGTGTGTTCATGTTGATATATAAAAGGTTATATGCAAGATAAAAATCCGGAGAGGGTACGCGGGTTTCAAAACGGCATCTTCTTGCATTTGTAAGAAAATGACCTTATTACACTAAAAATCAGGAAACTCTTTAAAAAGTGGCTCTAAACAACGAATTAATTAGGATAAGTTTAAAATCGAAGGAATTGTATTGTAATTTTGCATTCAAATAATCAAACAATTATGCCTTATCCAGAATATATCTGCGCTCCTATGCGCAATGAATTAACCACTGCAGGTTTCCAAGAATTAAAAACCCCTGAAGAAGTCGACAGTACCATCCCTAATAGCAAGGGAACTGTATTATTAGTAATGAATTCCGTTTGCGGATGCGCAGCCGGAACAGCTCGTCCGGGTGTTGTGCTTTCACTCAACTCAGGAAAAAAACCATCTCAATTAGTAACTGTATTTGCCGGCCAGGATCTAGAAGCTACTTCTCAAGCAAGAAAATATACTCTTCCATATCCTCCTTCTTCACCTGCAATTGCACTTTTCAAAGATGGGAAACTTGTTCATTTCATAGAGCGCCACCACATTGAAGGTCGTAGCGCTGAAATGGTTGCTGAAAACCTGAAAATGGCTTTTGAAGAGTATTGTTGATAATAGAAGTCAAAAATCAAAAGTCAAAAATTAGCACCGCAGCGCTACCTTTTGACTTTTGACTTTTAACTTTTGACTTTAAACTTTAAACTTTTGACCTAATTTAAAATTCCTTCCTTCCTACAAAGAACTCCGGATACTTCGCTTCGATTGGCGCACTAATCACCTTATACACTCTTTCTTTTAGTACATTTAAATCTGCTTCCGTCATTCCTACCGTTGGAATCGGATCGTGTATAATCACTCGTGAAATGCCGGGATGGCCGATACGGCGATAAAAATCGTCCGGCAACAAAAGCCAGTTATTCATAAATGTAATTGGAACAATTGGCACTTGTTTTTCTATTGCCAATCTGAAGGGCCCATTCTTAAATCTTCCCATTACCGGACCGGTGTGGTGAATTGTTCCTTCAGGAAAAAGTGTGATGCTGATTTTCTTGCCCAAATCTGATGATGCTCTCAAAAATGCACGATGGGAATCCTTCCTACTCTTTCTATTGACAGGAATATTCATCCGGTCGAAAAAGTGCCGAAATAAAGGCACCCTTCTTAGTTCAGCCTTCCCCATGGTGTGAAAATATACAGGTATAGCTATGTAAATCAACATTATATCGAGATAAGAAGTGTGATTTGGGCAAAATACGTACGAACTATTCTTATCTAATTTACTGCTTTTCTCTATTTTATAGAAAATTCCGACAGGCCATAAAATGATGTGAGCCCAGATTTTTTTTAGTGTGAAAACATATTTAAACCATTCTTTACTCCTCAACAATATGAAAAAGAAGGGAAAAAAGACGAAAAAAGTAAGGACAGCATTAATGAAAAACAATGACCTCCAGAGCCATTGGAACGGAAAAAGAAGATA
>CAYHCU010000520.1:0-1731 GCA_964355035.1 uncultured Flavobacteriales bacterium | reverse complement strand
CATCAATTTCAATTCCTGCAATGTTGAATTGACCTCCGCACACAATGAAGTTATTGAAAAAATTCGTTGGATTCAATGCAGTACCTATACATGCATCCAACCATACACCAAACTCCGATCCTGTTGAAGAGACTATTTTGTTTTTTACAATTTCAGTTGCCAGAGAGGCGTACACATGAATTCCTTCATACTGTGTACTCGTTGTATTTGTAACAATATTATTCCCTCGAATTGCTGCATCCACACAATTACTAAGAAAAACAGATTGGCCACCTTGATTAGTGAAAGAATTATTTTCAATGACAACACTTTTTAGTCTTGAAACAGCAGAAAGGCCTGACAAATTTAATCCATAAGATCCTCCTAAGAAAATATTATTTCTAAATGTTGTCAATGAATCTAAAGCGCCGCCTACAGGTAAACGCACTAAGCAACTATTTAAAGTTGTAAAATTATATGCTTCAGCTTGAACAATGCAATTGGTCACAGTAAAATTCACCGAATTAGAACCCATAAATATTACTGATCGATAACTGTCGCTACCTGATCTTTCAATGGTAAGCTGATTCATCCTGATGTAATCACCGCCATTTACAAAAATCGTAAAGTCACTACTAGAAATTGTTGATGAAAGATCTGTGATGATAACACTAGTGCTATCTCCATTCTCAGATTGAATGGTAACAGTGTTTACACTTGAACTACCAGGCATGTCGTTTAAGAAAAGTTTTCCGCTGTAAGTACCCGGTCGAATATTAAAAGTAACCGGACCGCTTATTCCGAGTTGGGCATCCGTAAGAGCATCGGAAATGGTTGCATAATCTGGAGTTGATCCCCCAATCGTATAAACTCCGTTTAATTGGGCATGTATAATTCCACTAAAGGAAAGACACACCAGAAGAAAGAAAGTAAATTTTTTGTTCATGATAAGTTGGTTTTGAGAGATGAATATCGGCCTTAAAGTATTATTTTATTTTGTATTCTCCAAAAGTCTGCGAATTTGATAAAAAATCATTCTTTTCTGTCCTGATGGTGCTTTTGTTTTCTTCTGATTTTTTCCCCAAATTGTTGTCCCTAATTAAACCGTCATGATTAAAAATATTTACTCAGCTTTAACGATCGCTTTTTTATTTATTTGCATCAACTCTCAAGCACAAATTGTAATCAATGAATACTCTTGTGGAAATGTTTCTAATTATGTTGATGCTTTTTCGAAGTATGAAGATTGGATTGAAATCTATAATGCCGGAACAAGTTCTGTAAATATTAGCGGTTATTATTTAAGTGACCGATTGAATCAGCCGACAAAATGGACAATCCCTTCAGGAACTATAATGAATGTAAATTCAAGAATGGTTTTCTTTGCTTCCGGAAGAAACATTTCTGTTGCGCCTATGCATACAAATTTCAGAATTACGCAAACCAAAATTCCTGCAGAGAACATTGTCCTTTCGGATAACACAGGAACCATCATTGATTATGTAACTGTTTCACGAGCGAAACAAAACCACTCCTATGCAAGAATTCCTGATGGCTCTGCAACATGGAAGATATGCTCATCTCCCACTCCCAACACTATGAATTCTGCAACTAACACTTTCATTCGTTATTCTGCAACTCCAACTGTGAATATCAACCCGGGATTTTATGTCGGAAGTCAACAAATAGAACTTTCTACTACTGAAACAAATTCAACTGTTCGTTATACTTTGGACGGCACGGAACCCATTT
>CAYHCU010000519.1:0-1732 GCA_964355035.1 uncultured Flavobacteriales bacterium | reverse complement strand
TAACGTTCCCACGCCTTGCGCTCGTTGCCGATTGCGGAGCAGAAACTGTCAACCAAGATAAAATATTTTTGCGTACATAAAAGCTTCATTTTTAGAACGTCACCGGCAATGGCGCAAGACGTGTGTTACCGGATGCCCTTTTGTCCGTCCGAAGGTGTGTCGTGTCAAGTTTGCACACACTTTTTTTCAAAGCGATTTACATTCAAGGCGGTGTCAGTCAAATGTAGCATGTTACGGTCGGATGAAGTTTTATTTTTATTAAAGGAGGGATTTTTTGTTTTTTAATTTTTCTTTGGGTGGGAGAAAAAATACTCTCTTGCAAGCTTTGCTTTGTGGGATGGCTTGTAGCGGCTTGCAAGAGTGTATTTTTTGTGGGTGGATTTTGTTATTTAAATTTTTTCGAAGTAACTATGTGAGTTAGTGAAACCCAGATTATATCTGTGCTTTCTGTGAAATCAGGATTCATTCTTCTACTCCTTTGAGCGTTGTAAATTAAAGACCAGGTAATGTTATTGCATGTTTTCCAGGTTACTCCCAGCAGGACACGATTTGCAACTATCGGAGTATTAGCAAGCACCAGACGATAAGAATAGAAAAATTCATTTCCAACATTAATACTATACTTTTGTGTTTTGGTGGTGAGAACAGGAATAATACACATCAGGCGATAACGCAACCTTAAATCAAATTGCTGTTGATTATTACTTATTTCATCTCCCATTTGACTATACAATCTTGCCTCTGTTCTAAAGCGGTGTTGGATTTTTGTTATTGAAAATGTATGATCAGTATTTAATTCCTGAAAAGGGCGAAACTCCAGCACATCATTAGATTTGTTTGCAAAGTGATAAAAAAATGCAATACCCGAAGCACCATTTAGCTTTTTTGTAATAGGGTAGCCTAAACTTGTTCTTATTAACCACTGTGACCAACGAGAACCGTTGTTCGCAGTTCTAATGCCTGCATCGCTGAATAGCGTATATTTTTTAGCAATAACGTATTGATTATAATACTGTAACCACTGCTGGTTGCCGCAAGATTTACTGTTTTGAGACAAACATTTATTGTGATTAATCATAAAAAATAAACAAAACACCCCAAGCCTCCAATTACTCATAACATATCGTTTACTTAATTAAATTTTGAGAAATGTCAATATCACTTCTTTTACTCATTTAATATAACGCAATCAATCGTGCCTTGTACCTTTCATTACTCTGAAAATATGCAGCAAGTGTGGAAACACAGCATCCATGCTTTCAATTGCACCACGAGTAGAGCCGGGTAATGCCATTACCAATGTATCATTGATTAAACCCACTACGCTGCGCGAAAGCATGGAGTAGGGTGTGCGTTCTTGACCGTATGAGCGGATGGCTTCTTCAATTCCGGGAATGTGCTTTTGAATCATTGGTGAAATAGTTTCAGGCGTTACATCACGGGGCGAAAGTCCTGTGCCTCCTGTAAAGATTACAAGGTTTAAATTTTGCGCAACGTAGGCATTCAACTTTTCGCTGATGACCTCTTTTTCATCGGGTATAATGATGTAATCGCTTAATTCAACTTTGCACGATTTCAATTTTTCTATGATTGCTTTTCCGGCCCGGTCTTCTTTGCCGCCTTTTGAAATAGAGTCGCTGCAAACCACCACAGCAGCCCTCAATCCGTTTAGCTCTTTTTTTAGGTAGTCGCTTTTGCCGCCTTTCTTTTCAAGCAATTTTATTTGTTCAAT
>CAYHCU010000518.1:0-1734 GCA_964355035.1 uncultured Flavobacteriales bacterium | reverse complement strand
CATTTTAGGATTAGGTTTATTATACGCATGGAAAAAAGGAGCTTTAAAATGGGAATAGAAAACATAAACATGCCTGCCGGACGCGCAGGTGATATTCCGGAAGATTTTCCTGGAAAAGTATTTCCCGCAGGAAATGGAGCCAATGTAATTCTTACCTCATTGGATAAAATAGTTAATTGGGGACGATCAAATTCACTTTGGTCACTATATTTTGGTACCAGCTGTTGCGCTATTGAAATGATGCAAACAGGGGCTGCCCGTCATGATTATTCAAGATTTGGGTTTGAAGTTGCAAGGCCTTCACCAAGGCAAGCCGATTTAATTATTATCGCAGGAACTATTGTAAACAAAATGGCTCCGGTTTTACGTCGTTTATATGATCAAATGGCCGAACCTAAATACGTAATTGCTATGGGAGCATGTGCAATTTCCGGAGGTCCATTCTTTTACAATTCATATTCCGTTGTAAAAGGTGCTGATCACATTATTCCTGTTGATGTTTACGTACCAGGCTGTCCTCCTCGCCCTGAAGCATTATTAGAGGGTATGCTTATGCTTCAGAATAAAATCAGAACAGAAAACATGAAGTATAAAATAAATCCAATTGAAGGGTTTGATGAAGGAAAGTGATTAGGAAGGCGGAAGACAGAAAGTAAATGATTAGAAATTAGAAAGCATAGAAGAAACCATAGCAATATCAAATGGACAACGAAGCATTACAAAATTTAATAAGCACCTGGATTCCTGATCCGATAGAAATTGGTTTAGAATTTACTGAAGAGGACTCGCAGTTTTTAAACATCCTGGTTCAACCTGCACAACTTCACCAATTAATGTCTCAATTAAAAAGCAATAGTGACACCAAATTCGATTATTTGTTTTGCCTGAGCGGCGTTGATTGGGGAATAGAATTAGGTGTGGTATACCATTTAGAATCTACTACTCACCGGCATATAGTTGTGGTAAAAGTGAAGACTGAAGACAGAGAAAACCCAATTTTTGATACGGTCTCTGATATTTGGTTAACAGCTGAGTTTCACGAACGTGAAGCATTTGATTTCTTCGGAATAAAATTTAATAAACACCCAAATTTGAAAAGACTCTTTTTAACTGAAGAATGGGATGGATTTCCGCTTAGAAAAGACTATACAGATGAAATTAATATGGTTATTAAATAAGTAAAAGTGGAAACAACTACTGTAAATAATAACTTTAAATCTGAGGAATATTTTATCAATATGGGACCTCAGCACCCGGCAACTCACGGTGTTTTGCGTCTCTTATTAACCATAGATGGTGAAATAATTAAAAAAGTTGAACCAGATTTAGGATATATCCATCGGTCCATTGAAAAAATGTGTGAACGGGACAGCTATCAGCAAATTGTACATTTAACTGATAGAATGGATTATTTATCTGCGCATATTAACAATGAAGCTGTTTGTTTAACCGTAGAAAATGCACTTCAACTTGAAATGCCTGAGCGTGTTAAAGTAATCAGAACAATTATTGGCGAATTAACCAGAATTGCCTCTCACAACCTGTGGTGGGGGATAATGGGAATGGATGTTGGTGCATTGACCACTTATTTTTATGGCTTTAGAGACCGCGAATTAATTAACGATATTTTTGAGGAAACTTGTGGAGCCCGGTTAACAATGAACTACAACATACCTGGTGGCTTGATGTTTGATATCCATCCGAATTTTGTAAAAAGAGTAAAAGATTTTATCG
>CAYHCU010000517.1:0-1747 GCA_964355035.1 uncultured Flavobacteriales bacterium | reverse complement strand
CCGCTAAACCTGTACAATCGACCATATAAATTCCGGTTCCCGGAATACTGGTCATTTTATTTTTCGAAATGATGTGATTTCTCTGACTGCGATCTAAATAAATACCTGCGTAAGCAATGTTATTTGATGTTGTGGTGAATTGATTTCTCATGATGTGAACAACACCAATGTTACTCACTTGAATGCCTTTTGAATATTGGTTCTCAAAAACGTTATCGGTAACAACATTGTCCAATTCCATTTGTAAGGTGTTAATACCATTCATGTAAACTCCAATTGACCCATGAATGAAATAATTATTCGTTACAACAGTTGAGCTGTCGTTGGTAGGAGCTGTAGCACTTGAGTAAATTATTGCTGCAAGAGAATTGTTTGTGGCATTTGTAGAACCAGATAAACGACAATTAGTGATTGTGTTGTGTGTCGCATTGTTCATTAATTCAATAACTCGACCATAAGACAGGATCCCTGTACGTTGCATTGTAATTTTACTGAACGTAATGTAATCAGCACCGTCTAATCGAATTAAATAATTCGTAGGATTTAATGAGTCGACAGAAGGGTAGGTGAGAACAACTGAAGTACTATCGCCATTCTCTGAACGGAATGTAATTGTGTTAGCTGAATCTGCCCCTGCAATTTCAGTAATGATACTTTGCAATGTATCGCTGCCTGCACGCATATCAAAAACAACAGGACCGCAAATACCAACTAGCGTTAAAGCAGAGACGGCATCATTAAAATTGGCAAAATCCGGAAGTGCTCCACCAATGGTGTAAGTTCCGCTCAACTTTACATCAATGGTTGCTGCTGTTGAATCATTTGTTGCATCTGCATCAATACCGCCGTTTGGACTTGCTGTACGAACATCGATTAAATTGCTTCCAAACGTAAAATTAAAATTACCAACGGTTACAGTGTCATCTTCTCCTGTGAAAAGTAAGCCGCTGTAGTTGTACGGTGTTTGAGATACTCCATTCACTGACCAGTTCACAATAGCAGAGGTAAGTCCTGCCGAACCGTAGTTATGAATAATCGCTGTTACATCTTGTGCGCCTTGACAAGATGGATTTGTTGGGCTAAGGATGGCTGAAACTCCGGCGTCAATCTGTGCTTGCGCAACAGATCCGAATCCGAGGGCCATTACCAACATCGCAGATTTGAAAATCTGTGGGAGGGTAAATTGTTTTCTCATGTTAATTATGGTTATTTTGGAAGATTTAAATAGCTAGTTTTTGGCTGTTACTAAAATACGGAGTTAACCTAAAATAGTTCGCTTTTATCTAAAGAAAATTAGCACAGTTCATTGTTAAAAAAAGATTGAAAAAAGGAACACAAGTTTTTTTCTTACTCGCCTTTGTTTTCGCTAGGTTCAGAAGGTTTCGGTACGAAGTTGTAAGTGACTTTTAAAGGGGGTATTGAATTTTACTCACCATTGTTATCTGCTTCAGCTTCGACTTCACACGTCGGATTCAGACATTCATGTTCTTCATCGAGTTCCCATTGTGCTTTTGGTTTCTCCGGACCTTCTTTTCTAAAATAGAATGCTGAGAAAATTCCGGCCAAGGAACCTAACAGATGACTTTCCCAGGATATGAGTTGATTGATCGGCAGTATTCCCCAAACTAAACTGCCATATAAAAATGTGACGAGTAATGAAATGGCCATCAGTCGCGTATCTTTTCTGAATATTCCACTGAAAAAAAGAAAACAAACAAAACCGTAGATCAAACCGCTTGCCCCAATG
>CAYHCU010000516.1:0-1751 GCA_964355035.1 uncultured Flavobacteriales bacterium | reverse complement strand
TTATAAAGTAGAAAAGAAATCGATTAAAACCGGTGAAGAATACGGAAAGAACAACGAAGTATAATGTAATGAATTTCAAGATCAACTACCGATAAGCATGCAAGCAGGTACAAACATTTCGGTAAAAAATCTTTTCTTTAATGTTCCTGCGCGAAGAAATTTTTTAAAATCAAATCCGATTGAAGCTCGTCATATCATCGATGAATTTGAACGTGTCGCTTTAGCTCACCCTGAAATTGCTTTTTCTTTGAACATGAATAACATCGAGCATTTTCGTTTGCCGGTAAGTAATTTGCGTCAGCGGATTGTAAATATTTATGGGAAAAATTACAATGAAAGATTAGTTCCTATCGCTGAAGAAACAACTTTATTATCTATTCTTGGTTTTGTAGGTAAACCCGAATATAGCCGTAAAACCAGAGGTGAGCAATTTTTGTTCGTCAACAAACGCTATATTAAAGACGGTTATTTAAATCATGCTGTTGGAAATGCTTTTGCAGAACTTCTGCCAAAAGATAGTTATGCATCGTACTGGTTATATATAGATATCGACCCGGCGAAAATCGATGTAAATATTCATCCCACAAAAACAGAAATTAAATTTGAAGATGAGCGTTCTGTTTATCCTATTGTACGTGCAGCAGTAAAACGCTCACTCGGCCAATACAATGTTGCTCCTGCGCTCGACTTTGAACGTGAACGATCATTTGACGTACCTCATGCAATGCGGAATCAGCCGGTCCAAATGCCAACTGTTGTTGTAAATCCGGGTTACAACCCTTTCCAAAAAGACAGCCGACCAATCTCAGCTGCAGGTTGGGATAAAGTTTATGAGGGAATCAGAGATGTTTCTTTGCCGATTCAAGATCAACCGGCTTCTTCGACTCCTATTGCTTATCAAAATATTGAAACCACAACAGATAGCTTCTTTCAAATAGGACCCTTTCTCATTGCAAAGAATGGAGATCAGCTATTGATGATTGACGCAACCGCTGCTCATGAAAGGATTATCTACAATCAGCTTATCAATAAAATAAGTGGCCAGGCGATCAATTCTCAACAAATGCTATTCCCACAAACAATTCAATTCAATTCCTCCGATATTCAAATTATTAAAGAAATCGAAAATGAAATACGTGACTTTGGTTTTGATATCAGCGAATTTGGTCTGAATACTTATGTTTTGAATGCTGCTCCTGTTGGGATTCCTTCCGGCCGGGAAAAGGGAATTTTAGAAGATATCATTGAACAATACAAAAATAATTCTTCCGATTTCTCCTCCGGAATCGCTGAAAAACTGGCCCG
Source organism: uncultured Flavobacteriales bacterium (assembly GCA_964355035.1). Lineage (GTDB taxonomy): Bacteria > Bacteroidota > Bacteroidia > AKYH767-A > 2013-40CM-41-45 > JADKIH01. Next base: position 446 of record CAYHCU010000516.1, on the reverse strand, counting down.
TTCGATGTCAAAAAGTATGGCTGTCAGACGTGGAGATCAGCTTTTGAAAGAAGAAATTCATGCTTTAATCGAAGAATTGATGAAAGCCGAAAATAATGATCGCGGTATCGACGGAAAACCGTGTATGAAAGTGTTGAAAACCGCTGATCTTGCTGATTATTTTAAATGAAAATTATTTTGATATTGATTGCCGGTAAGAAACCCTTCACCTGCTTAACGCAACTATGAGTTACCCAAACTTCCGCCCTCGTGGCCTTGCCATTCCTGAGGTTACCAAAAATATTCTGATCATCAACTTCCTGATGTATTTTGCTACTGTATTGCTACAAAGCAGAGGAGTTGATCTCAATGATGTACTTGGATTACATTATTTTCTTGCCGATAAATTCAAAATCTGGCAATTCTTTACCTACATGTTCATGCATGATAGCTTCATGCACATCTTT
>CAYHCU010000515.1:0-1754 GCA_964355035.1 uncultured Flavobacteriales bacterium | reverse complement strand
TTCTTTATTTCTTGCAGTAAAACATTGCTCCATCATTGAATCTGAAATTGGTACTATGCGGGTAACAGAGCATATTGATGCTCTTGAAATCATGTGTATCAATTCTTCTGCTTACCTAGTATTGCCAAAAATTGTGGCAGCTATTTTCATTTTCCCTTTCGTTGTCGTTCTATCTATGTTCTTGGGAATTGCCGGTGGATGGATTGCCGGTGTATTAGCTGGCGTAGTTAGCTCAGCAGATTATATCAAAGGTATTCAGGATTCTTTTGTTCCCTTTAATATTGTATTTGCAATAATTAAAACTATCACTTTTGCTTACATCATTACAACAGTTTCTGCTTATCAAGGCTATCATACTGAAGGAGGCGCTTTGGAAGTTGGTCAGTCAAGTACCAGTGCTGTCGTTTACAGTAGTATTCTTATTTTGATATTCGATTATTTACTCACTCAATTGATTTTAACATGATCGAAATCAAAAATATTTCAAAAAGTTTTAGCGGACGGGAAATACTAAAAGGAGTATCTACAACGTTTGAGACCGGGCACGTTAACCTTGTTATTGGAGGTAGTGGAAGTGGAAAGACAGTCCTTATGAAATGCATGGTTGGACTTGTTGAAATTGATAGCGGGGAAATTAAATATGACGATAATATTTTCAGCAACCTTGATAGAAAAGAGCGAAAGCCTTTTCGTCAGGAAATCGGAATGGTATTTCAAGGGGGTGCATTATTTGATTCTTTGAATGTTCAGCAGAATGTCATGTTTCCTTTGAATATGTTTACTAATATGTCTTTGGAAGAAAAGCTGGATCGCGTGAATTTTTGTTTGCACCATGTAAACCTTGTCAATGTAAATAAACTTACACCTTCTGAACTTTCAGGTGGGATGAAGAAACGTGTGGCGATTGCTCGTGCCATTGCACCGAATCCAAAGTACCTTTTTTGTGATGAACCTAATTCAGGACTAGATCCTCAGACTTCAATTGTCATTGATAATCTCATCAAACAAATTACAGAGGAATTTAATATTACGACTATTGTCAACACTCACGACATGAACTCTGTGCTGGAAATTGGAGATAAAATACTATTCGTTCATCAAGGTGAAAAATGGTGGGAAGGTACAATTGAAGATATTTTAAAAACCGACAACAAAGAATTAAACGATTTTATTTTTGCAAGTAAGCTTGCGAGGAATATTAAAAAAACGGGACTTATTTGAGTGAGTAGTAATTAGTGAGTTGTAAGTAGTGAGCACTCACCACTTACAACTCACCATTCACCAATTACTTACTTGAAAGCACAACCTTCTTATTCGTAATACCTTTTTCAGAAATAATCTGAATAGTATACGTACCGGCTGCCATTGAACTTAAATCTATTTTCTCATTTGAAAACGATCCGTAAATTGAAGATTTAACAACTTTACCCAAAGTGTTAACAACATTTACAGTTACTTTTCCTTCAGAACCATTGCTCATGATATAAACGAACCCTTTTGTTGGGTTTGGATATACTGTGAACACATCTGATTGATTCAATGTAGGTACTCCTACCAATGTTGATGATGGATTGTTTAAACGAAGCATGAATGCTAAGTTAGATACACCTGCAACATCTGTCCAACCGGCACCACCATTATAGTAAATTTTTCCTGCTGTATAGATATCTCCCGAAGCGCCAAGTGTAATATTTACAGATCCTATTTGATCGAGTGCTAAAAAATAATCTCCTGTCGTTACGTTGATAGGTGTA
>CAYHCU010000514.1:0-1786 GCA_964355035.1 uncultured Flavobacteriales bacterium | reverse complement strand
GGCTGAAATACAAAGCACAAAGAATTTTTGATACTTCTGATTGAGGATAACAAGTAGGAGGATATAAGAGCCGATAACTTGCCAGAAATAATAAAAGGGGAATAGTGTCAGATAAATTATTGCCGGGTTAATAAAATATAACAAAAAGAACAGTAATTGTTTTTTTCTCGTTTTTAAATTGAGTAGAATGATATAACAGAAAATAACATGAATTAAAAGTTGAAGATATTTTAATGCCCCAATATCACCTTTAAATGGAAATATTTTTTTTGCAATGAAAATTATGTAGACTAGTCCTGGTTGATTAAGCTGATAAATATGAGTTGAATCGGGAATAGTAGAAAATCGATAATTGTCTATAGCGTTTTTTCTTTCGGATAAGTCCGAAATAGCCAATAATTTTTTAAGCGAGTCAACTTCCGCCAGATTAAACGTCCAGTTTTCGGAAGTGTTCAATAAGGCCGCACCTGAGAAATAGGGTACAGTTATTTCCGGAGTCATAATTTTACCACGGTCAACCAGAAGTGAGATTCCCCAAACACTAAACAGGCAAACAATAAAAAGTGTAATTCTTTGAATGAACATAGCCTGCAAAATAAGGAAATAGAAGAGGTTAAATTACTGTTTTATATATTTATTTGCGAAATTTTCTGAATGAATCCTGTAAAATGACATAGTAAATTCAAATTTTATTCCTTATGCTGTCGTACAAAGAGACCTAAAAGTTCCTTACAGGATTACTAACGTATGGTTATATATGGGATGAGGGGGAAGGCAAATCGCTACAAGATCCTTACAGCATTTTTCCAAATATAAAACAACTTTTTTCTTTGGATATAAATTTCTATCTTTTCCAGAAGCGCTCATAAATCTCTCGGATTTTGGCAACGTAATTATTATTTCCCTACCTTGCCACAAAATAATTTAACCATGCCACTTATGAATCCGTCATTCATTATTGCAATTATTGTAATTGCAGGTTTATTTTTCTGCTTTGTTTCTGTTCAGCAAGGTACTGTTGCAGTCATTACGGTTTTCGGAAAGTTTCGACGCGTGATGTCGCCCGGGTTAAACTTTAAGATTCCTATCATTGAGAATGTGTTCAAAAGAATCTCTGTTCAAAACCGTTCAGTAGAATTGGAATTTCAAGCCATCACAATTGATCAAGCCAATGTTTATTTTAAAGCCATGTTGTTGTATTCTGTGATTAATAATGATGAACAAACAATTATGAATGTGGCTTTCAAATTTATCGATGAAAGAAGTTTCATGCAAGCGTTGATTCGGACAATCGAAGGTTCTATCCGTGGTTTTGTTGCAACAAAAAAGCAAGCAGATGTTTTAGGATTAAGGAAGGATATTACAGAACATGTAAAAGAGCAGATTGATATCGGATTGGAGACATGGGGTTATCATTTACAAGATCTTCAGTTGAACGATATTACTTTTGATGATGTGATCATGAAATCAATGAGCCAGGTTGTAGCCTCAAATAATTTGAAAGCGGCAGCAGAAAACGAAGGACAAGCATTGTTGATTACGAAGACAAAAGCAGCTGAAGCAGAAGGAAATGCAATTAAAATTTCAGCAGCAGCAGAAAAAGAGGCAGCGCAAATGCGAGGACAAGGTGTGGCTCTATTCCGTCAGGAAGTTGCAAAAGGAATGACAGAAGCTGCCAGAGAAATGCAACAAGCAAATCTGGATACATCTGTAATTCTTTTCAGTATGTGGATGGAGTCTATCAAAAATTTCTCCGAACACGGCAAAGGAAATGTAATCTTCCTAG
>CAYHCU010000513.1:0-1799 GCA_964355035.1 uncultured Flavobacteriales bacterium | reverse complement strand
AAGAACTTGGCTTCGTCAATCAGAATCTTGCGACCAATACGCACAATGGCGCCTGATTTAGCTAGCCCATTGCTGTACTCATTGAAAATAAGAGCGCGCAACCCGCCATTAGTAAAAGCTGGTTGTTTCTCTATGAATTGTCGGACTGATAAATAAGCCCATGTTGTTTGAATTGTCATTTAACTATGTCCGATAAGCGCCGCAACATTGCGGCTGAACATAGGTTAAATCGAGATTTTTCCCAGTTATTCACTTGGGAAAACTGGGAACATAGATGGGAATGTTATATGGAGTTTTGCACTTTTTTTGGTATTGACACCGTTTTATTCGAGGTTTTTTTTAAAATAACTCACCTTTGTTTGTATCGTCTTTTTTTTAGTTTCGCCAGTTGTCCCTGCGCTAGTTCGCCATCTGATACCAGCGTCTTTCCCTGCAGTGAAATGTTCCAGTATAGGACTACCTTTTGTGTTGATGTGTTTTTTCAAACGAAGAAAAAATGCCACACCTCCTAACATACCTTCATCAATCCAAGTTTGACGTAACCATTGTGTTATTTCCCTATCTTTAGGTAATTTATGTTCTCCTTGCGCTGTCACTGATTCTCTTTCTTCATTACTATCTATAACATCTGTATTTATTGCTGTTAGCTTATAATTACGATTGATGTTAATAAAAAACATTGGTGTTTCTGCATTATTAATAGCGACACTATTAATTCTTTCATAGGAATCCATACAATAAAAAGCTGGATTTCTATTTTGAACATCCATGAAAATAAATTTAGGATTGTTATCAGGATTTGCGCATTGATATAACTCTTTTATTTTATTAAACTCACAATCAGTATGATCAATTGAAGGCCGTAGTCTTCTTATATGGTCAAAATCTCCAGTATGAATATAGGTCTTTTCATCAATATCTCTAAGCTTGAATACTCCTCCTACCTCATAATCATCACCAATAGGTTCAAAATCATTATCATCAATTTGATTAACCCAGCGCCCATAACCATTAAAATAAACATCCATCATTACATACCACCAAATATTTTAGCGTTCATACTGGCAACAACATTACTTACATGGCCATCTGATAAGTGTGCATAGCGTTTAACCATGCTTAGCGTTTTATGTCCTAGCACTTCGGCAATTTCAGCTAACGAGGCTCCATTCATTGCAAGATAAGAAGCGGCGCAATGTCTCAAATCATGCCATTTAAAATCCTTAACATCAGCTCTAATCATTGCATATTCAAATGCAGCTCTTATATTGGTTCGTTTTTGGGCATTCAACTTACTAGGGAATAACAACGTAGTATCAATCCTCCTGATTTTAGAGTGCTCATATAACAGAGATAACCCCAAACCAGACAGAGGAACCCTCCTTCTTGTTCCATTCTTAGTTTTATGTAATATTAAGAACCCCTCTTTAAGGTTTACATCCTGCCAATTCAAGTTCATCAATTCTCCTTGTCGCATACCAGTAGACATTGCCAAAATGGCACACATATAGAGAATATCAGTTGAAGACTCTTTACAAGCATTTAATAATTTTTGGCGCTCATCATCATCTAAGAAACGAACACGTCCATCTGGCTCAGTAGGTCTACTAACTTTTCTTGCTGGATTATCTTGGAGCCATTGCCATTCATTGACTGCAATTTTGAAGGTATGAGACAAAGCAGCTAAATAACGAACCACTGTTGCAGGTGCTCTAATTTGGCCCAAGGAATCTCTACACTCTACTATCAAAGGTGGAGTAATATCAGCCAATGAATAAACGCCTAATTTATCTTTCCAC
>CAYHCU010000512.1:0-1799 GCA_964355035.1 uncultured Flavobacteriales bacterium | reverse complement strand
ACTGCAAAAACTACAGTTGAAGCCGGTAGTACTGAAATTGCTATTGAAGGTCTTTCGTCGCAGGTAACTCCAAGTTCTATAATTGTAAGCGGCACAGGTGAAGCAATGATCATGGGCGTAAGCTACACATTAGATTATTTGAGAGACAAAAAGAAAACACCGGAATTAGTAAAGTTGGAAGATTCATTAGAGGTACTTCAAGCGGTGTTAGTCAGGCACAATATGAATGAAAGTGTTTATAATGATGAACTACAATTGTTAAATGCCAATAAAAATACAAGCGGAGCAAATGTTGGAGTTAATGCGGAAAATTTAAAAAAAGTAGCGGACTTTTTTCGCCAACGTTCAATTGAAATAAAATCAAAGTTGATAGAGATAAATGAACAAAAGGTTAAAGTCAATGAGAGAATTGCAAAAATAAATAATCAGATTAATGAATGGAATGGTAAATTAAATATGCCTTCCGGGACAATTATTGTTTCGCTAAGTGCAAATCAGCGAGCAAATATTGCATTAAATATTAGTTATTATGTTCCTTCAGCTTCTTGGACTCCCCTTTATGAATTGCATGGCAAAGATGTAAAGAGTCCGGTGGAATTAATCTACAAAGCATCAGTTCGACAATCTTCCGGAGAGAATTGGAGCAAAGTTTCTTTTACTCTTTCTACAGGAAATCCTCAATTGAATAATACAAAGCCAAATTTAACTCCTTGGTTTATTGATTTTATTCAGCGCCGCAGAATGGAGGAGATGAGTATTAATTCAGGTGCTGCTGCACCAATGATGAAATCTTCAATGGATAACTACATGATAGAAGGGAAAGCACTTCAAGAAATTCAAGTAGTGCAAAATGAAACGGCTGTTTCTGTGGAATTTGAAATCAAACAAAATTACTCTGTAATTACTGACGGTAAAGATGTTATTATGAACATTGAAAAATATAATTTGCCTTCTCAGTTTGCATATTATGCTGCACCTAGACTCGATAAGACAGCTTATTTAATGGCATCAATTTCAGGATGGGAACAACTTAATCTTCTTCCCGGAAGAGCAAATATTTATTTCGAAAATAGTTATGTTGGTGAATCATTTATTAATCCAACCTCTACTGCTGATACATTGCGATTATCAATGGGGCGTGATTCAAGGATTGTTATAAAACGTGAAAAAGTAAAAGACATGAGTAGTGTGAAGTTCTTGGGAAGTAACACTATTAAAAATTATACATTTGATATTAAAGTTAAAAATACCCGTAGCGAAGCAATTGATTTAATCATAGAAGATCAAATTCCACTGACACGTAATGAAGCTATTAAAGTTTCTGTAGAAGATATTTCCGGTGCAGATTTAATTGCTGAAATCGGCATGTTGAAATGGACAATGAACTTAAAAAGCGGAGAAAATAAAAAACTTCGGGTTAGTTATACTGTGAAATACCCAAAAGATCAGGTTGTCAACGGGCTTGAATAAAACTTGATTTTCTATATTTATTTTAAGGACTTGTTCTAAATGAACAGGTCCTTTTTTTATGCTAATATTTAACTTGTTCGCTAACTGCTTTTTGCTTTTTTTTGTAGTATATCATGATCTCCGGAAATAACCGAAAATATAGATTTTTACTCACTTTTGCCTTAATACTGATTGAAATTACGCAATCTCATGGTCAATGTGCGGCTGTAATTAATACTTTTCCGTATCAGGAAAGTTTTGAAAGTGGGACAGCCAACTGGATAAGTGGTGGAATAAGTGACGATTGGACATGGGGCAGTCCTAGCAAAGCACTTATAAATTCTGCAGGT
>CAYHCU010000511.1:0-1804 GCA_964355035.1 uncultured Flavobacteriales bacterium | reverse complement strand
TGTAAGTGCTTTTGATTTTTTCACAGGAACATCAAGAATTTCAGGCATATAATTAATTAAAAAATTGAGCCCCTTATAAGTAAAAATGAAGATAAGGTTTCATTACATCTAAATTCAGGCTTTTGAAATTAAGTTCTGTGTTTTTAACAATCAGCAATACTTTTCAACTGTCATAACAAATTTAATCTCCATTAAATTTGACTTATTCGAATTAATATATACCTTTCGCCAACTCAAGCACCAAGACAAACTATTTCTGCCTACATCATTAACTACATGGTAAAACGTTTATCCTTACTTCTCTGCTCCTTCACTTTTATATTTATTTCATTTACACAGCAAGCCAGATCACAATGCAATAATGCCGGATTTGAAAGCGGCAATTTCAATGGCTGGACCGGAACCTGGGAAGATACAGATAGCGAATGTCATGGAGGCTTACTTTTTGGATTATGTATTGGTGCCACCGGGCCCAATCCTTTTCACTATAATGGTTTAAATCAAGGAGCCAATAATCAGGCAGCTAATGCACTTCCTGAAAACAATCATTTTATTATGACCGGGGGAAATGACCCTATTGCAGGGGCAGGTATTCCTGTAGTTTTTCCGGGAGGAGGAAGTTATTCCATGCGCTTGGGAAATGCTATTGCAGAAGATGGGGGTGAATCAATCAGCTATTCTTTTGTTGTAACACCCACCAACTGCAATTTCACTTATCACTATGCTGTAGTTATAAATGATGGCGGGCATCCGGCCAGCGAATCACCTTTTTTTCAGATACGAATGACTGATGGAAATGGCAACCCAATTGATTGCGCTACCTATGACGTAGATGCTACCACCGCCCCTACTATTGGTGGGTTCGTTACTTTACCGGGCGATGTTTTCTATAAACCATGGACATCCGTTTTTATTCCGTTAAATAATTACATGGGTCAAAACGTAACCATTCAATTCATTACCCGCGATTGTTTTGCCAGTGGCGGAAGCCATTATGCCTATGCTTACCTTGATGCTACTTGCGGCCCACTTGAAATCATTTCTTCCTCACCAACAGTATGCGGTGGACAAGATGTTACCTTAAGTGCGCCTATCGGTGCTGCAACTTATTCTTGGACTGGACCTGGTGTTACGCCTCCCGGAAATACCCAACAAGCAACCATTACGCTTGCAGGAGCTTATACTGTTACCATGACAACTTTTGGAAATGTGCCCTGCACATTTTCGTTGGATACAATTATTCCGGGCAGCCCCGGTAATCCAATTGCCAACTTCACCGCCACATCAGCGTGTGCCGGTGACCCGATACAATTTACAGATGCTTCAACTCCAAATGGCTCTATAACCCAGTGGTGGTGGGATTTTGATGGCGATAATAACCCTGATGCCACAACCCAAAATCCTTCATTTGCATTTGGCTCAACAGGAACCTATCCTGTACGTTTGCTGATTTCATGGCCTCCTTGTTTAGATGATACAATTATTAATGTTACGGTTATATCAAATCCAACTTCAACATTTACAGTAACAACACCTGTGTGCGCAGGAATATCTTCTACAATAACTTATACCGGAAATGCACCGCCAAACGCAACTTACACATGGGATTTTGATGGCGGAACCATAGTTTCCGGAAGCGGACAAGGTCCATATCAAATCAGTTGGATAACGGGCGGAACAAAAGATATTACACTTACAGTTACTGTAGGTTCTTGTTCATCACCACTTACAACTATGCAGGTTGTGGTTAATCCTTTTCCTCCTGTAACCGTTAGTCCGGATATAGATATTTGTGTTGGCCAGA
>CAYHCU010000510.1:0-1809 GCA_964355035.1 uncultured Flavobacteriales bacterium | reverse complement strand
TGACATAGGCTGCTATAGCAGCAGAGGATCAGAAATTTGAGGAGCACTCTGGTTTTGATTTGGAAGCAATAAAGAAAGCCGAAAACTATAATGAAAAGCATCATGGCAAAAAAGTAAAAGGAGCAAGTACTATTAGTCAACAAACTGCTAAGAATTTGTTTCTTTGGCCCAATAGGTCTTGGGTACGAAAAGGATTTGAGGTTTACTTTACTTTCCTTATTGAAATCTTTTGGAGTAAAAGGAGGATTATGGAAGTGTATTTAAATATAATAGAGATGGGTGATGGTATTTATGGAATTGATGCTGCTGCACAAACGTATTTTCACAAGCCTGCTTCGAAGTTAAGTGTTCGAGAATCTGCTTTGATTGCGGCCATTCTGCCAAGTCCGCTAAAATGGAGTCCTGCTAAGCCTAATCCCAGGGTTCAAAAAAAAGCGAATCGCATCGTCCACTTTATAAGCCAATTAAAGTTTGCAGATTTTTAAGGTATTTGTTTGATTTACTTGATTTGCAAATATCTTTGACTCATATTTGACTCACCGAATACAAAATGAATTGAGCCAATTTCGGAATACAATCGTCGCCTGTGGAAATTACTAATCGGAAAGAATTTTTTAAATACCTGCTTTTTGCAGTGCTAGTATTTGCTTCGCGTTTGCCCTTTATTAATTATGGATATGGCTTGGATGGAGATTCATGGTCGGTTGCTATTTCAGCAAAGCACTTGTTTCTTACCGGACAATACATACCATCCAGGCTTCCGGGATATCCTGTCCATGAATTTTTATGTTCTTTAGTAAATCCGTTTGGATACATTGGCATGAACTTAATTTCGGCAATTTTTACAACAATTGCGGTTACAACTTTTGCCTTGATTCTTCGAACATTAAGATTCAAATCGATATTTCTTGCAGCAAGTACTTTTGCTTGCGTTCCTGTTATTTTTATTCATAGTACAACAACTATTGATTACAATGTCGCTCTCGCTTTTATTATGTTGGGAATGTTTTTTATGCTGAAAGATAAATTATTTATTGCAGGATGTTTTATTGGTTTAGCAATTGGCACTCGAATTACTTCGGGAGCAATTCTTTTACCGCTTTCAATTATTCTTGTTCGGAATGATGGAGTTGAAAAGAACGTTAAACGAATTTTTAAAATGGTCGCGCCTGCTATCATCGGTGGATTTTTATGTTATATACCTTTGTTAAGAGAATATGGTTTTGGTTTTTTTACTTATTATGATGTGCCATATCCGTCGATTCCTAAAGTTCTTTATAAAATTTCAATTGAGGTATGGGGAATTTTAGGGATTCTTGGAATTATAGTTTCAACAATACTCTTTTTTCTGCCTAATAATTTCTCAAAAAACAAATTTTTATTCCCGAGGTCGATCAATGAAAAGTATGTGATTGCATGGTTGGTTGCAGTCGATATTTATATTATCGCTTTTTTAAAACTACCAATGGAATCAGGATATTTGATTCCAATCGTGCCATTCATTATCTTGATTTATGGTAAATACCTTTATAAGGGAGCGTTTGTATTTTTCTGCTCAATGCTGATTGCTTCTACTTTGTTTTGTACCATTTCGCCTGCTGATCGTTATGATGCGGCTTCGTCATCTCCAATCAGCATAGTTTTTTCGGGAGGAGGAGAAAAACTTTCATTTGATGTTTTAAAAGGCCCAGTGTATTCTTATGATTCAAGAAGAAAAAACGGAATTAATTTTGTTAATACACTGCTATCATCGCTAGATACAATTACGGTTCCTTCAGTAATTATTAGTGGAAGATGGTACAATCAATT
>CAYHCU010000509.1:0-1810 GCA_964355035.1 uncultured Flavobacteriales bacterium | reverse complement strand
AAGGCAAAGATATTTTCAAAATTAGGATTTTGTTGTACGATGACGAAGAAATAATGTTGCCGAAGGAAATTGGCGAAGTCAGAATAAAATCTATTTCGTAGCTTCAATTTCTTTTCCCAGTTTGAACATTCTGGAAATATTGAAGCTTAGTTTAAATCCACCTTTCCTCCAAGAATCCATAGTGTTAACCAGGTAGTCGTTTTCCAAAATTCCTGAAGCATTGCTGAACATAAGAGTAAAAACATGTCCGCCGGTTTCTACTTCGATACCAACACCGATAACATCGTATCTTGGTAAAACAAGATTGACTCTTCCGAAGGTGTGGGAGAAATCGGAAATAATGCTGGCGCTAGGTGTGAATTTGAAACGAAACCCTCCTGAAAGACTGAACGTGTTATTATCGTCATCGGCACCAACATAATTTCTGTGAGCAAAAGAGGGTATTACCACCAAAGAAAAACGTGAGGAGAATTTTCGTGCTACAATCAATTGAGAACAGTATACAAAACGATATGTATTATTTTTGAAATCAGCAGACTCTTTCAATGAGTAGGTAATATTAGTAAATGCAGAAATGGAAATCGGAATTTTATTATCGGTAGTCTGCTCCAGCAAGCGCGCTTTTATTAATCCTTCTAGGTCTTCGTTTCTTTTGGCCCGACTTATTCCAATCATTAATCGATCAGTGATACCAAAATGAAATCCAATTCGAATGTCTGCAGACTGATCGATGCCGTATAAATTATGTACTCCTCCTCCGCTTTCGTTGCCGACGTTTCCAAAAAGATGACTTATTCGTACATCAAGATTATGCTTTCTCACCGTTTCAGTTGTATGAATATTGATAAGTTTATTCGCTTTGAAAGTAGCGATAACATATTCTTTTCTTTTTGGGGTTTGGTCCTGTAACATCTTTAACAAGTCCTCTTGAGCAGAAGCAAAATTTACAGAAAGAAAGAAAAAGAAAATAAAGTTAACAAGGCTTTTCATTTTGATGAATTGGTTTTCTGAAATGGTTTATATTCTAATGAGATTCGAACATCTATGGTTTCTGCAATGTTTTCAAATAGTAAACGCGGAACCGCAATATTGAAATCTTTAATGGCGACTTTAAACTCAGAGGTAAGTGAAATATAATTACCTGTTCGTTTCATTTGACCTTCGAGAGTAACCTCTTTTTCAATACCATGAATAGTTAATATTCCTTTTGCGGAAACGGGGAATTCTCTGTCTTTTGAAATATCGATACTGTCATTAATTAATCCTTTGAAGGAGGCCATAGGAAACTTTTCAGATTCCATGTATTTATCGTTGAAATGTTCGTGCATTAGTTCTTTTGCGAATCTGAAATTCCTGATTGGAATAATGACTGCGATTTCTCGTGTAATCACGTTGATCATACTGGCCGGCTGCTTGTTCTCAGCGGTAATGTCTTCGATGGGTGCATGAGAAAAGAAAACTACTAAGCCTTTGCTGACGGTGAACATATCCTGCGCATTACTTGAAAGGGCGAGACAAAGACAAAAGAAAGACAGAATAAGTTTTTTCGGTGTCATTTTTCGGGATAACCTTGTTGAATCCATGTTTTAATTTGAAAATAATCACATTCACTGATGCTGAATTTTTCCGGCATATGTTGTGGATCGGCAATCGGCAATTCGATGCGGTATTCAATGGTTCCGGTTCTTACACGGCTTACAACTGTTGCATATTGACTATAGTCATAAGCACCTCTTCCACCGGGCGCGTGACATTCTGTGAAATTGCAGTTTGCATTTAAAATAGGGCGAATATGCTCATTGAATGTGAA
>CAYHCU010000508.1:0-1814 GCA_964355035.1 uncultured Flavobacteriales bacterium | reverse complement strand
TGTTTTAATTCTTGCAATGGTACAGCAGATTTGACTGCTTTCGGAGGTACACCTCCATACACTTATACATGGGGAAATGGTGATATCGGGAATCCATTAACTGGGGTTTGTGCTGGTATATACAATGTTGTTATTACGGATGTAGCAGGCGGTAGTTACTCAACATCTGTTACCATTACTGAGCCTTCACAAATAACCGCAACTTTTGTGAATTCTAATGAAACTGGTGCTTGTGATGGTATCTCAACTGCGATTGCATCAGGCGGAACTCCAAGTTATTCTTATCTTTGGGACGATCCATCAGTACAAACAACAGTTACTGCGGATGGACTTTGTCAAAGTGCACCTTGTGTTACCATAACTGATGTTTCTGGTTGTATTGAAACCCTTTGTACAACAATACTTTCGGTTGCGGATATAGATGAATTACAGGCAGATAATAAACAAATTTTAAAAATAATTGATGTTACGGGCAGAGAAACTCAATTCCGACCAAATACGGTTTTGATATATATTTATAATGATGGCTCACATCAACGAATTCTTGTAAATGAATAATTTATAGAAGCTCTTCAGAAATGAAGGGCTTTTTCTACATTATATCAATTATCCCAATTTTTTTTTCTTGCCAAACAATTTCAGCACCAGCTGTTTTTCCAAGTAATTCTTTCCCTAAAGGAGCTGCGGCTGTCATGCAGAAGATTGTAGTGTTCTCTATTTCAATTGCACCAATTCCAACCGAGATGTAAAATATACCAATAGTTGTTTCAACCAAGCTTCCGAGTTGAATTTTAATGTGCTTTTGAGTTGCATCAATGCGGTGAAGGATTTCTGCCAACTTATTCATTTCGGAGAGTTGTCCAGCAATCTTTTCTTGTTCCAAATGCGCCATTGCTCTGCCAGTTTCATGTTTATCACCAGCTGAACTTTTCGTCTCATTGGAATTGGCGTCTAAAGCATCTGAAAGTAATATTGACAGTTGAGAAATTCTAGTCTTCACTTCTACTGTTACACTGGCATGAATTCTTTCTTTATCCATTGAATTGCTTATTATAAAGCGATGTTAATTCTTCAATAATTTTTTCATCAGAGTAATGAAGTGCTTTCGTTCGAATGATCTCAGCATCAAAAGTTAATCCTTCAAGAATTTTTTCCATTCCGATAGCCAGTGACAAAGAGTCGTTGATTTTAACTTGAATTCCCATTTCATGAGGCAAATCAAATCCAATTCCAACAGGAGTTGTGATGGTTGGAATGCCACATGCCCATGCTTCAGCTAAAACAATTGAGAATGTTTCGTAAGCGGAAAATAAGACAAAAGCATCTGATTGTTGGTAATAAGAAACGAGTTCTTCGGGAGTACAAGGTCCACCGAAATTTATCAGATTTGCCAACTCTTTGGAAGCAACTACTGCTTTTAATTCAGTTGTTGATTCATCAGAAATGATTGTTAATTTGAAATCAGTATATCCTTTGTCTTTCAATAATGAAACTGCTTCAATAATGCCAATTGGATTTTTCAAAGCTTTATCGAGCGTTGAAATGTGAAGAAAATGTTTGGTTGTTGATGGTTTTTTTTCTTTTGGTACAAAAAGGTTTGTGTTTATGGGATTTGGGATTACTTGAATGTCTTTATCAACAAAAAAAGAGGTTAAATCCCGTTTCAAGAATTCGGAAACAGCAATCAGTTGATCAATGTGTTTTCTCATGTATTTCAAAATGAATTTATCCTTTAACGACCAGCTATTTCTTTTCTCGGCTCTATAATAAGAACCATGTTCTGTAACGATTAATGGACAAGAAAACTTCTTTTT
>CAYHCU010000507.1:0-1815 GCA_964355035.1 uncultured Flavobacteriales bacterium | reverse complement strand
TAAGGTGTATTCTCCACCTTGTCAGTAAGAAAGTTAAAACTCAAAGCCATTGTACTGATCTCTTTGGCCCTGTAAGAAAGATTTTTCAGACTTGCCGGACTTCCAAGAACAACAAGCTGACGACAATCTTCTCGTTTTACTCTGAAGTTGTCTTGTTGAAATCCACCTTCAGCCCATTTTTGCCAAATTACTGCATCAAGCGTAACTTTAATTTCAGCTTGTTCGAAAATTGGTGTCCCTGTGTAATTATCATCTATCTTAAAATCTAATCTGAAAACATTGTCTTTATCAGTTGAATTACCAACGCCCACCGTCCCTCCGATTTCTTTGTCATTATCACAAGCACCATCTCCTGCACTGAATGGGTTAATATTCACAAGAGTGATATTCTTCCAGGCTTCATTATTATAATTTTGAACGTTCGTATATAAATGGGGTACTTCAGGTCCTATAACATCACCAATTGAAGGAGCTTCTAATCTTGCCAGAAGACAAAAGTGTAACCATTCATTTCCAAAACAATTATAAGGAGTTGGGTCAGGTACTGTCCATTCGAACTCTACCCAAGCTTGGCCTCCAGGTGGAATTGTTGGGATATTCTTAGGTGAAGTTATCAATTCCATTCCTACAGGAGCTCCGGAGCATACAGTCTGCCCATATGAGAGTTCCCAATAATCCGGCCATTCAAGTGCTGTAGATGCTTTGGACCAGTATAAATGAATTTGATCTATGCTATTGAAAATGTAAGGCTGACATCCTCGATTATGAATCAAAACATAAACCCAAGCTTGTGTGTTGGGTAAAACCGGCTCATCAGATTGTGTCCCCGGATTCAAATTGGTTTGATGAATATAAATATCCTTACTTATCCAGATTTCACCTTGATCCGGATTTGGTTCTTCTCCTGCGTCGAAATGACCTGGTATTACATCGTTATCTCGAATAAAAAGATCAATCGGATTGCAAGCACTGCGAATATATGGATCTAAATTTTCACCATCAATTTGGTCTGGTAAAGTATAGAATCGTGGAGCAATTCCATTGTCTATGTAGGAAGTTGATGCTGCGTTAATATCCGCTAGTGGCTGTAAGATTGGAACACTTCCACTAACATCTATTGCAATTGTATTTATTGAGTTTGATGCATATAAAAAACCATTAAGCGCAAGTTCAATTTGAGAAGATCCATAATCGACTGTACCAGGAATAAAAGTTTGTCCTACTAACGGGTTCATTGGATCGATTCTGTAAATCCCTTTTGCACCGGCACTAATCATTAATTTAGTTGCGCCCATGATTTCTTAATAAAATTCTACACCTCTACTACCATAATTAACATCGGGGTTAACTGCAATATCAAATGTTTTTACAGGAGCGCCATCCCAATCCCCGCTTGCATTAAGCCCTGCAATATAATATCGAGGTGTAGAAGGGCTCGTGCCGCCAAAAGTTTCACCGTTAGTTGCAAGAGCGAGCATTGTGCCATTCGGAGAAAGATCCAGTTCACTTGTTTCAAAATCAAAATTACTGTTAGGCGCTTCATAGATTTTTATTGGTGTCGAAATCCCACCCGAAGAAATAATAGCCTTATAAATACTGGCTCTAAAACCAACCGGTTGTCCATCTATTCCTCCACAATAATAAAGGTATCTTATTCCGGAATTCAATTGACCAACGGCTATTCCACCCATGTAACCGGGAATTATAGTTGGAAGAGTACCTTGACTTATTAACCCCCCTTCGCAACTATTGAGATTCATGTTGTCTTGTCCTGATATAGGTTGACTGTTTGAGTGTTGAAAAGTCAACAAAAAG
>CAYHCU010000506.1:0-1819 GCA_964355035.1 uncultured Flavobacteriales bacterium | reverse complement strand
ATGTTGGCGTGTACCAATTGTTCTTCTACTAAGGTTTTATTGCCGAATAAGATTTTCGTCCCAAGTTACTGTAATCAGATGGAACACTCCGGACCTCAAGTCGGAGACCCTGCGTTTTATTCGTTCGCAAAATAATCAAAACAAAAAACCCCGAAAAAAAATTTTCTACGAGGGCTTTCTAATTTCTAATCTTTAATTTTTAATCGCACTATACAATCATAATCGATCAATAGTAACAGTCTGCAAAGTCACAATAGTCGCTTGCACAATCGCAGTTGCACCACTTGTTCTCAGCCCTCCTGAAAAACATTGGTTACTGAATTCCATCGTCAGTAACAATTTTTAAAATACATATCACTGTTTTCTTCCTGAAAATAGCATCACGGCTGCATTGTGGGTGCTATCACCAAACAATTAAAGTGCCTCACTAAATATTGTATAGGCTATCTGTAAGCATTGTGTTTGGTTGTTGCAAGCATTGTGTGTACCAGCAGCAAACATTGTGTGTACCATCAACAAACATTATGTGTACAGTCAGCAAGCATTGTTAGTGCCATCTGCAAGCATTGTATGTGCCATCTGTAAGCATTGTATGTGCCCTCATTTAATATTTTGGCTGTTCTTCGCAAATCTTATGTGTAGTCGCACTAACAATTTCGTCACAGCAGTGTTACTATAATCAGGACACTGCATTTATCATTATATTCTCGAATTGTCGCGATAGTAGTTCCACTTTTCTTTTTTAAAGTGGAACTTCTATAAGTAATAGAAAAGCCGCTCCGAAAACCGCAGCGGCTTTTTGTCTCAGCAGAATTATTCTAATCAGATGCAACACTCCGGACCTCAAGCCGGAGACCCTGCGTTTTAAATCAGCGACCTCCCTCTCCTTCGTCCCACGCCCCTCATCCCTTCTTAGCAATCTTATCCAAAGTTTCCTGCATCAGTTCAAACTGTATTTGCTGCACTTCCAATAATCGCGTCCATCTTTCCTTCAGCAGCCGATCTAACTTTTCATTAAGCGAACTTATTTCTATTTCCGCTTTCAGGTTCACCATGTAATCATGACGCGAACGCAGGCGATCCTTTGTTTCCTGCCGGTTCTGACTCATCATAATAACAGGAGCTTGCAATGCAGCAATTGTGGAAAGAATCAGATTCAATAAAATAAACGGAAACCGATCAAGCGGTTTTGTCACCAACAGGTTTATCACAATCCATACAAAAAGTACCACACCGAAAATAATAATGAACCGCCAGCTTCCACCAAACGAAGCAATTTTATCCGATAATTTTTCACCAACCGAAAGTTGCGTGTCATACTCCTCATCAATATCACGCGAAATTTTTTCTTCCTTTTTCACCGTGTTCGAAATAATTTCATCAATGCGGCTCATCTCGTTTATTTCTTCCGCAATAATTTTCTCTAATAGTTTCCGCCTGAAAGGTTGCACCTCATCAATGCTGATATAATCTGATGATTGAATAGCAGGGTGCTGTGATTTTATAAGTTTGAATAAATTATCTGGCAGATCATTCATGATGTAACATTCGGCGGGTAATTTTTCTTCTCCCGAAATACAACTCTTAACTTTTTCACTCATGGTAAAATTTTATTTGCTGAAAGGTTCCGAATTCCAAATCAGTTTTCAATAGAAATTTGTTGACACCTTATCAATGGTTGTCTTTTCATTTCAACTAATTTCGCCCCGAACAACAACCCGTAACCATTAACCCAGAACTCGAAACTCAACAATGTCATCAGCAACAAAAGAAATTACCCCAACATTAGAAACAGCAAAACAATTAGGATTGCTTCCTG
>CAYHCU010000505.1:0-1820 GCA_964355035.1 uncultured Flavobacteriales bacterium | reverse complement strand
GTATACTGACAAAAATAAATGAACAAGGCTACATTACATTATTTTCAGCTAAGGTTAAGAATACAGACGAAGCTTTAATCACAACAGCAAGTTTTGATGAAGCAGAAATGATACTTCAAAGAATTCTAAATAAAAATAATCTTTGTCAGAAATTGTGTGGCACCAATGACATTAAACATGCTTGCTTCGGTTATTCAGTTAAAACTTGCAAAGGAGCTTGTATTGAAAAGGAACCTATAGAAGAATACAATGAGAGAGCACAAAATGCATTAGACAGCATTCAGTATTCGCATCAAAACTTCATGATTATCGGTTCAGGAAGAAATGGTTCAGAAAAATCCATTACACATATTGAAGCCGGTCGTTATCTCGGCTTTGGCTACTTCGAACCGGAATATGTTTCTGCACACCCGGAAATCCTTCGCGAACACGTAAAGCCTAGAATCGACAATCGTGATGTGCAGCGCATCATACGCCATTTTTTAAATACTGCTTCACCATCGAACATACTCACCTATTAAATGAAAAGCATTCTGAGGTTACTTATGATTTTATTCCTGATTTACGGGAAATCTTATTCTCAGAAACCAAATGGGATATTTGATCTTAAATTAAAAACATCAGACAATTCATATTTTAATTCTCTATCTATTAAAACTTCGAAAGCAACTGTTTTCTTTTTTCTACTTACTGATTGCCCTGCTTCTCAAAATTACACTTTAACAATAAACCAACTTCAAAAAAAATATAGATGACTAGTATTCTTCTCCGGGAAAACAAAGAACGAACATTCGAACGAATGACCTAGATATGGCTCTGACGAATATCCTTCAAGGAAAATTAATCAACCCTGTAAAAACTCAGGCTATCGGTTGTATCATTAATAAATAAATTATGCAAATGAATGAATTTACTATAATCGAACCAACTTCTCAAGATGACCTTGCCGACTATTATCGTATCCGTTATGAAGTCTTAAGAAAACCATGGAACCAACCGGTGAGCTCGACAAAAGATGATACTGAAAGTAGCTCTATTCATATTTTGGTAAAAAATTCCGAAAGTATTTCAGTTGCTACAGGAAGAATACAATTCAATACTGATGATGAAGCACAAATTCGCTCAATGGCTGTAAGCAATGAATGTCAAGGGCAAGGAATTGGAAGCTTAATGATGAATCATCTTGAGAAGATCGCACTTGAGAAAAATATTAAAACAATAGTTTTAGATGCACGAGAGAATGCTATTGCTTTCTATGAAAAAAACGGCTATGAAACTGTTTCAACATCGTATTTGTTGTTTGGGAAAATACAACATTTTAAAATGAAGAAAATATTTATTTAGCTTTCATTAATGTAAATGCAAACGTAGTTCCTATGCCTGCGGTACTTCTTACATTAATTGTTTGATGATGTGCTTCAATTATATGTTTCACAATTGCCAATCCTAAACCTGTACCGCCCTGCTCTCTCGATCTGCTTTTATCTACTCTGTAAAACCTTTCAAATATTCTTGGCAAATGTTTTGAATCCACACCAATACCGTTGTCTGTAATTTCAATAAGAATTTTTTCGTCCATATCATAAAAACCGACGGAAGAGATTCCTTGTCGTTTTCCATATTTAATGGAATTAATCAAGAGATTAACCAGAACCTGTCTAACCCTGTCTTTATCTGCAACCACATAGAACTGTTTGTCACTTCCATCTTTAAAAGCAGTCCGAATGTCCATTTCTTTGGCTTTTAACTCAATCGACTCAAAAACCTCATGAACCAGATCCCGGATATCAAATGTTCGTTGATCCAAAATTAATTCGCCG
>CAYHCU010000504.1:0-1824 GCA_964355035.1 uncultured Flavobacteriales bacterium | reverse complement strand
AAATAAAACTGATGAAATAGGACGTAAGCAAGGACTGTGGATGTTCTTCAATACTTTTGGCGATAAGATTGCTGAAATTGAATTTATCAATGATCAAAAGGAAGGAGTTCAACGGAAATTCTATAGCTACGATAAGCCACGCGAAGAAACCGAATACCTTGCCGGTGTGAAAGATGGCCAGTACACGAAATATTTTTTCTCAGGACAGGTCATGTTGGAAGGAGCTTACAAAGACGGGAAAAAAGATGGTAAGTGGACAAAATATTTTGAAGATGGTTCTATTCGACAGGATGGTTCATATAAGAATGGAAAAAAAGATGGTGTCTGGAAATCGTATAGTCGAAAAGGTAATGTTGTCGGTCAAGGTTCATATAAAGAGGGTCTTGATATTGAAGTAATCGAAGCAGCAAAGAAAAAAGCAGAGGAGGATAAAAAAGCCGCAGACAAAAAGAATGCGGACAAAAAATCCGGTACAACTTTACCGCCGGGAGCAAAACCAAATACTCCTTTACCAACTACTCCATCAACTTCACCTGATCCGAAGAAGAAATAATTTAATTGTAGAAAAAATTAAGTATGAATGCATATATCATTGCAGCACATCGTACAGCTGTAGGGAAAGCTCCAAAGGGGATTTTCAAAACAACCCGGCCGGACGATCTTGCTGTTGCAGTAATCAAACATTTAATGTCCATTGTTCCCGGTCTTGACAAAGATCAGATTGATGATGTAATTGTTGGAAATGCTACACCTGAAGCTGAGCAAGGATTAAATATTGGCAGAATGATTTCGCTCATGGGACTCAATACTGTTAAAGTACCGGGAATGACAGTGAACAGGTATTGTGCTTCAGGATTGGAATCGATTGCTATTGCTTCAGCGAAGATTCATTCAGGAATGGCAGACTGCATTATTGCCGGTGGAGTTGAATGCATGTCTCCAATCCCATTTGGTGGTTGGAAAATTGTTCCTAATTTGAAGCTCGTTCAGGAAAAACCGGATTACTATTGGGGAATGGGATTAACTGCTGAAGCTGTTGCCAGAGATTATAAAGTGTCAAGAGAAGATCAGGATAAGTTCGGTTTTGAATCGAATATGAAAGCTGTTGCAGCTATCCGGGATGGAAAATTTAAGGATGAAATTGTACCTGTTACTGTGCAGGATGTTTATCTTGACGAAAATGAAAAGAGGAAGACACGTGAGTTTGTAGTTAATACTGATGAAGGTCCTCGCGCAGATTCTACATTGGAAAAAATGGCTTCACTTAAACCTGTTTTCGATGTTCGGGGTTCAGTGACCGCTGGAAATTCGTCTCAGACAAGTGATGGTGCTGCTTTTGTAATAATAGTAAGTGAGAGAATGTTGAAACAGTTGAATGTAAAACCAATCGCCCGTTTAATAGATTATGCTGTTGCTGGTGTTGAGCCAAGAGTAATGGGTATTGGACCAATTGAAGCTATTCCAAAGGTTCTTAAGCATGCAGGAATGAAGTTAAGCGATATTCAACTAATAGAATTAAACGAAGCTTTCGCTTCCCAATCACTCGCTGTGATGCGTACTTTGGAAATGGATCCTTCTATTGTCAATGTCAACGGCGGTGCTATTGCTTTGGGACACCCTTTAGGATGCAGTGGAGCAAAATTATCAGTTCAGCTTTTTAATGAGATGCGTCGGAGAAAACAAAAATATGGTTTAGTTACTATGTGTGTAGGAACCGGACAAGGTGCTGCAGGTATTTATGAGTTATTATAAGTTATTTAAAATCTTAAAAGAAAAAAAATGTCAGTTACAAAAGTCGGAACTAAAGGTGGTGAGTTTTTAATC
>CAYHCU010000503.1:0-1855 GCA_964355035.1 uncultured Flavobacteriales bacterium | reverse complement strand
CAGCTATATTTTTTCAGATGGTTTTTGGACTAATATATAATTCACTTTGGTATAAACTGCTACTATATGCTTGAAGTCAGTTGAGGTTTCAAAAAAAAGAGGAAACTGAATCGCTTCAATTTCCTCTTTCTAAATTAAATATTTTTCTTCTTATTAATTAATCAAAGTATTCAGGTATTAGTTTAGAGCCAATGCTTACGAAACCCAAATCCGAAACCCAAATCCGAATTCCGCAATCCATGTTACGCATCAATCTTCGCATACTTCGCATTCTTCTCAATAAACTCGCGTCGCGGTGGAACATCATCACCCATCAGCATTGAGAAAACTCGATCAGCTTCAACTACGCTGTCAATAGTAACCTGACGAAGTGTGCGGGTAGCAGGATTCATTGTTGTTTCCCATAGCTGCTCAGCGTTCATCTCTCCAAGACCTTTATAGCGTTGTGTATTTACATTTTCTTCTTTCCCTTCGCCTGCTAATATTTTGATAGCCGCCAAACGTTGTTCATCGGTCCATGCATAGGTTTGTTCTTTTCCTTTTTTTACCAAGTAAAGTGGAGGAGTAGCGATATACAAATATCCCTGCTCTACTAATTCTCTCATGTGACGGAAAAAGAAAGTTAAGATCAAAGTTGTGATGTGAGATCCATCGACATCGGCATCGGTCATGATCACAATTTTGTGATACCGAAGTTTGTCCATATTCAAAGGACGGCCTTCTTTACTGTCGTCACGGAAAACTCCGAGTGCTGTAAAGATGTTCCGGATCTCTTCGTTTTCGTAAATTCTGTATTCCATTGCTTTCTCCACGTTGAGAATTTTACCTCTCAATGGAAGGATTGCCTGAAACGATCTGTTACGACCTTGTTTTGCTGTTCCACCCGCCGAATCTCCCTCGACTAAATATAATTCACATCCTTCGGGATCACTATCGCTGCAATCGGAAAGTTTTCCCGGAAGTCCTGAGCCTGATAAAACATTTTTACGCTGAACCAGTTCTCTTGCTTTACGAGCAGCATGACGAGCAGTTGCCGCTAAAATTACTTTATCGACAATCGTTCTTGCTTCGCGCGGATGTTCTTCAAGATAATTGTTTAACATTTCACTCACAGCCTGATCAACAGCGCCCATCACTTCGTTATTTCCGAGTTTGGTCTTTGTCTGTCCTTCAAATTGTGGCTCCTGAACTTTTACAGAGATAATTGCTGTCAGTCCCTCACGGAAATCGTCACCATTAATCTCAAATTTCAGTTTATCAAAGTAACCTGATTTATCTGCATACGATTTCAGAGTACGGGTTAACGCTCTTCTGAAACCGGAAAGATGAGTTCCTCCTTCGTGAGTATTGATATTGTTCACATACGAGTAAATATTTTCTGTGAACGAAGTGTTGTACTGCATAGCAACTTCTACAGGAATTCCTGCACGCTCGCCTTCCATATAGATTGGCTCAGGAGTAAGTTTTTCGCGGTTCTCGTCGAGATATTCAACGAATTCTCTTAACCCACCCTCACTCACATAAGAATCTTTCGGATGATTACCCTCAGCATCCGGAGTACGGATGTCTTGAATATTCATGAAAATTCCTTTGTTCAGGAACGACAGCTCACGCAGTCTTGTAGCAAGTACGTCGTAATGATAATCGGTTGTGATAAAAATGGAACTGTCCGGAGTAAATGTTATCTCCGTTCCTGTACGATCTGTCACGCCAATTTCTTTGACAGGATACAATGGTTTCCCGCAAGAGTATTCTTGTACGAAAATTTTGCCTTCGCGATGTACTTCGGCTCTTAAATGGATAGAAAGGGCATTCACGCAAGAAACACCTACGCCATGTAATCCACCGGAAACTT
>CAYHCU010000502.1:0-1861 GCA_964355035.1 uncultured Flavobacteriales bacterium | reverse complement strand
ATTTCACACAGAAATTTGAAATTAACGAAAAACAATATTCTGTTTCTTTTGATGCCTATAGAACGGATTTCTCTCAACAAATGATTATGGATGTATACTCTGATTCTTCTGAAATCAGTTTTTATAATCTCAAAGGAAAATCTTTTAGTAAAAGTTTACAAGTTTCAATTAATGCAGAGATCGTGGAAAATCTTGATTTGCGAATTGCTTATAAGTTTGACGATGTAAAATCAACTTACAAAGAAAAATTGCAAGAAGTTCCCCTTGTAACCCGTAGTCGTGGTTTATTTAATGTATCGTATTCGCTTCCTAAAAGTCATTGGAAGTTTAACTACACATTGGTTTATGAAGGTCAAAAAGCATTGCAATTTGTTTATTTGCCTGAAAGCGGAAAAAGAGACTTGCGATCACCGGAATTTATTACCATGAATGCTCAGGTTACAAAGGAATTCAAACGCTTTGAAGTTTATGCAGGATCAGAGAATATTTTGGATTTTCGACAAAGCGATCCGATTATTAATTCTTCAAATCCCTTTGGTGATAATTTTGATGCTACAAATATCTGGGGACCGATTTCCGGACGAAGAATATACCTCGGACTTAGATTCTCTCTTAAATAATAATCCATTATAATAAAAATAAATAAACATATAAACTCATGAAAAAAGTAATCATAATTATTGTGTTTTTCCTTTCTTATAATGCACAAGCACAGAATGACACGCTCTTAGTAAAAACATCTGCTGTATGTGGAACATGTAAGAAAACTATCGAACACGACCTTTCTTTTGTGAAAGGCATTGTAAGTTCTGATCTCAACTTCAAAACGAAAGAACTAATCGTTGTATATGATTCAAAAAAAATTGATGCAAATACAATTCGGGTAGAAGTTACCAAGGTTGGATATGACGCAGATTCACTTAAAGCTAATCCAAAAGCCTTTCGCAGGTTACCTGAATGCTGCAAAAAACCGCATAATGAATAATTACTTGCCGTAAACCTTTTCGCCATTTACATAGGTGGCGATAACTTTTACCTGAGGAATATTTTTCTCGTCAATCTTCATGATGTCTTGATCAAGGATTACTAAGTCAGCAAATTTGCCTTCCTCCAGTGATCCTTTTTCTTCTTCTTCGAAATTGGCATAGGCCGCCCAGGTTGTCATAGCTCGAAGTGCATCTTTTCTTTTTGTGCGTTCTTCAAATTGAAACCCGCCTTCAGGAAAGTTTTTCTGATCCCTTCTGTATACGGCGGCGTAGAAAGTTAAAAGAGGATTAATATTTTCTACAGGGAAATCAGTTCCAAAGGCTATCATACCATTTGCATCGTCACGCAAAGATTTGTATGCATAAGCATTCGGTAGCCGTTCTTTTCCTAGTCGATCCTCGGCCCAGTACATATCGCTATTGGCATGAGTGGGTTGAACACAAGGAATAATATTACTATTGCCGAATATTTTTCTGTCTTTGGGATCTACAACCTGGCAATGTTCAATTCTCCATCGTTTATTATTCTCTGGACTCAAATGTTCTTTGTAAAGATCAAGAATAATTTCGTTTGCTGAATCCCCGATTGCATGTGAACAAAGCTGAAAACCATTTTCTGCTGCATCATTTGCAAGTTGATTCATGTATTCTTTGGAGTATAGTATGTAGCCGAAATGACCTTTCTGATCAGCATATTCTTTTTTCAGACAAGCCCCTCGCGAACCTAAAGAACCGTCTGCATATAATTTAATTGCTCGAACATTTAGTCTATCGCTTTTAAATGGACCATGCTGAAAAAAATGTTTTAGTGAAGCAGAGTCATTGGATATCATTGCATAAATTCTCATCTTAAGTTTTCCTGATTTTTGCATTTT
>CAYHCU010000501.1:0-1869 GCA_964355035.1 uncultured Flavobacteriales bacterium | reverse complement strand
AACGTATTCTCGAATGTGATTGAAATCGTCGCTTGACTTTAATGATCGGTAATATTTCGGACGATTTGCTTCTGCATCAAATTGGATCTTGTCAATTTCGTCACTTGGCTCAATCCCAAATTGAAGTGAGACTGGCTTCCCGGCCGGAAAAAAATAAAACGAACCTTCCGGAGCATAACCTTTTCCATCTTTCAATTTAACTTGTCCCCGATTTACCATCACAATCATGTTTTGATGATCGACATATTCTTTTACTGAAAAAGGCTTGAGTATTTCGTGAAAACACGCACTCGCAAAACTGACCTTTAAAGACTCTATAAACCTCGAAAGCAAAGTTGTTTTTGCTCCAAAATCTAAACTTGATTTTTCATTGGTTAATAAGACATTCATATTTTTATGTTATTCTTGCATTCTTGATGGTAATTGATAACTGACAATTGACAGTTGATAGTTGATAGTTGATAGTTGATAGTTGATAATTGAAAGCTGATAATTGACAATCAAGCATACCATCCCTAAATCCGCATTCCATTATTCATTATTCATTATTCATTATCCATTATCCATTATCCATTGTCCATTGTCCATTGTCCATTGTCCATTATCCTTTGTCCATTATCAATCATTCCCATGTTTGAATTCACCCTTCTTGGTCAACCGTCTTCATTAATAGAAGTATTGGGAATTATTACCGGCCTTTTAGGTGTCTGGTTAACGGTTCGACAGAACATTTTGTGTTTCCCTGTCGGCATCCTAAATGTCTCGATTTACGCTTTTATGTTTTCCTCAGAAGGTATTCGCTTGTATGCAGATGCACTCTTGCAATGCATCTATCTCATACTTCTTGCTTACGGCTGGATACACTGGAAGAAAAGTAGAAAAACTTTCACTATACCCATACAAACAATCAATTTATTTTCAATAAAGGTGATATATGTCAGTTTTCTTGGTTTCATTTTACTCTCTTTATTCCTTCAACACTTCACAAATGCTTCCTTACCTTGGTTAGATTCAGCCTTAACTGTTCTAAGTCTTGTCGCTCAGTGGATGGTTGCACGCAAAATGATTGCCAACTGGATTTTATGGATCATCGTCGACATTATTTACATTCCACTTTTTCTTTACAAAGGATTACCTCTTACTTCAATCCTTTATTTAGTCTTTCTGATTCTTGCTATAAAAGGATATTTTGACTGGAGTAAAATAAATACAAAAAACGTTAATTCAAATGTATAGAATTGCTTTCATCGGTCCTGAGTCTACAGCAAAAAGTTCGCTTTGCGCTCAGCTTGCAATTCATTACAAAACCAATTGGGTGCCTGAATTCTCGCGGCATTATATTGGCAATTTGAAAAAACCGTATACACAGGACGATGTGTTACATTGCATAAAAAAGCAAATCGAGGAAGAAAAAAAATATTTAAACAATTCTGCCGATTTACTTTTCACAGACAATGAATCTATAAATGGAAAAGTTTGGTTACTTGACAAATACAATAATTGTCCGGCTTGGGTTAATGATGAAATAGAAAATAATCCTTACGATCTTTATCTCTTAACTTATCCTGACATAAATTTTGTTGCTGATGATGTTAGAGAAAATGAAAACAGAAGAATGTTCTTTTATGAATGGTATAAAAAGGAACTCGACGAAAGAAAATTACCTTATCAAATTATTCGTGGAATTGGAGAGGAGCGTTTTCAAAATGCAATACGCGCTATTGAAGGTTTTATGCAGAGAGAGAAATAATTTAAACTGTTTTTCTCCCGCTGTTGGATTGCTTTTGCCGCCGTTCTTAGAGAGCGACGAGTTACTCTTCGAGATGACACGCACGCGCACATTTAAGGGGGATAAAAAGGTAATGCTAC
>CAYHCU010000500.1:0-1871 GCA_964355035.1 uncultured Flavobacteriales bacterium | reverse complement strand
ATTTATTAAACCACCACTCAATAGTCCAACAACATATTTTTTTGAATTTTTTTCAATTAGTAACGGGCAGCCAGAACTCCCAGTATCAGATTTAGTCGAAAGTGTAGCAATTAACGATGAAATTGAGGGACTATTTCTGTCCACTACAGCTTTAAAATCCACACTCTCTAAATACGAGCTCAACGGGATCGGGTTCCCAGAGGATTCAAATGATTGAATAAATGTATTTTCAAATGGATCCTTTTGGAGAAACCAAAATGTTAATAAGTGAGTTCTATAACTGAGAGCAGAAGTAGTGTCAATTATATACCCGTCATTTAGTTTATAGAACTTTGTTTTGTTTGATTTTGGTTTAATTATAGCAACGTCATTTGCGATGTCTACTTCTGTCAATTCATACTCCTCTGGAATTTCATAATTACAACTGAAAACCCGAATATTATTGCTTGTGCAATTATGACTTAGACCATGAAGTGTCGTGAAAATCCCGTCAATTCCAGAAATTTTGAAGCCAGCTTGTTTTGATTCAAATTTACTTCCGTTTTCAATAAATGTACAATTAACTTTAAAAATATATGGTTCGCATTCCGCTTTTGATTTTAAAGAAAAATTTAATACATAAATTAAAAAAAGCAGACTTATTATTATTTTATTATTCATTGACTTCAATATACTTAGCAAAAGAGAAGATCATTGTACTATCTGTACAATGATCTAAGAATTGATTTATTAAGGAATCATCGAATGAATATAGTGCACTTCTTATTCTGCCTGGATTTTGAGTTTCAATTGCATATGATAATTTGCTATAAATTTCACCTTTGCCACTATGTAACTCCCAATCACTTTTCGGGTTGACATTATTTTTAGAATTTTTTTCGTGTGATTCAATTGTTTTTTCTAAGCTGGAATAATGTATAGATAAATAATTACGAAAAAACATTCCCGAAAATGCACCAATTGTTATACTTACAGACAAGATTGCTATTAAAATATATTCTCTGTCAGTAGCAACCGATGTTAAAAATGGTTTTAAAATATTTGAGCCTATTAGAATTGTAATAAGAAAAGCTATAGTAATGTGAATTACAGGTGAAATCGAAAATCCAGTTAACAATCCGATGCAGATTGAAGAAATACTTAATGCAATTTTAGATTTCATGTTTTTTATTAATGGACAATATGGGTTGTTTGTTCTCACCAAAGAATTGTAGATCTGAAATACAATTCTTTGGTTGTGAGTTCAATATATAAATTAAGGAAGGTCATTTGAAATAACCAATCGTACTTATACGACACTTCGTCCGGAAACAACAGCCTTGAGCTGAGCGTAAGCTTGGGCCTAAGCCCAAATGTGAGCAGGCCATAGCCCTGAAGTGATAACGAAAGGGCGTTGCGAGTAACTTCCAGGTGGTGGGAAGAATAGCGGGGTTTTTCCCCGCCTGACCTATGTAGGTGTGTTAGCTTATGCGGGAAGGAAACTACACAAGGCAGTGAGGGATTGGAGTGCCGCAGCCACCGGAAGTCTGCCGGCGAGCTAAAAAGAGAAGCGGATGGGTTGGATGAGTGAAAGCTTGTGTGAGAGCTGAGAGTACCCATCCGCAGACACGAACAGGACGAATGCCTATTTCGGGGCATTAGAATGAGTGATGGAGTGGATACCATTATTCAGCAATATGGAGCAAACATAATCTCCACTCAAAATCAAATCCTGATTGTCGGAACTTTTACTGTAGACACCAACTTTACCTTCACTGGATGCTCAAATATGGTCATGGCTCCGGGAGCGTTGATTGATGTTTTACCATCAAGAATGTTGACCATTTTTGATTGTCATCAGTACAGTTGTGGAAGTATGTCGCAGGGAATTC
>CAYHCU010000499.1:0-1875 GCA_964355035.1 uncultured Flavobacteriales bacterium | reverse complement strand
ATTTCTTTTCCGAGATAGCAATTTCGATTTTCCCTGTAGCCGGATCAATTTTTTCGAAATCAAATTTTAGGCCTAATTCATTTACTTCTGTTGCTTTTGTGTAGATAGAAAAATCCTTGATAATAAATATCGGCTGACTTTCATAGATTTTCTTGTTGATGTCTTGAATAATTAAATCTGCTCCAACGATGAGATCAGAATCTTTTAATTGAAATTCAGTTCTATCCATGTCCTTTCTTAGGCTCCGTAAAATTACAAAGCTGTTGCTCGTAACAAAAGTATCGCCAACGGCAAGCATTTGTTTTTTTGGTTCCTGATATTCATTGCCTCCATTTCCTTCCACAGGTTCACCATTTGCTTTTTCTAATTCAGCAAAAGTGATATGAGTGTAAATATCTTTGGTGAGAAAATGTTTGGTAGCAGGTTCTGCTACATTTCCCATTCTGTCATTTAATTGAACGAAAGGTTGTAATTCAAATTGCTTTTCCTTTGCTCCGGTGGTTGGGTTTGATTTAAAATATTCAATATTGAAAAAGACATTGACGCCGATTTTCTCACGTTTTGTGTAGGCAACATAGTAATCACCCATTGGAAGAGTATCAAGCTTTTGTTCTATCATGATATTCTCTTTGTTGGACATTTCCTTACCTAAATCAACATTTTTAAGATTCCTTGAAATGACTTCTTTCTTTGAATTAGAAATTAATGTTCCCAGTAAAATTAGTCCAATTCCAACATGAGCTATTGATGCACCCGAATTTGCAAGTTTGCCTTTTAATACTGTAATCATGTAGGAAGCATTTGCTATAACAGCAAACACTGAAGCAAAGAATAGAAAATAGTAATGAATTCTATATTGACCTAAATAAAATGAACTTAATCCTGTTACAATAAGTGATAGTACAACGCTCAATGTAATTTTCTTCCTGAATTCTTTCCAGTCCGATTTTTTATATTTGAAGTATTGTCCAATTCCAACCAATAAACTGATAAAAATTGCAACAGGCACCTGCCATTTATTATAATGATCTATGAGATCTGCAGGAGGGGCAAATTTTGTTCCGAATAATTTGTTGAAAACAGGAATGGAAGTTGTTGAGATGATTTGAATTGATCCCATTACCAAGACTAGCATTCCGATAAACATCCAGAATTCTCTCGAAGATAAATGTTCTTCTTCGTGATTTTCTTTGAGCTCTTTGTAGTTTATAATTAGCAAATAGGTTGAAATTGCTAAAAAGAACAACATATAGAGCAGCAAATGTCCCGTCATTCCTAAATCGGTGAAAGCGTGAACGGAGGAGTCACCTAAAATTCCACTTCGAGTTAAGAAAGTTGAATATAAAATCAAAAGGAAAGTTACAATTGCTAAAACATAGCTAGACATTATAGACCGTTTCCTATGTTTGAAAATCAACATTACATGCGCCAATCCCACCAATGTCATCCAAGGAACTAATGAAGCATTTTCTACAGGATCCCAAGCCCAGAACCCTCCAAAACTCAACGATTCATAAGCCCAGGCTGCACCCATTAATATTCCGGTACCTAAGATCATTACACCAAAGAAAGTCCATGGTAGCGCAGGTTGTATCCATTCAGTAAATTTTTTGCGCATGAGACCGGCTAGTGCAAAAGCAAATGGAACAACAGTAGAAGCGAAGCCTAAAAAGAGTGTAGGCGGATGTATTGTCATCCAGTAATTTTGCAATAGAGGATTGAGTCCACGACCATCTTTTATTCTGCTGAGATAATCTGGCATTTTAATGAAAGGAAGATTTGCGAAATCAGGATGATCTCTTAACAGTATAAAAGGATTCGTTCCAATTTTGTGCCCAAGGATGACAATTCCAAGCATCATTGAAGCAAGAAAAA
>CAYHCU010000498.1:0-1882 GCA_964355035.1 uncultured Flavobacteriales bacterium | reverse complement strand
GATGAAGTCAGGTTGTTTGATTATGCAGATAACTTGTATCAATCTTTTATTTATCAAGATCTAGCACCTTGGCCAATGCAAGCAGATGGAGGAGGATATACCTGCGAATTGTTGAATAAAAATGTAAGCTTGAACGATGGAACCAATTGGTCAATTGGATGCCTGGGCGGCTCGCCGGGAAGAGCGTTTAGCACGTCCATTACATCCTCCGTTAGCGTATCAGGAAATACAACCATTTGTGGTGGCGGAAATACAACCCTTCAGGTTACGGTTGTTCCCGGATATACCTATCAATGGCGAAGAAATAATGTTCCTATTCCCGGAGCAACTTCTGATACTTACTCTGCAACGCAAGCAGGCAATTATACCGTGGCTGTAAGTGATGCAGGATGTTCTGTAATTACTGCACCATTAACAGTAACTGTGGTTACTACAACAACAACGGACCCGGTGACGACATCTTCATCAGCATGTGGTGCAAGTTCTTTGACCTTGACCGCTACGGCATCCGATTCAATCTTCTGGTATGATGCTCCAAATGGTAATTTGTTATCGATTGGTGATGTTTTTATTACACCTGTAATAAATTCAACAACTACTTATTATGCACAAAGTAGTAGAAACTGTCCGAGTGGATTTGTTAGCGCTGTTGCTACGATCACTCCACAAGCTGCAACACCTTTAACAAATGATGTATTCCGTTGTGGTCCCGGAACAGTTTTATTTACTGCTTCTGATACAGCAACAATTCATTGGTATAATGCACCAAGCGGAGGTGCTTTGCTAGAAACCGGTAGTTCTTTTTTGACTAATATTATTCCGAATGATTCTGTATTTTATGTTGAAGCCGGTGATTATTGTCCAAGTCAAAGGATAGAGGTTCACGTAACAATAAATTCAACTGCAGAACCTGTGGCCTTTGATGTTTCACGATGTGGTAGCGGAACACTCACGTTGACGGCTACTTCTGCTTCGCCTATAGTATGGTACACTAGTGAATTTGGTGGGGCTTCAGTTGCTAGCGGTGCTTCTTGGGTAACACCATTTTTAGCCGTTTCGGATACGTTTTATGCAGAAGCAAATGGTGGTTGTGCAAGTACAAGAGTGAGAGTTATTGCTTTGGTAACTGCAATTCCATCCCCGCCTACAGCAGTTGATGTTTCTATTTGTGGTTCGGGAACGGTAGATCTAAATGCTATTTCATCAGAACAAGTTTATTGGTATACTGCAGCAGTAGGAGGTACATTGTTGTATACTGGAACGAATTTCATTACTCCAATAATTTCTTCAACTACTACTTATTATATTGAAGCAGGTTATACTTGCAGGAGTACAAGAACCGCTGTTCAAGCTATTGTGATTCCATTGCCTGCTGCGCCAACTTCTTCTGACGTTGCACGTTGTGGACCAGGACCGGTTAATTTGCTTGCCAACTCACCGGAATTAATAAATTGGTTCGATGCTCCCGTAGCAGGAAATCTTGTGAATGTTGGTGACGCTTTTACAACTCCTGTCTTAACTGTTTCAACTCCATATTATGCCGAAGCCGGTACAACTTGTAAAAGTCCGAGAACAACAGTAAATGCTATTGTTAATGCATTCCCGAATCCGCCAACAACAGCAGATGTGTCACGTTGTGGTGTAGGTTCTGTAATTCTCACAGCAACTTCAAGTGAAACTATTTATTGGTTTTCTGTTTCTTCGGGAGGATTTCCTTTGACATCAGGAGCAACCTATACTACTCCTTCCATTTCTGTGAATACAACATATTATATTGAAACTGGTAATTTATGCAGAAGCGCCCGTATTCCGGTGAACGCTATCATCGCTTCTCCTCCTGCAGCACCAACTGTTAGTGATGGAAATCGTTGTGGTACCGGAA
>CAYHCU010000497.1:0-1889 GCA_964355035.1 uncultured Flavobacteriales bacterium | reverse complement strand
TTCAACAACCCGAAGTTGCAACAGTATTCAGCAACATTGGCGGACCAAGCACAGGCATTGGAAGTTTGGGTGTTGGTTCAGCCAATAAAACAGAATTCACAATTCAGTTGAAGTCCAAAAAGGAACTTAAAAATGTGCCGACAGAAACATTTATGAAAAAACTCCGTGAGGATTTGAAAACAAAATTTCCAAGTATAAATTATTCAATAGCAGCTTTAGGTTTAATACCTCGTTCAGCACCAATTGAAATTACATTAAGCGGAAGCAATTTGAATTTAGTAATGAAAAGCGGAAATGACCTAAAAGCAATTATTGAAAAAATTCCCGGTTCTGATAATGTTCGCTTATCCGTTGAAGCAGGAAGTCCCGAATACCAAATTATTCCCGACAAAGATAAAATGCAACGATTAGGTTTAACAACCGCTTACGTTGGATTGAACCTAAGAACAGCATTTACTGGTAATGATGATGCAACACTTACCGATAACGGAACAGAATATCCCATAAGAATTTGGTTTGATGAATTTAACCGTCAAAATTTTGAAGATGTGCAACAACTTTCCATCATTAACCCAATGGGATTACCAGTTGAAGTTTCGCAATTTGCAACCGTTCAGCAGGACAATTCCCCGTCCTTATTAGAAAGAAAAGACCGCCAACCAGCAGTTACACTTACCGCTGATGCATTGGGACGACCTTCAGGAACGGTAGCAGACGATGTAGTGGCCTATCTGAAAGAAAATCCTTTACCAACCGGAATACAAATGACCTGGGGTAGCGACATCAAAAGACAGAATGATAGTTTCGGAGCATTAGGTTCAGTCTTGATGATTTCATTTTTGATGATTTACCTGATTATGGTAGCACTTTACGACAATTTTGTTTATCCATTTGTAGTTTTATTTTCTATTCCGGTAGCTGCCATCGGAGCATTTTTCGCATTGAATTTGTCGTTAAGCAATTTGAGTTTGTTCGCCTTACTTGGTTTAATTATGCTAATGGGATTAGTGGTGAAAAACGCTATTCTAATTGTGGATTTTACCAATCAATTAAAATCTGAAGGCAAACATTTCAAAGAAGCCTTAATCATTGCAGGAAAAGGTCGTATGCGACCAATCCTAATGACAACACTTTCAATGGTTGTTGGTATGCTTCCCATAGCAATGGCAACAGGAACAGCAGCAGAATGGAAAAACGGTCTTGCGTGGGTAATCATTGGCGGACTTCTTTCCTCATTAATTTTGACCGTGTTTTTAGTGCCTATGGTTTATTATTTAGTGGATACAGTGGGAGAGAAATTAAATCGCAAAAAATAATTGAAATGAAACTAGCAATCGTAACACTAATCTCATTTGCATTATCACTGATACTTTATTCATTTGCCAATCCCTATGCAGATACTTATTCCTTAACCATTGAGGTTAAGAATTTTCGGAATGCAAAGGGAGTAGTTCAATTTACATTGTACAACAAGGGTGGCTCAATTCCAGATGAAGATTATGAAAAGTATTACAAAATTGGAAAAACAACCCTTAAAGAAAATTCCGCACAATTCGAGTTTAAAAATCTCCCGAAAGGAACATATGCCGTAAACATTTTACATGATGAAAATGAAAATGGTAAAATTGACAAAGGTTTTATTTTGCCTATAGAAGGTATTGGCTTTTCAAATTTTCAATCAATTGGTTTAACAAACAGACCAAACTTTGAAAAGGCAAGTTTTGAGGTAAAGGAAAATAAGACAATCAATGTAAAGGTGATTTATATGTAATAAATGAGAATAGAAAGCTTTAATCAAAAGAATTCCTCGAAGCTCTGCTTCGGGGTTATTCATTTGGGTGGATAGACTGGAAGTGCTCAATGGAGAGTTGTATACGGGTGGTTCCATT
>CAYHCU010000496.1:0-1890 GCA_964355035.1 uncultured Flavobacteriales bacterium | reverse complement strand
GATTGAATAATGACAAAAATAAATAATGCTAATTTGGATGGTGCGTATTTAAGCATAGTGTTATGTTTAATTTAAAATGTTAAGCTTAATTTTATAATGTATTCAATTCACATATTCGGAATAATTAGTATACAATGATTTTTCTTTTAGTAATTTCACTGCCAAAAGTCATTTCACAAAAATAAATTCCCTTGGAAAATTTGCTGATGTCAATTTCTTCGTGATCCTTAAACATTGCATTATATATGCATTCTCCAATCTCAGAATATATTTTAATCACTCCTTTCTCTTTGATAGAAGAAGTAAGGTGCAAATGACCGTTTGATGGATTAGGAAACAGGTTTATATCACTATTGATTTCACTTTCAGAAACCGAAGAAGTCGTATTGTTAAGTTTTGCAAGAAACATATCAAAACCGGTATTGGGGTCATTGATTGAAATAGTGTCAAACATGCAAGAGGCGCTACTAAAAAAACCTGTTACGTATATTGCATCTGAATGAATAGCTATCGCTGTTGTGAAATCATCGTCCTGACCTCCTGCTGATTTTGCCCAAAGCGCTGCTCCGGAAGTATCAAACCCTGCAACGAACATATCTGTACCGCCTGCACTATGCAGTGTTGTTGAACCAAGTGTCAAAGAATCCTGATACCAGCCGGAGACACAAATGTTTCCTGAATTATTCAATGAAACTCCTGTACAAACATCTTCAAAAATATTATCCGTTGCCGAATAAACCCAGATGAGATTGCCATTTGAATTATATTTGGCAACATACAAATCCCAACCTGTAAATGCTGAGTTGTTTATTGCAGTGGTTCCAAAAGAAATAAATGGACTAAGAAAATGCCCGGAGAGATATACATTTCCATTTGCATCAGCGACAACACCTGTAACTTCGTCTTCACGAAATCCTCCTGCAGTAATCGCCCACAAAAAACTACCCGAAGAGTTGTATTTAGCAAGATAAATATCTGAATTGCCTTGATTCGCCAGTGTATCAGTACCTATTATAACCGAACTATAATAATAAATTCCTGCTGTATAAACATTCCCGACATCATCCACAGTAACACATTTACTCTGATCAAAACTTTGATAGTCTGTACCTATTGCCCAAACAGTATTCCCGTCATAGTCATATTTTACTGTGAATGATTTACTAGTTCCAATAGCAAACAATGTAGTTGTTCCAAAAGTTATCGACGGACTAGAAAAGTTTCCTGTGAGATAAAGATAGCCATTATTATCTGACTGGATTTTATTTCCATAATCCATTCCATTACCTCCATTAGAATGTGCCCATACAACCGAACCATTCTGATCATACTTTACCAGTAGAAGATCGTTCAATCCTGCACTTTGTAAGGTGTCATTTCCTACAACCAAAGTACTGCTAAGAAAATTCCCGGTGATGAAAACATTTCCACTGGTATCGCAGGCAATTCCATAAGCGACATCAATGCCTGTGTCTCCAATAGAGTTTGCCCATTGAACAATTCCCGATGCATCATACTTCACAATAAAAATATCCTCGTGGCCATAATTTAGCAATGTCGTAGAACCAAAACTGATAGAGGAATCCGAAAATTGACCGGCAACGAATACATTCCCATAATTATCGGTTGTTGTACAATATCCTCTATCGCCACCTGAGCCTGCACCAATACTTGCCCATTGCCAGCTTGGAATCTGAGCGTGGTCAATAAAAGAATAGAATAAAAATGACAAAAAGAGAAGCGTGAACTGAGGTTTATTTTTCATCTGGGTGAGAATAATTTACTATAGAAATAGTACTAATTAATTTTTTGTGCAAAAAAAATCGCCCGGACTATGCGATGTTGTCTATTTCCTAGTTGAAATTTTATCAAGTGATTTTTTACTGAGTT
>CAYHCU010000495.1:0-1894 GCA_964355035.1 uncultured Flavobacteriales bacterium | reverse complement strand
CTATTTCAACAAGCCACATCAGCGCTGTAAACAATAATGGAAATGCTGTTGACCTGATTATTTCTTTTTTACCCGTGCTTGCCATTTTTTTATTTCTACTCAAGTGTTCAATATTAACTAATTTTCTCCGCATTTATTCAACTTCGGATTTCATGTATTTCACTACTTTCGCTTCGGTTATGCACACTGATTTTTTTCAAACGAAGATAGAATTTCTAAAAGGTGTCGGTCCCACAAGGGCTGAGATCCTCAGGAAGGAATTGGGAATTTTTACGCAAGGAGATCTTTTGCATCATTACCCATTTCGTTATGTCGATCGCACCAAGTTCTATACCGTCCGTGAAGCGAATGCCAATATGCCGTATATTCAGATAAAAGGCGTGATTACCAGTCTCATTGTCAGAGGGGAGAAAAGGCGCAAGTATCTCTGTGGTCGTTTTGAAGACAAAACAGGTTTTTTAGAATTAAGATGGTTCCAGGGAATAAAATGGATAACCGCTTCACTAAAGTTAAATTCGGAATATGTACTCTTTGGAAAACCGACGGAATTCAACGGTTCCGTTAATATTGTACATCCGGAATTGGAATTGGTAGCAGAAGCTCAAATGACGGTTGCCTCCTCCATGCAACCTGTTTATAATACTACTGAAAAACTGAGACTAAAGGGCTTGGACAGTAAAGGTTTATTGCGATTGCAAAAAAATCTACATCTCTCTCTTCCTGCTAACTTGGCAGAGACACTGCCGCCGAGTATTCTCGAAGAATTCAAATTTTTGAACCGACAAAAGACGTATTCAGCAATTCATTTTCCGGAATCTCTTCAACAACAGGAAAAGGCAACCGCAAGAATTAAATTTGAAGAACTTTTTTTTCTGCAATTGCGATTGCTTCATTTGAAGATGATTCGAATGGAAAAGATTCAGGGAATTAAATTTGACACCGTAGGTGATTACTTCAATGATTTTTTTCACCACCATCTTCCTTTTGCTCTTACCAATGCACAAAAAAAAGTAATCAAAGAGATTCGCACAGATTGCGGATCCGGTAAACAGATGAATCGCTTATTGCAAGGTGATGTTGGTTCAGGGAAAACAATGGTGGCATTGATGTGCATGTTAATCGCTATGGGAAATGGTTATCAAGCCTGCATTATGGCACCTACTGAAATTTTGGCGAAGCAACATGCTGAATCTATCGGAGCTTTTTTGAAAGATATGAAGGTCAATATTGCTTTGCTAACAGGTTCTACCAGAGTTGCGGCGAGAAGAAAGATCCATGAAAATCTTGAAAACGGCGGGATCAATATTCTCATCGGTACACATGCACTCATAGAAGATAAAGTGCAGTTCAAAAATCTTGGTTTTGTTGTTATTGATGAACAACATCGCTTTGGTGTTGAACAACGTTCTCGGCTATGGAAGAAGAATAACATTTTTCCGCATGTGTTGGTAATGACAGCTACTCCGATTCCCCGAACTCTTGCAATGACTCTTTACGGAGATCTTGATATTTCTGTAATCGATGAATTGCCGCCTGGAAGAAAACCGATTAAAACCCTTCATCGTTTTGATGCAAATCGCTTGCAGGTATGGGGATTTCTGAAAAAAGAAATTGCCGCAGGAAGACAAGTTTATATCGTTTATCCTTTGATCGAAGAATCAGAAAAAATTGATCTGAACAATCTTATGGCAGGCTTCGAATCGATTTGCCGAGATTTTCCTGCACCCCAATACCACGTAAGTATTGTGCATGGTAAAATGAAACCGAAGGATAAGGATTTTGAAATGCAACGATTCTTAAAGGGTGAAACTCAGATCATGGTTGCTACAACAGTAATTGAAGTTGGTGTAAATGTTCCCAATGCTTCTGTGATGATCATTGAAAATGCCGAACG
>CAYHCU010000494.1:0-1907 GCA_964355035.1 uncultured Flavobacteriales bacterium | reverse complement strand
TCCCAAATTGCAACTCAAATCTACAACCACTTTCTACAGCTAAATCAAAAGGAATATAGTGAAAATAAGAAAATGTTTGGAAATTACTCCATGCATAAATTACAAGCTCAACTAAAACACACAACAGAATTTAAACACTGGGAAAAACTAAATTCAAAAGCCTCCCAGGCAACACTTAATAACCTCTATTCAAACTATCGATCCTTCTTCAATCTCATTAAGAAAGATAAAACTGCTAAACCACCAAATCTAAAAAACGAAGATGTCTTTCACACAATTCTCTTCAATCAGTGCGGTTGGAGTTTTAAGAAAAACAACATTGTGGAACTGAATAAAACACCAATCAAGTATGCCTCGCATTTCGATCTTGAAAACTCAAAGATAAAAGAAATGAGAATCACATTCAAAAATAATAAGTGGATTGTACATTGCATTGTCGAAATGAAAATTGAAAAACCATTAGAAAAACACATTGAAAATAAAGTCTTAGCCGTTGATTTAGGAATTAAAACTCTTGCAACAGGAATCGATACAAATGGACAAGTTGTTATAATTCACAATAAACCAAAAAAGATTGACAAATATTTCTCAAAACAAATTGGAAAAATACAAAACAAAAAATCAAAATGTAAAAAGGACTCACGAAGATATAAGCACTTATCGAAAAGAATCAGTAAGTTGTATTTTAGAAAGGCCGTACAGAAGAAACAATACCTACATACTCGGGTAAACGAATTATTGAGTATGAATCACCATACAATCGTGTTAGGAGATTTACAAGTTAAGAAGTTAATGACACTTGAAGTAAATAAAACTAAAAAAACGAGCAGAAGTTTTGGACGGAGTAATATTTCAATGTTTGTGGATTTCTTGACGTATAAAGCGGAATGGAAAGGAATAAATGTGTTAAAAATAAATGAAACCAATACCACTCAATTGAACTGTTTAACTAACAAACTCTTTCCGCAAAAGGTGGAATTAAAAGATAGAGAGGTTAGATTGAACACGCACATAGTTATTGATAGAGACTTGAATAGTGCTATTAATATCTATAATCGGTGGTATGGAACACATCTTGCGTCACTGACAATGCCACTAGATTTATCTAGTGTATTAACTAAATACAATTTAGTTAGAAAACTTCACGATCTTTAATAGTGAAGTATGTCAGGGAGGTTTTTTGAACGGCAGCTTTGCATTATCAAGATAATGCAAGAACTTTTTTCAATCTTTTAATCGTGAAAATCCGCTTCTCCATCACAATAAACTTCTTTCCATGCGTTTACTGCCAATTCATTCGCCTTCAATACAACCTTTTCAACATCACAAGCATACAATCCTGCCGAACTGAAAGAGTTGATTTCAAGAAGCTTATATTCACCATAAACTTTTGCAACATCTACAACATAGATGGGATCGGGTTGCCATTCATTCGTTGCCACTTTCATTGCCACATCATATGCCCCTTGCGGGAAATGAGTTATTTCTTCATGCTTGTCGCCATTTTTATATGTGCATCCAGAAATCACTTCACCCTTGGTTACAAAAAATCGATATTCGGCCTCCAACTGTTCTTTCTTACTAGAAGAAATAACAATCATCCAATGATCTTCGAGGACGCCATACGACATGCGACGCATCGTTTCCATGGCGTCTTCTTGCATGGCGACAAATCCCGTAAACTTTTTATCACCGTCATCAGGTCTAATAAAGACTTCTGCAAAATGACCGCTAACAGAAGCGCAGAACCACTCTGTATTCCTTGCGAAGATTCCAATGGGAACAAACACGCAATTTTTATTCAACAACAAATCATAGTAGTGGCTCATGTAAACTGAGCACTTCATATTTTGAAGGTTACAGAATGCGGATGGCGTCCAAGGCCCTTTGCGAACAATATCTTTGAT
>CAYHCU010000493.1:0-1912 GCA_964355035.1 uncultured Flavobacteriales bacterium | reverse complement strand
AGTAAAAATATTGTTTCTGGTCTCATTGTTATGGAACCAATTATAGAGATCAAACAAACGAACATTAAATGATATTAATTTTAACTGCCCCTCGGTTCTCAAAATATTTTCGTCTTTGGAAATAGAATTAAATTGGATGATGTTGAAGACCTTTCCTATTCCCAATAAAACTAATATCAGAGAATAAAGATAAAGTTTTTTACGGGCGATCAACCAATATATTACAAAAGCAACATTAATGAGGAGCATAATTTCGTAGCCCAATCCAAATAAGGCCAACCACCAAACTGTCCTTGGGCTAACATAAGAGGCGAGATATGAAAGTGAAAGACCGATGAGCGCAAAGAGATTCAATGCCCAAAGGATACGGGTAAAAATGCTTTTCTGATTGTGATGGCCAGATGAAATCATTTCTGATCATCTTTACTAAATTTAAATAAAAAGTCCTTTTCATTTTGTGAAAGACTACCATAACCCGATTTACTAATCTTATCAAGAATTTCATCCATTTGTTCTTGCGTAATCTTTTTTTGAACAGAGAATTCTTCGTCAGATTTTTTTCGATTATAGGCTACTTTCATTTTTCCTTTCTTCCCTGAAAATGTATCTGAAAGTATTTCCATCCATGCCGTTAAATTGGTCCCGCTTTGCAAAGATTTGATGTAGATAAATCCAAATAAGGCACCACCAAGATGAGCAATATGTCCACCTGCATTTTCACCGGATATACTGATCAAATCCAATAAAACAGAAACCGCTGCAATCCATTTCAAAGCGACATTTCCTAAGAACATTAAAGAAATTTGATAATCAGGAAGAAGAGTTGCAGCAGCTACGGTGATTGCTAAAACACTTGCAGAGGCACCCAAAGCAAAAGAAGCATTGACACTTTGAGCAAAAATAGGGAAGATGTTAAAAGCAAGAACATATGCAAAAGCACCAAAAAAGCCACCCATGATATAGATACCAATCATTTTTTTCGAACCAAGATATTCCATAATGATTGCACCCATCCAATACAGCCAAAGCATATTGAAAAGGATGTGCATGAAATCCCAGTGGTAAAACATATACGAAAAAATTGTCCAAGGATGCTTCAATAGGAGTGTCGTATTCGAAGGAATTGCCAATAAAGATGAAACTTCAAGAAAACTAAAAATCGGGTAATTAAAAAGTGATGAAATGGCGAAAGTTATTCTTACAATTAAAAATACGGCAACATTTACCAGCAGCAAACGCTGAAGCGAATCACCATGCTTAAGAAATGTATTTATTTTATTGCTGAAAGTTGACATGTTAAAAAATGAGGTCAGTTGAAATAGTCTTTCTGTCGTTTGCGATTATTATTTTTCCAATATAAAATAATAATAATTCCGGTAATTAATCCGCCAAGATGTGCAAAATGCGCAACATTATCCCCTGCAACATTTGCCACTCCGGAGAACAACTCAATCAGTCCGTAAATGATTGCAAAATAAATGTAGATAATATTATCAGGGAATGTCATTCCATAAGCTAACAATAGTCCGAATACAGCGCCGCTGGCTCCAATAACAACAGGAGCGTTATAAACATCCGTTCTGAATTCCTTTACAAAATCGACACTCAATTGCAAAGCAGCTCCCGGATCAGTCGCATTTAATTCATTGAAGGAGGAAGAGAACATATTATAGTGTTCCATTAATTCTTTTGATGAGAAATTCTGAAAAGCATCTGATGAAACCAATCCTTGCAATTTTGTAAGTGAAGGAGCATCGATATAATCATTGATGAAAGCCATTGCCGGTTGCATCTGGTAATAGACAATTGCATAGTGTGCAACAGCAGCGCCTAAACCTGTAAGAATGTAAAATGTCAGAAATTTTTTAGGCCCCCATACATTTTCAATTGCAGCACCGAACATAAAAACAGC
>CAYHCU010000492.1:0-1913 GCA_964355035.1 uncultured Flavobacteriales bacterium | reverse complement strand
ACTAATTGATCTGATGTAGGATTCGGTGAAAGTTCGATAATTTCATACGATTTAACATGTACAATCAAGGAATCATAACTTGTAAAGCCATCGCTTTCAGCAATAACTTCTAACTTATACTTTTTAGTAAACTCAGGCGAAACAGTATAGTTTTGTCCGGAATACAAAAGGGTTCCATCCGAATCATACCAATTGTAATATGCTGACTCCCCAATTCCATCGGCAACTAGTTCAATGCTATCTTTTAGTGAGACAGTTTTATTACCACCTCCGTCTGCATCGAACAAATACCTGGAAGGTTTTGTAATTCGATATAATTCACCTCCAATAATGTCCTCTTCGTCTTCGTAACGAACTTGAACTACGTGGTAATCGAACTCAGGAGTTGCATCGACCTCATCAGTCAGGAAATTAAAACTAAGTCCAATCAGACTTCTTTCATGACCATCAAAAGGCAAATGTTTCAAACTTGCCGGTGAACCGGTAATTATTAATTGTCTACAATCTTCTCGTTTGATTTCAATGTTTT
The DNA here is from genome assembly GCA_964355035.1 of uncultured Flavobacteriales bacterium. Classification (GTDB taxonomy): domain Bacteria; phylum Bacteroidota; class Bacteroidia; order AKYH767-A; family 2013-40CM-41-45; genus JADKIH01. Next base: position 1,384 of record CAYHCU010000492.1, on the reverse strand, counting down.
CAGCTTGAGATCCTTCAGCTTGCCATTTATTCCAAGTTTGCTCATCAAGAATAATTTTAATTTCTGCTTGTTCGAAAATCGGTTTTCCATTAAAATTTTCATCAATCATGAAGTTCAAATTATAAACATCTGGTTCATCAAAAGGATTTCCGACAGCAATAGTCCCACCGACTTGCCGGTCATTAATACACTCCTCATTATTAAGTATTCCTGGCAAATCATTTAATATACTTATATTCTTCACAGCAATGTTGTTGTTATTTCGAGCATTGGCATATTGCGAAGGAATTTCCAAGGCATACATTGGATCAAAAGGTGCAATAATTCTAGCAGCTAGACAAAAATGTTTCCATTCAGGTAGGGGTGCATAACAAGTATAAAAATGATCAGGGTTAGGAACCTCCCATTCAAAATCAAGCGTTACATTACTTTTGGCCGGAATAGCCGGAATAGATAAAAATGCATCTGGCAAAACGACATTACCCATTACATCGTTAAATGGATTACCTCCTTGGTCATTACAAGACATTGTTACACCTCCGTACCAATAAATTGGCCAAGCCAGGGCCGGGGATGCTTTAGCCCAATTCAAATGGAGTTCTGCACCTTGAGCCCCGTCATAATCTTCACATCCTCGATTTGTTACCGTAACATGCACCCAATTATTAGAGCTTGAATTATATTCTGGATCTTGTACAGGTCCAAACTGGGTTCTAGACGTCCAAATATCTGGACTGACCCACATCATACCATGTTGATTAGGTTCTAATCCAATATCATCATGACCTGGGATATTATTATCCCTTATGTACAAATCCAATGGAATAAAGGGTGTTACTAGTAGCGAAAAAGGAGCAGATGTGCTGAAAGATAAAGTTACACATGGTGCAGTTGAATACATTCTAACTCTAATCGAATACAATGATCCTGCCGGTAGGTTTGGAGAGTACGTATTTGATGTTGAAGGAGAAGTCCAATTACCGCCATTATCTGTAGACCACTGAAACTGTGGAGAAGAACCACCATTTGTTGGAATGGCTGAAAAAGTAATTGGAATAGATTCACAAATTGGACTAGGCAAACTTGAAATAATTTGAACTGAAGGAGTAACGAATGGGTTCACAGTCATTGTGATTCCTGATGAAGGTACAGGTGTTGGACTTGCACAGTCAGCATTTGAGGTTATTGAACACGTGACAACTTGATTATTTGTCAATGAGTTGGTGGTGTACACTGAACTATTGGTGCCGACATTAACTCCGTTCACCTTCCATTGATAAGTCGGAGATGTTCCACCGTTTGTTGGCGTTGCAGTAAAAACAGCAGACACTCCTGCACACATTGGATTCGTTCCAGATGTTTGGAGTATTGAAATACTTGGAAT
>CAYHCU010000491.1:0-1928 GCA_964355035.1 uncultured Flavobacteriales bacterium | reverse complement strand
TTTCTTATCCGTCCCTTAAAAGGGACGGCAATAAAGGGACGGCAATAAAAGGACGGCAATAAAGACTTGTTTTTCCTGTGTAAAATCTGCGGGAATCTGAGTATGCTGCGGGAAAAAAAGTCAAAAGTCAAAAGTCAAAAGTCAAAAGTCAAAAGTCAAAAGTCAAAAGTCAAAAAATAGCGACACACTTCTGCGAAAATCTGCGCAATCTGCGGGAAAAATTTTAAACGCTCTTGCATCAAGTCTGGTTTCCTTCAAAAGTTGGGAAGAACTTAATTTAACTGATTAGTTAAATGAATACATTTTGCTAGTGGTGACAGCTATATTCTAAAAGAATCTTGTAGGTTTTTATCCTCCACACCTCCCTAATAAGTAAAACTACTGTCATTCTGGAAGAACCTTGTTGGTTTCTAAGTACGACAGTTAACGGAATCCGATTTTTCCATATGTCTACTACTTAAGTATCTCCCTTAATACAAATCGCGCTTTTGGCTAAAGCCGGAGGTGTGTTGTATTTCTATCCGTCCCTTAAAAGGGACGGCAATAAAGGGACGGCAATAAAGACTTATTTTTCCTGTGTAAAATCTGCGGGAATCTGAGTATTCTGCGGGAAAAAAATCAAAAGTCAAAAATCAAAAGTCAAAAGTCAAAAAATAGCGACACGCTTCTGCGAAAATCTGCGTATTCTGCGGGAAAAATTTTTCAACACTCCCGCATCGAATCACTTGCCCATTTTTAATACTGCTCTGAATGTGCTCCTTTTGACTTTTGACTTTTGATTTTCGACTTTTGATTTTTGACTTCTAACTTTCTAACCTCCGACCTCAAACCTTTAACCTAAAGGAATCAACTCATCTTCTCCCTCTTCAGCAAATACGGAAGCAAAATATTCTTATACCCTTCATTGATGTCTGCTTCGATAAAATCTATGCGATATTGAGCACAACGAAGTTTTAGATCATGCTTGAACTCTTTCATTGAATTAATATACGTTTCGCGAATCTCATTGGAGTGAACTTTAACTTCTTCTCCACTCTCAACATCGATAAACAAATACGGTCGGTTATCAAATTTAAAATCCTCTTCTGTTTTTTTATCTGTGACATGAAAAAGCACAACCTCATGTTTATTATGCCGTAAATGCTGAAGCGCGCTGAAAAGTTCCTCAGGATTTTCGCTGTTGTCCATCATATCACTGAAAATAATAACAAGCGAACGTTGATGAATCGTCTCTGCAATTTCATGCAAAGCCTGAGCACCCATTGTTTTTGTACCTGTTTGAATCTTCGTATCTGAAATACGCTTATCCATTTCAGAGAAAAGCATTTTATGATGCACTGAACTACTGCGTGCTTTTGTATTGATTTCAATTTTGTCGGAAAAAATACTTAAACCTACAGCATCTCTTTGCAAACGCAACATGTAGGCAATTGCTGCTGCTGCATGTACAGAAAAATTAATCTTGCTTTGCACTTTTCCATCCTCCGGAAAATGCATAGAAGAAGAATTGTCAATGATTAACTGACAACGAAGATTCGTTTCTTCCTCATAGCGTTTCACAAACAATTTATCCGTTCTCCCAAACAATCGCCAATCGATATGCTTGGTCGATTCACCTTTATTGTAAAGACGGTGTTCGGCAAACTCTACTGAGAATCCATGAAATGGACTTTTATGCAAACCTGTTATGAATCCTTCCACAACTTGTCGGGCTAAAAGCTCTAAATGTCCTAACTGCTGAATTTCGTGTTGAGTAATTGGCATGGATAATTGATTGGCTACTATTTCACTATTTTCAAAGATACAATTTTAGATCCCTTTGAAGCAAATTGTTTTTTTGTCAAAAAAGGAGCCGGATAAAATACCCGGCTCCTTCAATAAATGTATTTAACTTATGCTACTTGAGCATTCAGTTTATTTGCTAAAAC
>CAYHCU010000490.1:0-1935 GCA_964355035.1 uncultured Flavobacteriales bacterium | reverse complement strand
GCAAAACTATAGTGGAATTAATTACCCGTCAATATGTAGTTGGTGGGGCGGATACGTTGTTGTCACCATTTTTTGCGAGTTCATTATTCTTGTAATATCACGCCATTCATTATTTATTCCTTTCTGTTTTAGTTGATGTCTGATAGAGTTTACAACTGTATATGCGAGCAAACCAAGATGCAAATGAGCCATTGCTGCACTATCTGTTTTATGATAAATCGGGCGAAGGTCTAGATCTGTTTTGAGTGTACGGAAAGTACTTTCGATTTCGCGTATCGTGTTGTAAATGGTCCACTGAGTTTGTTCTTCTTTTTCATCAAGATTTGTTCGCAACAGGTATTGTCCTTCACGCTTAGGAACGGGTTTTTGTTTCCATTGAATATCCGTAACAATTCCTAAATCATTTGCGATAATATCAATTTGGTAATGCTTGTTGGTGCTTTGATATTTTTGTTTTAAACGCCCTATTCGTTCCCATACTTTATCCTTTGTTTTAGTCCCTCCTTTTTTAATTAGTCCGTCTTTTATTTGCTGCAAAGCTTGTTCGTAGCATGTCGCAAATTTATTTTTCATGCTGTTTTCTTTGGCTTGTTTTGCCAAACTATGTACAAGTAAATAGTTGTCTATTTCAGTCGGAACTTTTATTTTTTGCAATGTAATTGGTTGTCCCTTTTTATCTTTTATGATAACGGGATTACTCTGGATATCAACAGTATATTTTTTTAATGATGACCTGGACACAACCATATATTTAAAATCATATTTTCGGAGTAATAAAATATTATCTTCAGTAGCAATTCCAGCATCCATTACTACTGTTGGCTTTCTTTCGCTAGCAGAAGTACGGTCGTTCAATTCTTCTATGATTTTTAATAAACTTTTACTATCCGTAAGGTTGCCTTCAAATAGCTGTGAATACTTGATAAACCCTTCGGTATTGACAACTAATGCAAGCACAATGAGCTTGCAATCATTTCTTTTTTCTTTGCTGCGCCCAAACTGGGCGATCTTGCTGTCTCTTTCTTGACCTTCAAAATAGGTATTAGTTAAATCATAAATATAAATGGTGTCATGTAAATCAAATAACTCATTGGTGCGTTTACTCAAATGTTTTTCTAGCTCATCTTTTACACTAAATAATTTGTTACTGATACCGTAGAGTTTATCTTTTGTGATTTTTCCTTCAGCATAATTTGTTAGTTCGCATACAGCAGAATTTTCTTTTATCCATTGCGAAGTGCGTAATTCTGAAGCAGGATAGCTTGCACGACTTATGATGTGAGTTAAGGCAAGTTGAACTGCGTTTTCGCACCACCCTTTTTCTGCAAAAAAATCAGCCAACTGTAATTGTTGCGCTACTTGTGCGCACAACCATTCTGTACCAACTTCCCTGATGTCTTTATTTTTTATACTGTTGGTGTCTATTGTTTCGTAATCTTTTCCCTTACTAAAATCAATGCGTTCTTTTTCTAAAATAGTTAGAAAGTATTTTTGAGCCAAGGCTTCAACATCTTCATCGTCTGCTTCAAACATATCACATATTCCAGTTCGTGATTGTTTTACTAAACCAGATATGCGTTGAGCCAAATTTTTCCTTTGAGATTCATACGGTAATTCCTCTAAAGTGCCCAACTGAACAATGGTATGATGACGCACTGTATTTTCATGACGGTAACTTTCACACAACCGATAATAAATCTTGTGCTCGCCTGTTGTTTTTAAGTATTTTAATACTGGCTTAAGAAACATTGCAGCAAAGATAATTTGCAACAAGATCAATGGCTAATCCCCGGTTGTACTACAAAGCACTTTTAGAAAATCGTATTATTAAGTATCAATATTATAGCTTTTATCAACACAGATTTTCTTGATAACTTCACCTAAAAACACATGCTTTTTAACATTTCATACATGAAGACCTGCAATGTGGGTTAA
>CAYHCU010000489.1:0-1940 GCA_964355035.1 uncultured Flavobacteriales bacterium | reverse complement strand
TCACCTTGCTCCACTTACTCTGTATTAATTCTGATGCAGGATGCCAGGATTCACAATCACTTTTACAAGGCCAAATTAAACCATAAGTAGCAGGTGCTCCTTCTGTGATTTTCGAGCTCCGTGACTTCTTTTGCCAAATATCAAGAAGACCCTCTGCAATGTCAGTTATACGTTGAATTTCAGTAAATCGAACATCCAAATTTTCCTGAATATGCTTCCATGACGAAACTAAGAGATCAAAACTTGGTTCAAAAACTACACCGATAGTGCGAAGGAAAGTATCAATTTTTTTGGAGTCCGTGAAATCAGATTTATCAACAGATTCTATGTCAATAAAACTAAAATTATTCATAGAACAGAATTTCACCAAATTTTCATTTGGATATAGGCAGTCTTTCGGCTTCAAAATCTGCCCATTTGTCGTAATGATAAATGGAAATTCTCGGACCTCATCAAGCATTTGTGGAGTGAATTCACCTTGCTGATTCACAAATTGAACAAGTAACTTCTGCGCTTGCGAAACAAGTAGGACACCTTCTGCAAAAAACCGTGGCAGAAGTTCCAGAACGTACACACTTAGATTCAACTTTTTCACACCTAGACAATCAATCAGAACTCTACAGGTCAATTCACCCAATTTGTCTGGCGCAAGAAGTTGGCCTACACCTATCGGATCAACAAAGGAACCTGGTAATGACGAGTTGAACAAATTCCTGGATTTTCCATCAGAATGGGGCCACATATCAATATTTCGAAGGCGCTCAATTGCAATTTTGGATAGAGATTCACATTCAATAAGTTTAGTAAAGAAATCAAATGCATTAGAGGAATTTTCAATAAAAATTTTGCTTCCTAAGAACAATTCGAGTTGAGTGCTGTCGTCTAAAAACGAAATCAACTTATCACCTGTCAAGGAGTCAACTTGTTCTTGTATAGCATTAAAATCATCAAGTAATCTTGAGGGGAAGTGAATTCCAGGAAAAAGCTCAGACGCAATCTCCTCATCCAAACCTTTGTTCAATTTTCGTAACTCTTGAAAAGCGACAAAGTTGTCACCAACTGTTGACCAAACCGGGAGTTCCTGAATTTCCTCTATAAGTTGTCTTTCTATCACGAGAATTTTTTCGACAAGTGAATACAACGAGCTTAAAGTATCTTTTTGGGTTAACAACTGGCCAAGAAATCCACTCGTATTCAAGCGGTGTAGATTTTTGGCTAGTACTTTCTGACTAATGTTCGAAGCGCCAATTTCTTGACAAATATCGATATAAGATGCATCTACTTCAAGTTGAAATGATAATCCCAACTTATTCATGATGGCAATATGGCTGTCATGCTGGGGAATTAGTAGATGTACATTGCATGGTAAACAATACTCACCAAGCTGATTTTCAATTATTGGTAAACGGCTTGCAACTGACTTCGATTCGAACCAAAATTGGGAGAAGCAATCTGGAGTAATTTCGCGGTTCTTCTTTTTTGCAATGGCAAAGCTACTCTTAAGAATTTCCCAAATGACATCGTTTCCTAAAGATTCGTGAATTTCAGGGATACAACTCGCAACATACTTGGCGCACTGAGAAATTATTGTACGATTCCAACGGGCTGCGGGATTGCCTTCATTGGAACGGTCATGAAAAGACATGCTATTGCGACTTGTATCCGGCGAAAAATCTGCATTAATGTGAAAGGGTAGGTGAGTATGCTGATTTGTGGCAAGCGTTGCATAAATTAGACCCTCGAATGACTTATTTACTTCCCGTGGAATCAAGACTTCAAAGTCAACTCGGCGCGAAACAAAATTGGGGTCTGTCCGTTTTAGGTCATCAAGTGGTTGCTCAAACTGGGAATTTGATTTTAGTAGTAACCATTCAGTTGATTCATTGGTCACGATTTCTTTTATTACAATCCTATTCTCATTTTTCTCACGATAAAGATGG
>CAYHCU010000488.1:0-1943 GCA_964355035.1 uncultured Flavobacteriales bacterium | reverse complement strand
AATTTACCAGTACTAGCTTCTGTATTATCGAAAGAGAAAAATATCATTAACCACTATAATATTGGTAAAATAAATCCAACTGTTTCTACAAAAGATATAGCAAATACGATGCAATCAATGATTAATGATAAAGATCAACTTGCATCATGAAAAAATAAGTTGAAAATTGCAGCACAGGAATTATGCTGGGAAAACGAAGAAAAAAAATTACTGGAAGTCTTTAAAGATGTCATCTAATCACATACATATTATTTCTTTTGATATTCCTTTCCCTGCAGATTATGGTGGAGTGATTGATGTTTACTATAAGTTGAAAGCATTGCACAAAGCCGGAATGAAAATAACGCTGCATTGTTTTGAATACGGAAGACCGGAGCAGAAGGAACTCAATAAATATGCAGATGAAGTATATTATTACCCAAGAAAAAATTCTAGATCGCTATTATTTAATACGCTGCCATTTATAGTTCTTACCCGGAATTCTGATTTGCTGAAAGAACGGTTGCTGAAAGACAATTCTCCGATATTGATGGAGGGATTACATTCTACATTTTTATTGAATGATGAGGAATTTAAAAATAGAAAGATAATCGTTCGTACACACAATGTTGAACATGATTATTATTCAAGTCTTGCAAAAATTGAAAAAAATATCTTCAAGCGATATTATTTTTATAATGAAGCCGGGAAGTTATTGAAATATGAAAATGTTCTTAAAAATGCTTCAATGATTTGCGCTATTTCTCCTGCAGATACAGAGCACTTTAAAACCGTGACGAAAAAGGTAAGTTATCTTCCCGCTTTTCATCCATTCGATTCGGTTTCAATTACAGAAAGTAAGGCAGATTATTTCCTTTACCATGGCAATCTTTCCATAGGAGAAAATAATGAAGCGGCACAGTTTCTTGTCGAAAAAGTCTTTAATGATATTCCGCAGAAATTAATTATTGCCGGCAGTAAACCTTCTGCTGAATTGCAAAAAGTAGTGGAAGGAAAAACAAACATTGAACTAATGCAAAATTGTTCGCCTGAGAAAATCTTTGAATTGATAGCTCTTGCGAAATGCAATATTCTCCCTACGTTTCAATCAACAGGCATTAAACTGAAACTTTTAGCCGCACTTTTTATAGGTAAACATTGCCTGGTCAATACACCAATGGTTGTAAATACAGGATTGGAATCTTTATGTGATATTGCTGATACTGCTGAGGAGTTAAAACAAAAAGTAATTCAGATTTCTTCTGTAAAATCATTTCCTGCTGAAAATTTGGGGGAGCGAAAAAAAATTCTTGGAGAAAACTTTTCAAACCAAAGTGGAGCAAGAAAATTGATGGAGTTGATTGATAATTGATAATTGACGAAAGACGAATGATAAATGATAAATGATGAATGACGAATGACGAATGTTGGGCAGCGAATTTCGATCAACGAACTTCGATCAACGACCAACGAATATCACCCCTTCGAATCAAACAACTTCCCATTCTCGCATTTAATAATCCTTGCAGGAAATTTTTCAATCAACGAATAATTGTGAGTGGCCATCAATACTGAACATCCTGTATGGCCAATGTCAATCAATAATTTCATAATGCCTTCTGATGTCTCCGGATCTAAATTTCCTGTTGGTTCATCGGCTAAAATCATTTCAGGATGGTTCAGCAAAGCTCGCGCAATTACAACTCTCTGCTGCTCTCCACCTGAAAGTTCATGCGGCATCTTAAAACCTTTCGTTGCCAAGCCAACTTTGTCCAACACTTCTGCAATGCGGTCCTTCATTTTAACTTTGTCTTTCCAGCCTGTTGCCTGTAAAACGAAAAGCAAATTTGAATGCACAGAACGATCCGTCAGTAATTGAAAATCCTGAAATACTATTCCCAACTTCAGTCTTAAAAATGGAATTCGATTATCTTTAATGTTATTTAATTGAAATCCTGAAACTT
>CAYHCU010000487.1:0-1950 GCA_964355035.1 uncultured Flavobacteriales bacterium | reverse complement strand
TCATCCTGCACCATCATTAAATTAAGTTCTCCTCCAACTTTTTAAGGTGATCCTAATAATAAAATGTCGACAACAAAAATAGTGTCCGGTATGACTACTTATTCAAGCCAAAAGGTACATGTACCTGAATCGCTACATTTCTTCCCATATCATAAATCCCGGTTGCTCCAATCCCTCGAAGCAGAGAAAGTTGACTAAAGTAATTTGTATTGAAAATGTTATTTACAGAAAAATCAATTCCAAAATATTGTTTTCCCCAACTAAACTTTCCACCAAGGTGAAAATCCAAAAGCAAATACCCATCACGACCTTTTTCCGAAACAGCAAGATTCTTTTGATCGAAATAATTTCTTACTGTAAAATTTAAATATGGTTTATAAACATAATTCAGTTTTTCACCGGAAAAAGTAATTGCTGCAGTGAGTTTATTTGAAGGCAACATGGGTAAGTACCCACCATTTTTAAATTTGCCGTCAAGGAAGGAATATGCAAGTTCTAATTTTAACCAATGCACTGCAGGTGGATTAATGGTTACTGAAATCTCTGCACCGTTGATTGTTGCATCAGCTTGCGCAAAACTGTATACACTGATTGTATCGACACTGTTAGAATCTATTGGAACAATCGTATCAGAGCCGGTATTGTATGAATAAATGTAATCTGTAATCATATTCGAAAAACCTCTCACTTCAACAGAAAAACCTGGCAATTCAATTTGCGCTCCTAAATCAACTTGAATGTTCTTCTCTATATTTAACTCAAGATTTCCAATCTCAAAACGATTCAATCTTGAATGTTCTGAAAAAGATGCCAATTGCAAATAATTCGGCGTTGTAAATCCTGTTGATGCATTTGTTTTTAAGAACAGATTTTTTATTGGTTGAAAAGAAAGTCCAACAGAACCATTTGCAATTGAAATTGTGTTTTTTTCATTGATGGTTGGTCGACTGCCGGAAGTATCATTTTTGCCGGTGTAACTACTTAATTCATCTGATTTGGAATCATATCTTCCTCCAAGAAGAAAATTCCATTTGCGTATATTGTATCTTACGAAAGCATAACCTGCAAGATCCATTTCTTTCGCATTAGGAGATCGACTCACAAGCCCTTTGTTGTCGAATTTAGAGGATCCACCCTGAGTGCCTATTGTAAAGCCAACTTTTTTTGCTGCATCGGAAGAATATTTCAAATCAAAATTGAGTGTTTGCAATTTCAGGATTTCGGAATTTTCGAAAACATTTTCAAAATTGTTTTTGTATTCTTTATTCTCATTTGTCTGATACGACAAATTCAAATTGATCTTCGATTTGCCTTTTAATACGGTAGTTTCAGAGCTAGCTAGATCAGATGCTACATTTTGATAAGGTGTAGGAATTTCTCTGTCTCTTTCTATTCCGTCAAGCAAATTTTGAGCTTCTTCCGGTATATGAATGATACCGTTTTTTTGATTGAAGTGAGAGAATAAAATTTTACTCATTCCCCACTTTTTATTTATTCCGAGAATAACTTTCACATTTGCTGAATTGAATTTAGAGTTTGATGCAAACGGCCGCTCTTCTGAGTTTAATTTCACTTCTTTTCCCGAACCTTGAATGTAACTTGTATGTGATTGACCTCCCAAACGAAGTGAATAGAAAATTCCTTTTGAAGATGTCCCTTTGAAACCGGCTTCTATTCCTAATCCAAGTGTGTTTGAATTATAACCCATTTTGACATCACCTAATTTATTACCTGTAATCTCTGCCTTCTCCTCCCGTAAAATCAAAGCGCCGCCTGCTGCATTCGCTCCGTATATCAAAGCTGCCGGCCCACTTACAACTTCCAGATTTTCTACACCATTGAAATTTAACCCTAATGAATATTTGTCATCCCATGATTGATTTTCAATCCTTGTATCATCAGAGTAATATGCTATCCGATTAGAACCTGAACATCAAACGATAAGATGAT
>CAYHCU010000486.1:0-1966 GCA_964355035.1 uncultured Flavobacteriales bacterium | reverse complement strand
TTCAGCTTACAATGTTAGTCCGCAGGCCATTCAAACCAATGAAGTTGCAGCACAAAACCGACTTTCGATTTCCGTTAATGTAAAGTTTACAAATCTGAAAGACGAAAAACAAAATTTTGAAACAACATTTACATGATATGCCGATTTTCAAAGCAGCATCAATATAACTTCTATTGAAGACCAGCTTATCACTGAGATCAATGAGCAATTAGTTGATGATATTTTTAATAAAGCTGTAATTAACTGGTGATGGATTACAAAGAATTTATTTCTTTCATGGATACAAGCGGAACTTCTCATAAAGAAGCAATTCCAAATTTACAAAATTACGTCCATGAATTCCCCTATTTTCAAACAGCACAAGCCCTTTTAGCAAAAGCATTTCGTGAGCAGGAACACGTTCGCTACGACAAACAATTAAAAATCGCTGCTGCTTATTGTGGCGATCGGAAATCGTTATATGCATTGATTCATCACAAGCCTGCATCTGTTTTTGTAGAATCCGAATCCACTTCACCGTTTGTTTCAGGATCCAATTTAATTGCGCAGTCGGAAGAAGAAAATCCATTTACAGAATCTACAACTTTCGTAGAGGAAAACAACCAATTCACTGAAACTAAAATTGAAGACCTTTCCGTTTTCGAAACAATCGCAAATTCACCCAAACTTGAAATCGAAGAACAATTTTACATCGAGGAAGAAGAATCAATAACTGAAAGTGAGCCCTCTTTTTCTTCTGCAGATCCGCATGATATAATCAGAGAACGGTTAAAAGAAATTCTGAAAGAGAAAGTTAACCATGATGAACCATTAGAGAATAAAATTATCAGCGATCAAGTTGTTCTTGAAACGCCGGTTACATTGGATCCAATTGATACTATAGTTACGGAAACGACATTCAACGAGTCAATTATTCAATCGATTGCAAAAGAATCTGAGCACGGAAAAGACGATGTTGATCTCGGTGAACTGGAGTATGCTCTTGAAGCAACAATTATTCATTCGCTTGAAAAATTACCGTTATTAGAAAAAACTAAAGAACCTGAAAGAGAAAATGAAGAAATTGACGCTTCAGTTTCAATGACATTTTTTGATTGGCTAAAGAAAAAGCAGGGAAATGGATTTGGCAAAGTAGAAGAAGTACACGCAGATGACCAGGCTGTTTCAATTTCAAAGACTGAGGTAACCGGAAGAACTGTGCCAGTAGCAGTACCAGAGTCAGATATCAGTCATGAAGCAGTTGTTAACCAGTCAAAAGTGCAACACAAAACTCCCGAAGTTGAAAAGCTGATTGACAAATTTATTGCTACAGAGCCGAGAATTGTTGCTTCAAAGACGGAATTTTTCTCCCCTGCCAATCAAGCAAAAAAGAGCATCATGGATGACGAAGACCTTGTTTCTGAAACACTTGCCAAGATTTATAGACATCAAGGAGCACTTTTGAAAGCTCGTTCGGCTTATCAAAAATTAATCTTGCTTCATCCCGAAAAAAAGGCTTACTTTGCGGCCCTTATTGAAGAAATAGATAATCAACACAATAATCCGGACAAACAAGACCTATAATGTATAGAGCAGTTACCGTACTTATTATTCTTACCAGCGTACTTTTAGTATTGGTAGTATTAGTTCAAAACCCTAAAGGTGGTGGAATTTCTTCCGGCATCATTGGTTCAAATCAAGTAATGGGCGTTAAAAAAACGACCGATTTCATTGAAAAATTGACTTGGGGATTAGTTTTCACATTAATCGCTTTGTGTTTGGTAGCTGGAATGGCTTTACCTAACCAAGATAACAGAAACGTAGGAACCAGTATGCAAGAACAAATTGATAATGTTCCTGCAAACACAAAACCAAATGTTCCTGCACAGAAGCAGCCACAGCAAAGCCAGCCAGGACAACCGGCACAACAACCGGCACCGGCTAAATAATATTAAAGACCTCTGAAAAGAGGTTTTTTTATGTCAAC
>CAYHCU010000485.1:0-1987 GCA_964355035.1 uncultured Flavobacteriales bacterium | reverse complement strand
TAGTCAATATTCTACTCGTTGATGATGATGAAGTAGATTGTATGAATGTGGTGCGAGCCTTCAAAAAGAGCAACATTTTAAATCCATTGTCAATTGTCCATAATGGTGTAGAGGCTTTTGATTTGCTTCGTGGCACCAATGGTGTTGAAAAAATTTCACCTTTGCCGCGAATTATCCTTTTGGATATTAACATGCCAAAAATGAACGGTCTCGAGTTTTTGAAAGAAATGAGAGCTGATAAGGATCTTCATAATATCAGTGTATTTATTCTAACCACAAGTAATGATGACAAAGATCGATTCGATGCTTATAACTATAATGTCGCCGGTTATATACTTAAACCTGTTTCATTCGAAAATTTTCTAGGTTCTGTTAGCATTCTAAATAACTTTTGGCAGTTATCAAAACAGCCATAATAGAAAAGATGTTTATTATTAAAAAGGGTTCGATAAATCGAACCCTTTTTTCGTTTTAAGCAACCAATTTAAAATGTTTTATTATATCCTGCATACTTGAGTGAGAGTCTTCTAAAGCCATAGGCAATTGAACCGCCAATTCATTTAACAAGTTGTCAATATCCTGGAATGTATGCAATCTATTTAAAGGAATTCTCAATCCGGTATTGTTGTATGACACACTAGGAAAAACACTTAAATTAAAATAATAGCCTCTGTTCATCATTCGGCGAACCATATTATAACCAACATCAGGCTTTCCTACTCCAATAAAAGCAATAGGAGATAACGTCTCTGTGATTAATGGCAGACCCAGTTTCTTAGCTGTCATATTAAAATACGTAATCTTTTCTTTTAACTCATCTTGCATTCCGTAGATTTCCTGACTTAGGTGAATCTTTGCAGATTCAATTGTTGCCCCTAAAACCATTGGTGGCATCTGAATGGAAAAAATAAAAGCTTTACTCGTATTCCGCACCAAAAGATGTGACTCGGCATTAGGAAACACAAGTACACCCCCTGCTGTACCAAAGGCCTTCGTAAGACCGGTGGTTAGATATAAACGAGGGTGATACTCTTCTACCTGGCTCATTACATAACCGGTACCATTTGGGCCTGTCCAACTCATGCCATGAATATCATCAATATATAAATGCAGTTGTTCGTATTGATCAGCCAAACGATAGAGTTCCTTTATCGGCGCTAAATCTCCCTGCATCGAATACACTCCATCGGCCATATACCAAATTTTCTTATAATCATTTTTAAGTGACTTGATCCTAGCTTCTAACATATCCAATCGATTGTGTCGAACGATTTCTGTATGTATGTCTCTATTCTTTAAAAATTGAACTGCTGTCTGAACACTATCATGAACTTTTGAATCCATAATGACCGCGTCGTCATTCCCAACCAAAATTGGAATATTAGACATATGCCCTACTGTTAGTGATTGCAGCAACAGGACAGGACGATTAAAAAACATTTGACTAAGTAAAGCCTCCGACTGCTGATAGTAAGAAGATGAAACATAAGCTCGGGAAGATGAGAATTGGGTTCCGTATTTATGGATGGCATCAATTGCTCCTTTTTTTAATCTCTCATCATGCTCAAGGCCTAAATAACCACAACTCCCAAAATACAAGAGTTTATTTCCTTTAATTGTGATGTGTCTCCCATCTAATGCAATGTCTTCCGTGTTGTTAACGAGTATCCCTAGCTTTGTAGCAATAGCTGCCACTTGGCTAATGATATCGATAACCATTTCATGTTTGTTTTTTAGCTCGGCCATAAAGTAATTGTTATCACAGTTGTTTTAGTAATATCTTACTAAAATATGGGCTTTCTTACGCTTTCATCTCATTTTGGATACTATTTTCAAAACAAAGTTTTCAACAAAAAAAAGCCAGCCCTAAGGACTGGCTTCAATGCTGTTCATAACCTCCTATTACCTAACTAAACTCACGTGACCAACATGAATTTCGCGTTTTTCGTTGACATCTAACGTTGAAACACGATAAACATAAGTATCG
>CAYHCU010000484.1:0-1992 GCA_964355035.1 uncultured Flavobacteriales bacterium | reverse complement strand
CCATGGAAGAAAATAATGTGCGACTATATTTAATCAGCCTACGCGTTTGCAAGTCTCAATGAATAAGAGTGGTTGAGTTTGATCAATTGCGGAATATGCTCGCACAAGAGAGGTTATGAGCATCCATTTTCAAGGTGCTATAATTCAAGTGGAAGCTATTATTTTGCACAAAGGTGCACTTTCTATCCCTTGGCAATAACACACCCTACACCGACTTCAGCTTTTCAATGCATCTTATGGGGATTCCACACAGTTGCTGTATTTGAGGGCAAGGTATTACAACCCTCGTATAAACCAGTTCACTCAACCAGACACCATTGTACCCGACCCCCGCATCCCAGCGGACTGGAACCGCTTTGCCTACGTGCGAAATAATCCCATCAATTTTACTGACCCCTCCGGGCATATTTCTGAGAAACCAAGCGAGAGAAAAAGGGCAGAATTGATAGTGGAAAAGCTAAGTACAATCTACAACGTACACATTAAGAAAGACTGGGGATATATGAATGAGTTCATTCATTATCCCAACATGTACATTGACCCATCAAACACTCTGGTAAATTGCCAATGGGTTGAAGGAAATTGGCGATCTGTACAAGAACTTGAATGGACTTTAGAAGCGGTAAAGGATATGGCTAAAACATTAGGAACATCTGGGCTATTTTGGACAGCGATGAGGTGGCAACCTGTCCGACTTTATCGTCATCCAGCCCAATACATCTTTGGCAGTGGAGCGTATTCACTAAATAACGTAATTCTTCCTAATAATGTATTTGATTCTACCCTTCGAGATGTTTGGGCCAAAGGGCAAATTGTTCATGAATTTGCCCATGTTTGGGATACTCGGCAGTACAAAATATTTCAGTTAAGCACTGACATGGCGTCCCGTACAAAATCATATAAGGAAGTGTGTGTTACAGAGCCCTTGGGTCGCGGGGGAGGAGGGTATTGCCATTTTGTTTATGATCAAGCAGGTGAAATTGAGTCGCCACCTACCGGTTATGCAACGACTGGTATAAGGGAAGATTGGGCTGAGAGTTTCGCTGTCTATGTTTACCCATCCTTCAAAAGTGCAGGGCCATTATTAGGTTCTGAAAGAAGAAGTTACATAGAACAAGTTATTAAGGATTTGAAAGCCCCATAAACTTTTCGGAGAATATATGACAACCAACTTTCGCCTCTTCTATCAGATTTTATTGATGATTGCAATTGGAATATTTTTATTCGGATGTTCTAAACTTCACACTTCAACTGAACCAACTCTTACGCCTAATCAAACCGACAAAAGCCCCTTTTCAGGTATTCCTTGTCGTGCGCCATGTTGGCATGGACTTGAGATTGGAAAATCGAGCGAAAGCGATGTAGTGTCGATATTAACTACACTGACTTTCGTAGATCAGAACACCATTTATTTTTATCGAAAATCTCTACCAAACCTAAATTTAAATGGTTTTGCTCCTGGGGTAGAAATTATTGCGGATTGCGCATATCCTGAAACACCGTGTTTAAAGATGAAAGTTGTGGATGATATTCTTACTGAGATTACACTTCTTTTGAATTACGATATCAGAGTTGACGAAGCGATTAATTATTTGGGTGATCCTGATTACATAGGATATCAAAATCTCGGCGCAGAACGAGTAATATGTGAAATTTACTTAGTATGGAGAGATAAGCAACTTATTTTATCTACAACTTTTGAAGGGTCCAAAGATGTAGAAAATAATTGTTATATAGTTCGCGACTCCGCTAAACTCCCATCTGGTTTATTAATTTCAGAAACGAGATATATGTCTTTCGCTTCAATTGAAAACCTATTGTCAACTGGTACTGGCGAGTTTTTTGAATTTTCGGGAACACTGCCAGATAGATGAAATTACATGGTAACTTCTCCATTAAAGGAGATTACCATGCAAATAAAACTCACCCAATTTTCGAACTGGCTCACCTGCCAGTATCCACATTCAAGCACCAGGAAACACTATCTCAGTG
>CAYHCU010000483.1:0-2002 GCA_964355035.1 uncultured Flavobacteriales bacterium | reverse complement strand
AGGATGACACAGAGTTTGCATTATTGGGAGGAGGAGTATCGTAAGGCGACGAGATGTATACTGCATTAGCTGTGAACGTAAAATCGCCTTTTTCCTTTGATGCAAGTGAATAAAGCTGAAGCACTATTTTTTTATCCCGCAGAAACAAATGCCGACAGGTTTTCTCTGCGTAAATCTGCGCTATCTGCGGGGAAAATTTTAAGCGCCCTCGCAATCAATCCCCAACTATTATTATTGACCCGATATTTTACATCAAACATTTATTCTATATCAAATCACCTTTCAAATCCATTCCCTCACTATCAATCATAGTCACCCACTTCCCCATTTTCTTTTGTATAACTCTGAAATGATGTTGGTCTTCGGGAGTAATAAAGGAAATAGCTTCACCAGGATTTTCGGCACGACCTGTTCTTCCGATACGATGAATATAATCTTTCGGTGAACGTGGTAATTCATAGTTGATCACATGCGGTAAAAATGTAATATCGATACCGCGGGAAATCAGATCAGTTGCAACTAGTACTCGGAGCTTCCCCGCTTTGAATTTTGTGAGGGCATCCGTTCTCCCACCCTGACTTTTCTTGCTGTGGATAGCCATGGCATCAATTCCATTCTTTTTAAGTTTATCGACAACATTATCTGCTCTATAAACTGACGATGTAAAAACTAAAACCTGTTTCAGGTCGTTGTGCTTAATTAAATATCGCAACAGCGGACCTTTATTTTCTTCAGAAACAAAATAGGCTAACTGTTTTATTAAGTCAAGGTTTTCATTCTCCGGTTCAGTTTCAATTTTAATGACCAAAGGTTTATTCAAAAGTATTTGGTTAATGCTATTGAGATCATCGCTCAATGTTGCAGAGAATAAAAGGTTCTGCCGCTTTTTAGGCAGTAGAGAAAAAATTTGTTTCATCTCCTCTTGAAAACCAAGATTGAGCATTTTGTCTGCTTCGTCTAAAACAAGCGTATCAATTTCAGACAAGTGAACAGCATTTGAATCGACCAACTCTAGCAACCTTCCCGGTGTAGCGACTAAAACACTTACACCTTGCAAACTTTTCATTTGAGGATTGATTGAAACCCCACCATAAACTGCCATTGATTTCACACGAACAGAAAGTGCTCTCCCAAAAAGTTGAAACACTTCGTTTACCTGTACCGCTAATTCACGCGTTGGCACTAATACCAAAACCTGAACAAATCTATTTTTCGAAGGCGCTTTCCCCTGCAAATTCATCAGGATAGGCAATACATAACTCGCTGTTTTCCCGGATCCTGTTTTAGAAATTCCCAATACATCCTTCCCTCTTAAAATCGCCGGTATCGCTTCCTTCTGAATCGGATAAGGCTCCAAATATTTTTGATCGGCCAAAGCCTGTATTAATGCTGGAGATAGTCCGAGTGAGGAGAAAGGCATAAGGAAGTATTAGTTAATTGAAAGATTTTCTTTCAGGGAATAAAGGTAAGGGAAAATGGGTTATGGAAGGTTGGTTTTTTCTCCCGCAGATAGCGCGGATCCCGCAGATTAAAACGCAGAAAATATTCAGAAAAGTAAATGGTTTTTATATCTCATTTAATCTGCGGAATCCGCGCTATCTGCGGGAGAAAATTTAACTGCAATTATTTCCTGCGTACTCTACTGGAAAAATTTAACCCTGTAGAAAAATGTGCAGAAGCTTTTGAAATAGAATTCAACTTAATGTTCATTAAAAATATTTTTTTCGAAAAAGAGCAATTCTTCTCTTAATCGAACTCTGCGAAAAATCTGCGGAATCCGCGCTATCTGCGGGAGAAAATTTAACTGCAATTATTTCGGACCACATTCATTTTCTGGGGAGAAAACAAAATTTCTCGCCTAATTTGTTTCTAAATGAAAAATCGGATTAATTTTGCTGCCGTACCTCGAGAACGACGAGATCCTAATCAGGATGATACGCAAGCGCAGTTTAAAGGGGGGCAGAAAGGTAAGGCTACGAGATTCCTTAGGAATTTACTACTC
>CAYHCU010000482.1:0-2016 GCA_964355035.1 uncultured Flavobacteriales bacterium | reverse complement strand
GAACGGCGGCTCGCAAATACCTATTTGGATTCACCTTTACTAGCAGTAAACAAACCTTTGAAAACACTCGTAAATTAAATCTCTCCCAACTTTTGATACTGACCCCAAAAAAAAAGCCCCGATTACGAGGCCTTAAAATTTATTGCGAGTAACTCACTAATTACCACTCACCACTCACTTAATTCACTTAATTCACTTAATTCACCGTCCACGTTTCTCTTCCTGAAAGCAAAGCATCTAAATCGCCTGCGCCTTTTTTCGCTTTGCTATCTACAAGTTGCTGCGCCATTTGATCTTCGTAGCATTCTCTTTCTTCTACATAGAACACTCCAAACGGACGAGGTAAGTGATTCGGGTTTTTCGGATTGTCAAAGAAGCGACTAAGGATTCCTGCTTTTACGCGATCTGTTTCATCGTGAATCCACATATCATTTGCAGAAGCTCCATTATTTAAGTCAACGATTACCGGGGTGAAACCATCCAGACGAATTCCTTTGTCGCTATTGTCGCCGAATATTAACGGCTTTCCTGTTTCCATGAAAAGCGTTTCGTTTTTCTTAGAAGATTTCTCTGTGAACACTTCGAAGGCTCCATCATTAAACACATTACAATTCTGATAGATCTCAACGAAAGAAGCTCCTTTGTGAGCGTTTGCACGACGAAGAACGGCCTGCAAATGTTTTGGATCACGATCCATTGATCTTGCAACAAATGTTGCATCTGCACCCATACATAAAGCAATTGGATTGAAAGGATGATCGATCGAACCCATTGGTGTTGACTTCGTAATTTTTCCTTGCTCTGAAGTCGGAGAATATTGTCCTTTTGTTAATCCGTAAATTTCATTGTTGAACAATAATATATTCAAGTTGAAATTACGACGCAACATGTGGATCGTGTGATTTCCTCCGATTGAAAGTGCATCACCATCTCCTGTTACAACCCAAACGCTAAGTTCAGGTCGCGAAGCTTTTAATCCGCTGGCAATTGCTGCTGCACGTCCATGGATTGAATGCATTCCATACGTCTCCATGTAATACGGAAAACGAGATGAGCATCCGATACCGGAAATGAATACGATATTTTCGCGAGGTATTCCTAAATCAGGAATGATCGTTTGTACTTGTTTGACAATGGAATAATCTCCACATCCCGGACACCATCTGATTTCCTGGTCTGTTACGAGATCTTTACTTGTAAACTTTTCTACAACGGGCTCCATAGTATTTTATGTTTTTTGGCTGCTGGCCTTGGGGTTAACGTTTTATTTTTTTATTGCGGAATTCGGATTGCGGATTGCGGATTGGCTGCATCCCAATTCAATACTCCATGCTTTTATTTCAACTTCTTTTTTTTACTAATATCTTTTCAGTTACGAATTGGCTAAATTCCGAAATCCGCATTCCGAAATCCGAAATTATTTCTTAAGCTTCTCTTCAATCTTCAAAAGAATCTCTTCTGCTGTAAATGGCATACCCTGAACTTTATTCAATCCTTCTGCCGGAATTAAATATTTATCTCGAATGATTCGGATCAATTGACCACAATTCATTTCAGGAATAAGGACATGTTCGAAGTTGTAAAGAATTTCTCCCAGATTTTTAGGGAATGGTTTAATGTAACGAACGTGAGCATGTGATACATCATACCCTCTCTCACGAGCTTGCAATACTGCACTTTTAATGGCGCCAAATGTTGAACCCCATCCAAGAACAAGAAGTTTCCCTTTTGCGGAACCAACTTCAATATCTTGTGCCGGAATATAATCAGCAATTTTTTCAACTTTAGCTTCTCGCATTTTTATCATGAACTCATGATTCGCTGCATCGTAACTGATATTTCCTGTTTCGTGTTGCTTTTCAAGTCCTCCAATACGATGTTCTAAATCTTTCACTCCCGGAATTGCCCAAGGGCGAGAGAAATTTTCATCACGCTTGTATGGAAGAAATATATCGCCGGCATTCTTCTCTTTGATGAAAGTTACCTTGATTTCTTTTAGCTCTGCAGATTTTGGAA
>CAYHCU010000481.1:0-2022 GCA_964355035.1 uncultured Flavobacteriales bacterium | reverse complement strand
TATTTTATCCAATCGTTTTCATAAGGTCCTTGTGCATTTCCAAGGAATGAAATAAAAAATAAATTCAGGAGAAGTAAAAGTTTTTTCATTGGATTTTCTATTTCGGAGAACTGTGTTTATTGATATCTAACTTTAGAGAGAAGACGTTTGAATACAGAATTTCAGAAGAACTTAAATTAGTTAAGGCATAATCAATCGTTAATTTACCTAGTTTAATTCCAAGTCCGATGTTGGGTTGCATGATTGTACTCTTAGTGTCGTCAAAGTTTTTTACTTTCTGAATATTTTGAACTCCGCCACGTAAGAAAATAAATTCATTGTAGCCAAGTTCAAAACCAAAATGAGGATCTACACTAACAGGATCAGAAGAGATCAATACATTTCGTTGACCATCGAATGTCATGTCAGCATCCAATTCTGTTAAGAGAGATATTTTTTTTGATAAATCCCATTTGTAACCTGCACCAAGAATTAATTTTGGTAACGTAACTTCAGTAGTGTTTTTCGGAATTTCATTTCCCGTTAAAGTATACGCTGCTTCAAGGAGTTCTGTATTGTAACTCCAGGCATTAAATGTGGAAGTTACGTCTTTTGCATGAACACCAAAAAGCCATTTGTCTTTTACATATTGTGCACCCAGATCAAAACCAAATCCCCAGGATTTCCCGAAATCACCAACGGTACGGTGTATTATTTTTGCATTACCTCCGAAATTTAATCCGGGTATAGTAGATTTTTTTGCATATGAAAAAACAAAAGAATAATCAGCAATGGAAAAACTAGTGATCTTCGAATAATCGATAAATCCGGAAGCGTCTACTAAATCTAACGTATTGGGTATATCATCTGTTCCAAAACGAATGATCGAAAATCCGATGGTTCGTCTGTCATCGATATGAGTAGCAATTGTGGCATAGTCGAATTTCGCTATTCCGGCGAAAAGTTCTGAATGCATTGCTGAAACCTGTAGGTTGGATTCAAAACCATTCAAACCTGCAGGATTCCAAAACGCTGCTGTGGCATCATACGAACTGGCGACAACTGCTCCTGCCATACCCATTCCTCTTCCACCAATACCGATGGAAAGAAACTCGTTACTATACTTCGGAGCCTGAGCAAAGCTTGCAGTAGCAATCACTGACAAGATTGAAGCAGAAAAAATAAGGTTTAATAATTTCATATTATGGCTATTATGGTTCAGCCCGACAAACGAACAAACCATTTCTATATTTTAATTATTGTGAGAGAACTTCATTGGTGAAGTTAATATTTTCTGCATTACACAAATTGAGATTTTGGCGAACGGTAATTATTTTTTGAACATAATATTATACAGAAAGTTGGGCCGGAATGTTTATGGCTTTACCTCTTTAAACGCCAATATTGACGGGCTTTCTAACACTTTTTCATACACTTGAAAATAAGAGAAAACTACGATTATTGTTAACTAAAAGGGTCTGAATTTCAATAAAACGAAGGTGTTAATTTCTCGGTTGTTGTTATTTCATCAGGAAAAACTACTTTTGACTCAATTCTTACAGATACAGATGCTTTATTTGTCTAGAAATTTGCTCTTCAAAACGATCGATTTATAGGCCTGATAAATAATTATGTGAATGGCGCAAATTCATAGGTGAACAATTTATTGTTCCAAAAACATCTGCAAAACTATTCTGAAAAAAAATGAAAAAACAAATTCCCAATCTCCTTACTTGCCTTAATTTATTTTGTGGCTGTATTGCTACTGTAATGGTTTTTCGAAATCAATTGGATACTGCCGCTTATCTTGTTCTCCTGGCAGCAGTATTTGATTTGTTGGATGGAAGAGTAGCAAGAATTGTGGGTTCTAATCCGGCTTTTGGGAAGGAAATTGATTCATTGGCAGATGTGGTTACGTTCGGATTAGTGCCCGGTGCTGTGCTGTTTAAGCTAATGCAAATGTCAGACCTCGTCGGCTTTTTCCCTAATGCAGACATCCGTCGTTTTGTGCAATTTTTACCTTTTGTTCTTACCATATTTTCA
>CAYHCU010000480.1:0-2042 GCA_964355035.1 uncultured Flavobacteriales bacterium | reverse complement strand
ATTGGAAGTGATCAACGTTCCCTGCTTTCGAAATTTTTCAACTTCAGTAAATACTGTTTTTTTAATATCTATGTTTTCGATCACGGCTTCGAGTATCCAATCACTCGAAGTAATGTCTTTCATATTATCCGTGAAATTACCTGTTCGAATCCTGGAAGCAAATGTTTTTTTATAAATCGGAGATGGATTTGCTTTGAGAGTAGACTATAAAGCTGCATTCACAATTCTGTATTTCACTAAAATAGAATCCAATTGCAAACCCTTTTTCTTTTCCTCTTCGTTTAATTCTTTCGGAGCTATATCAAGCAAAAGCACTTCTATACCGATGTTGGCAAAATGACAAGCTATTCTGCTTCCCATAATTCCACTTCCCAGCACGGTTACTTTTTTAATCTTTCTTTTCATAAAACAATTATCAATCAAATTAAATTTATTCTGAATACATTTTCTCTATCAGAGTATTGTATTTTTCATTTATTATTTTTCTTTTCAACTTCAAGGTCGCAGTTAATTCACCACTATCTATAGTCCACTCATTTGCGAGTAAAACAAACTTTTTTATCTGCTCCGATTGACCAAAGTCAGAGTTAAATAAATCAACTTCTTTTTGAAGGCGATTCACAACTTCTTGTTTAGAAATCAAATCGTTATTACTTGTAAATGAAATAGAATGTATTTCGCACCATTTTTTCAAATGAACAAAATCAGGAACAATTAGAGCAGAAGGGAATTTTCTATTTTCTCCGATCACCATAATTTGTTCGATAAATTGAGATTCTTTAAATTTATTTTCCAGCGCCTGTGGAGCAATGTATTTTCCGCCAGATGTTTTAAATATTTCTTTCTTTCGATCAGTGATTTTCAAATAATGATCTTCAATAAAGCAACCGATATCGCCGGTATGAAACCATCCATTTTCATCGATCACTTCTGCTGTAAGATCAGGTCTGTTGAAATAACCAGGCATTACATTCGGACCTTTGCAAAGAATTTCTCCATCTTCAGCAATCATAACTTTTACATCCTTGATGACAGGACCAACGGTTCCAAATGCACTGCCGCGAATTTCGAGATTATTTACTGCAATGACGGGAGATGTTTCTGTTAAGCCATATCCTTCAAGAACATTTATTCCGGCAGACCAGAAAACTCTTGCTAAGCGTGGTTGAAGTGCAGCACCACCACTAACAATCACTCGAACATTACCACCAAGTGCTTCTCTCCATTTGGAAAAAACAAGTTTATTCGCTAGCTTAAGCTGAGTTTCATAAAACCAACCATTCTTGCCATCTTTTTCATATTTCAATCCAAGGTCAAGAGCCCAGAAAAACAATCTGTACTTTATTCCGGAAAGCTCTTTTCCTTTATTGATAATTTTATCAAATATTTTTTCAAGTAAACGCGGAACTGTAGAAAACACATGAGGTTTTATTTCTTTCAAGTTCTCACCAATCTTATCAATACTTTCAGCATAATAAATTGAAACGCCGATGAACATGTATAAGTAAGTCAACATGCGTTCGTAACTATGGCATAGCGGCAAGAAACTCAGAGCACGATCGCCCGGTCCAACCGGACAAAGAAATTCACATGCTGTAACGTTGCTTACAATATTATCATGCGTTAACATTACACCCTTAGGTGTTCCGGTAGTTCCACTCGTGTAAAGAATTGTAGCTACATCAGACGATTTTACGTCAGACATAATTTCATCCAAATTAAGTTCGGAGGATCTTCCTTTGGCAAGAATCTCTTTGTAATTTGGCACACCTGCCATTTCATCGACCGAAAAAATATCAACCAGAGAAGGAACTTTCGAACGAACTGCATTTACTTTATCATATAGCTGCTTATCACCAGCTATTACCAAGCGAGCTTTGCAGTCGTTGAGAATAAATACTATTTCTGTTTCGGAAAGTGTAGTATAAATCGGCACATGAATGATCCCTGCCTGCAACATTCCAATGTCTAAAATATTCCATTCGGGTCGATTGGCAGAAATCATGGCAATCGTTTGACCTTTTAAAATTCCCGTAGAAAGT
>CAYHCU010000479.1:0-2065 GCA_964355035.1 uncultured Flavobacteriales bacterium | reverse complement strand
CCTTTTTGCATTCTCTCAACTTTATTTTTGTCGATGTCAACACACGTA
The DNA here is from genome assembly GCA_964355035.1 of uncultured Flavobacteriales bacterium. Classification (GTDB taxonomy): domain Bacteria; phylum Bacteroidota; class Bacteroidia; order AKYH767-A; family 2013-40CM-41-45; genus JADKIH01. The sequence goes on along the minus strand of CAYHCU010000479.1, from coordinate 2,017 downwards.
ACCTGATTCCCTGTTTCAGCAAAACATGTTCCTGTTACAAGTCCAACATAACCGGTGCCAACTACTGCTATTTTCATAAAGATGTTTTATATTTTTGGATCAAATAAATTAATTCAACAGTTTATTGCTTGAAGAAGTTGAGTACATTTTTTGTAATGTACGAAAGTGTTTCTTCGTTCATTTCGGTATGAATCGGAAGTGAAATCACACTTGCACAAAGTTTTTCAGTGATAGGAAAATCTCCTTCTTTATAACGTGGATCACGATATGCTTTTTGTAAATGAAGTGGAACAGGATAATAGATCATTGCAGGAATTTCTTTTGTTGCAAGATATTCGCGCAATTTATCTCGGCTGGCGTCTTTCAATGTTAATGTATATTGATGAAATACATGATTGGAAAGTTTCGTGCGCTCCGGTGTAACGATATTCGGATGATTGGCAAATGCTTTGTCGTAATAATCTGCTGTTGCACGACGAGCCGCCGCATATTCATCGAGATGACGAAGTTTGATTCTTAGTATTGCTGCCTGAATGCTATCGAGTCGGGAGTTAACACCGATTTCATCATGATAATATTGCACTGACTGACCATGATTGGCAATCATTCTTATTTTTTTTGCAATTGTTTCATCGTTGGTAAATATTGCGCCACCATCACCATAGCATCCAAGGTTTTTTGAGGGAAAGAATGAGGTGCAACCGATATGCCCGACAGTACCGGATTTTTGAACCTTTCCTGACTTCCAATGGTAATCAGAACCGATGGCCTGAGCATTGTCTTCAATCACAAAAAGTTTGTGGCGATTAGCGATGTCCATGATCGAATCCATGTCGGCACATTGCCCAAAAAGATGAACAGGTACAATCACTTTTGCTCTTGGAGTAATACCCCCTTCAATTGCTTTTGGATCGATAAGAAAAGTACCCGGAAGAACGTCAACTAAAACGGGTTTCAATTTGAGTAAAGCAATTACTTCTGCTGTTGCTACATAGGTAAAGTTGGCAGTAATTACTTCATCTCCCGGTTCAAGATTCAAGGCCATCATTGCAATTTGCAAAGCATCTGTTCCATTTGCACAAGGAATGACGTGCTGAACATTGAGGTATTTTTCTAATTCAGTTTGAAAAGATTTTACTTCCGGACCGCCAATAAACATAGTAGAACGAATGGTTTCCAAAACGGCTAAATCAATTTCAGATTCTATCTTTTCATATTGAATTTTTAAGTCTACCATTTGTATCTTTTTCATTGCGTAGTTTTAAGACTGCGAATATAGAGAACTTTCGTCGATGTGTCCAGTAACTTGGCTGCCTTTTCGGGGATTCTAACAGGCAAAAAAGTACTTTCAACGAAGTCTATGTCTCCTTCGAAATACTTTAACGCTTAAAAAATATTATTAAGGGGTTAAAGGGTTGAAAAAGGGTGTAATTGGTTTTCTTTTGCTGTCATTCCCATTTAAATCACTTTTTTGACCCTTAACCCCTTAACATCCTTAATTCTAATATACTAACTAGTTGCCGACTCAATATTGTTCGTGGGATACTTCGAGTTTTAACCTTGAACTTTGAACACAGAACCATGAACTTTATCATAGGACTAAAAAGAAAATATATCTTTGCCAACTTCATTAATAAGTGAATATGGCTAAAAGTAAATTCAAAAAAAATCATTACCTGAAATGGTATGAAAATATGCTCCTGATGCGCAAATTTGAAGAGCGGGCAGGGCAGCTTTACGGAATGCAAAAAATCAAGGGGTTTTGTCACTTATACATTGGACAAGAAGCGGTTGTGGCCGGTGCCATGACGGTTTTGACACCGGAAGATAATATGATCACTGCTTACCGCGATCATGCCCATGCGCTTGCTAAAGGTGTTTCGGCGCGAGCAGTGATGGCAGAGCTTTACGGAAAAGCAACAGGTTGTTCAAAAGGAAAAGGCGGATCAATGCACATGTTTGATTCAAAAGCGAGATTTTTTGGCGGACATGGAATTGTGGGCGGACAAATTCCCCT
>CAYHCU010000478.1:0-2072 GCA_964355035.1 uncultured Flavobacteriales bacterium | reverse complement strand
GAACTGCAGAGCGAAGTGGGGAAGGGGACAACATTTACAATTGCATTACCTAATGTCTAAAGAAAGATTCAGAATACTACTGGCAGAGGACGATCTTAATATGGGAATTCTTTTGGTTGATTACCTGGAGACAGAGGGTTTTGATGTAAAGTTATGTAAAGATGGAGTCTTGGCATTAATAGCTTTTCAGAGCTTCCCTTTTGATTTATGTTTATTGGATGTCATGATGCCGGAAATGGATGGTTTTGCTCTGGCTAAGAAGATTAGGATGATGGATCAAAAAATTCCTATCATTTTTATTACTGCTAGATCTTTAAAAGAGGATAAGTTGAAAGGCTATGATTTAGGTGCCGATGATTACATCACCAAGCCATTTGACGAAGAGGAGCTGCTCTGGAAAATCAAAGCCGTCATTCGCAGAGTACCTGGAAATCAAAATGAATTAAAGCCTGAAATTGTCACGGTTGGGAACTATGTATTTAACGCTGCTAATCAATCTTTGACCATCGCTGGTCAAACCCGTCGAATCACAGAAAAGGAAAGTAAGATTCTATATTATTTGTCTCTCCATCGGAACAGGCTTGTTAAGCGAGAAGAACTGCTAAAAGAACTTTGGGGTGAGAATGATTATTTTTTAGGCAGGAGTTTAGATGTATTTATTAGTAAAATTCGTAAATACCTGAAGGAAGATCCGGATTTGGTTATTGAGAATGTGTTTGGAGTTGGGTTCATTTTTAATATTCCGGGAAAGTAGATGCCTTTAAATGTCGGAACATTTTTTACACCCTTAGTGAGCCACGAAACGCTCTGGCCGCATAGTAAGATTGCGCAGAGTTGTGATACACGAATACATTTCCGTAACGGAAGTCAGCAAAGATGGCCCCACCGAGTTTTCTAATCTCAGATTTTTGCTTTATGCACTTTCATCAAACATAATTTCGTCTGAACTGCCTATTTTATATAAAGGTTTCTCAATAGGTAATGTAAAATAAAAAGAGGAGCCTTCTCCTTCAACACTTTCAACCCATATTTCACCGCCATTTTTTTCCAGAAATCCTTTTACCAAGAGTAATCCAATTCCAGCCCCTTTATTTATTTTTCTTGTTTCTGAAAGGGTTTTCATTTGTGGTGTAAAAAGTTTTTCCATTATTTCTTTCGACATTCCAACTCCGGTGTCCTTAACCTGAACAATAATTTTGTCATCTTTCCTTTTCGCTGAAATCGTTATTTCTCCTCCTTTTTCTGTATGTTTTATTGCATTTGAAACAATATTCTGAATGACGGAAATTAACATTTTACCATCAGCAAATACTGAAGTATCTGTTTCAATTTCGTGATGAAGATTTATCGTGTTTATTGAAGCGGTTTCTTTTAAAGTTTCAAATACTTTATCAATGTATTCGGTTAGTTTTATTTTTGTCGGAGAAAATACGTCCGATGCGTATTTTATTCTGGCCCATTCTACTAAATAATCCAGCATATCTAATTCATCGGTTGATGATTTATATTGATGTTGAATTCATTGTCAAGTGTAAAAATTGAATAATCTTGTAAGCTGTCAATTATTTGGCTATAAAACTCAGCAGTTGGTACATATTTATTTTTAAGGATCTTCGACTTGCCTTGTTTGCTTTCCATTGGATTTATTTTAATCGCTATTTTGACTCGGGTTTGCGGTGCGATAATTCTTGATTAATCTGGAACTTAGTTTACCATTTGCGGTTATAAAAGTAAATATTTTCATCGAAATTTGCCATAAAAACAACCAGTTACACTGGAAACAGCCCCTTCTGCTGATAAAATTTGAACGGGTGAGCCATTATTGCTTCGAAATGAAATAGGATCTTCGACCCGCGGATAAGAAATTCAAAAAAAATTAACCACAAAGTGCACTAAGGAAAGCACAAAGAACACAGAGAGGTTGTTGCGATTTTTTTTTTGTTTCTTGAAAAAATGTTTAATATAATTGATTCAGCATTTGATTTGCATTATCCACTTTGTGCTCTTTGTGCTTTTACTTTGTGTTCTCGTATGTTTGAACCTTGACTGTTTATAAGTCTTAGAGAAGTTCA
>CAYHCU010000477.1:0-2075 GCA_964355035.1 uncultured Flavobacteriales bacterium | reverse complement strand
ATTTCGGCCTGGTATAGCCTTCAGTCAAATACTTCAATTAAAAAAACAACCCGGCAGTTGCCGGGTTGCCTTGATAAATAATTGTTAAACCAGGGAAGGAAGTTAGAGCTTGCCTTCCCGAAAACTTTGTGAAAGTATGAAAAAGATTTCAATGATTTTAACGATGAGTTTAGTGGTTCTTTCGTTTGGTGTTTTTGCACAACTTAAAGTAAGTTCAACTGGCAAGGTTGGTATTGGTATTGATCCTGATGCTACCTTTAATCTTTGTATGAATAGCACTATTTTTAAGTCGGGATTTACTTATCCCAATTTAATTATAACTGGAGATCCAACAAATGCGCCTTATGGTAGGGCAATGTACCCAAGTAGTAATAATACTTGCAGATTAGGTTTAACAACTCACTACTGTCTCGTTAAAAGAGACTGAGTGACAGTTGTTTATAATTTAGTTCTTTGATATTTTTGTAATCATCATTTGCAAGTAGCTCTTTTACAGGGGTTTTGTCCAGTAACGAGATGCCAAGAATCTGTAAAATTTCGTAGGTTGACCTGCTAATTTTCAACTCCTTGCCAACAATAGCTACCAAACAATAGGCAATAATTGCGCAATAGAGTTGAATCTTGACTGCGTTAAGTGTATGTCCCCAGAAGCTTTTGACCTTCAGGTGCTGTTTTATCCATTTGAAAAACAATTCAACCTGCCAGCGATTCTTGTATAAAATTGCAATTTCAATAGCTGACAGTTCGAAGGTGTTTGTTAGAAAGACAAATTCAACCTTCGTTTCACGATCGTAGTATTTGATTTTGCGCAGCTTCTCAGGATAACGACCGAAAGACTTTTGATTTGTAAAAGTTCCTATCTGGTCGCATTTTACACCTGTTTCTTTCTCAACCTTTTTCGAGTACATTCTATTGAATTTGAGGTTATCCCTTGCTCTAAGAACAAAGTAAGCTTCGATCTTGTGGATTCTGTAAAGTCGTTCAAAGTCATTATAGCCTCGATCAAATATGTAATAGCTTCCTCTTTCATATGGAATATGATCCATCGCATTAACATCATTGACAGAGGCCGTGGTAATGTAAATGAAACTTGGTATCTGAGTTTTAAGATCATAAAGAGTGTGCATTTTTATACCTCCTTTTGCTTTTCGAAACTCAGCCCACCAGAAAACGCTCAAACAAAGATCAATAGTCGTGGAATCGAAAGCATACACATTGCCATCAACTTTCACCTCAAAATCAGTACATGCACAAACCCTGCGAGCATAGTCAATCAGATGACAGGCAAACTCTTCATATATTTTGAAGTTCCTTCGGATATTTGCTTTGGCAAGAGTTGAAAGGGCAATGTTTGAACCGAGTCCCAAATGATAGGACTTTGCTTTGTGTGCGTCAAGAGCAACTATCAAGTCGCGAAGACTATCACGGTTGGTAAGCTGTCCAAAAACCATACAAAGCATCTGATTCCAACAGGTAAATGTTCGGATGTGCTTGTTGCCATTATATTTTTGGACGATACGGTCAAATACCCTGCGTGGTAAAAACTCAGTAATCTGAGCAAATACAAACTTTCCCTGGTTCATCTTTTATTAAATTATGAACCCGAAGAAAAACAATTGAAATCGTCACGCTACAAAAACAGCTGCAAATAAATGATTATCAAATTTTTCAAAGAACGTTTTAATATTTAAACGAGACACTAGTGATTCAGGTTCAATTGTAAACTGGACAGTACCCAGCGGTATAAATTCAATTACAATCGAAGCGTACGGAGCAGCCGGTGGTTACAGCGATGATGGTTCTGCAGGAAATACACGTCCGGGATATGGCGCAAGAATGAAAGGAACATTCACCGTAACACCGGGTCAGGTATTGAAAGTACTGGTAGGTGGACAGGGCAATCCTGTAACCGATAATCCTTCAGGTAGCAGTCAAGGTGGTGGCGGCGGTGGCGGTACTTTTGTTACCGATAACAGCAATAACCCAATGCTTGTAGCCGGTGGCGGTGGCGGTGAAAACTGGTTTAGTTTTAATGTGAACGGAACTGATGCTGTAACTACAAATACGGGTACTGG
>CAYHCU010000476.1:0-2081 GCA_964355035.1 uncultured Flavobacteriales bacterium | reverse complement strand
TCATATTATTCCAACTGCTATTCAATACCAAAACCTGCTTATCACTAATGTAAGCGGCTTGAAAGGAATTTTCTCTGCCGAGGAATTTAAAAAGCTTACTCCCGTGCAGGTTGAGACTATTAAAGAAGTGTCTGAACACATTTTGGCTATTAAGAATGGAGTAGAAGCAATGGTAGAAGCCCGCAAAAAAGCCAACAAAGTAGAAGGCGCACGCGCTCATGCTGTTGCTTACTGCGAAAAAGTGGTTCCGTTCTTCGAAACCATCCGTTATCATGTAGATAAACTGGAATTACTGGTGGATGATGAGTACTGGCCATTGCCAAAATACCGCGAATTGTTGTTCAATCGCTAATAGTTGATTGCCCTGAAAGCCTTTCCGCACAGTGCGGAAAGGCTTTTTTAATTATCTTTTATCATTAATTATCATTTTTTTCTTTGCTGAATAAATATTTTTCTACTTTTGGTCGGTCGAAAAATCGATTTAATCATTGCATATTGATAATTTATTTATTTTAGCACCCCAACAAAAAAAGCCAACACAAAAAATTAACCTATGAAAATTTTCAAAATCTTTACTCTCTTAGCCCTTGCGGTATCGGTTTCCCTCTCAGCGTTTGCTCAAAAGAGCAACGACAAAAGCAAAGCTGACCAAGCTTTTGATGTGATGGAATATTATGTTGCCATTGACCTTTATAAAAAGGAATACAAATCGGCAAAAGACAAAGCCCGCAAAGCTGAAATCATTTTCAAGGTGGCAGAATGCTATCGCCTTACCAACAACCTTAAGCAGGCTGAAACCTGGTATAAGAAAGCCGTAAAGATTAAATATCCTGATCCTATTGCTATCCTGTATCTTGCTGATGCAATGAAAATCAACGAAAAATATTCTGACGCAATTGTTGAGTATAACAATTACGCAGCAAAAGTAGCAACTGATCCACGCGGTGCTAAAGGTGCTGAATCATGTGCACTTGCTCAGAAATGGATTGATAATCCAACTCGTTATGAAGTAAAGAATGAAGCACAAATCAATGGTAAAAACAATGATTTCTCGCCTTCATATGCAAGCAAAAACAACAAAGAAATTCTTTTTACCTCTTCAAGAGACGGTGCAGAAGGTGATGATGTTGACGGATGGACAGGACAAAGTTTCACAGATGTTTTTACATCTAAAATTGATAACAAAGGAAAATGGAGCACACCAACACCGTTGGATGTAATTGTAAACTCAGCCGACAACGAAGGTTCTGCTGTTTATGATGCAGAATTTAAGACTCTTTATTTCACACGTTGCACACGTAAAAAGAAAGAAGCAATGGGCTGCGAAATTTTCAGTTCAGAATCAAAAGGAAGTACTTGGGGCGAGCCAGCACTTATTTCTTTAAAGCCAGACTCGGTTATAGCAACAATCGGACACCCTGCATTAAATGCTGACGGTTCAGTTCTTGTTTTTGCAGCTGATATCCCGGGCGGATTAGGTGGAAGAGATATTTGGGTTTCAACTTTTGATAAAGAGAAAAAACGTTGGACTAAACCTGTAAACGCAGGAAGTACTATCAACACTCCTGCTGATGAGATGGTCCCTTTCATTAATGCTGATGGAACTTTATATATTGCTTCAAGCGGTCATATCGGAATGGGTGGTTTGGATATTTTCAAAGCTGATAAAGTTTCTGCTACTTCATGGGCAAATGTTACTAACATGCGTTACCTAATCAACTCTGCCGGTGACGATTTCGCAATCGTTTTCGAGCGTGAAGCTGAAAAAGGTTACTTCACTTCAAACCGTAACGGTGGAAAAGGTGCTGATGATATTTATTCATTCATCCTGCCACAACTTCAATTTACCTTGCAAGGTGTTGTAAAAGATTTCAAAAGCAAAAAACCAGTTGATGGAGCTACAGTTACTATTGTTGGAACAGATGGTTCTTCAAAAGAAGTTAAAACAGATGCATCAGGTTTCTATAAGGTTGATTTGATGCCTGCTACTTCTTATGTATTGACTGCAGGGAAACTTGGTGCCTACCTGAACAAGACAGGAAAAACCACTACTGTAGGTTTTGAAGAAGACAAAGCATTGG
>CAYHCU010000475.1:0-2089 GCA_964355035.1 uncultured Flavobacteriales bacterium | reverse complement strand
TATTGTATTTACATAATCACGTTGTGCTTTTACAAGCAATTCAACTTTTGGTTTGTATATATCAAATTCATGATGATCACCTTTTGGTGTCGGACCGGAAATAATTAAGGGCGTTCTGGCATCATCGATTAATACCGAATCGACCTCATCGACAATAGCATAGTGATGGCCTCGTTGAACCATATCTTCTGCTGCTTGCGCCATGTTGTCGCGCAGGTAATCGAAACCGAATTCATTGTTTGTTCCGTAGGTAATGTCAGATAAATAAGCTTTACGACGTTCGTCAGAATTTGGTTGATGTTTGTCTATACAATCTACCGTTAGTCCAAGGAATTCAAAAATTGGTCCGTTCCATTCAGAGTCACGTTTGGCGAGGTAATCATTCACCGTTACTACGTGAACGCCTTGACCGGCCAAAGCATTTAAATAAATCGGAAGGGTTGCAACAAGAGTCTTTCCTTCACCGGTAGCCATTTCAGAAATTTTTCCTGAATGTAAAACACTACCACCGATTAACTGAACATCATAGTGAACCATGTTCCATGTCACCGGAGTTCCTGCTGCTAACCAAGTGTTTTTGTAAATCGCTTTATCACCTTCAATACTCACATGATCTCTCTTTGCAGCAAGATCTCTGTCGTGCTGAAAAGCAGTTACGGTAAGAGTTTCATTATTTGTAAAACGACGCGCAGTTTCTTTTACAACAGAAAATGCTTGAGGTAATATTTCGAGAAGAATTTCTTCTGTTAATTTTTTGGTCTCCTTTTTTAGTCGGTCAACTTCACGATAGATCTCTTCTTTTCTCGTCAAGTCTAAATCAGGATTGTCTTCTGCTTCTTTTTCGAGAGTTGAAATTTCAGTTTGGTTGGCACTTAAACCTTCCTTTATGCGCTTTTTAAATTCGTTTGTTTTTTCACGCAAATCGTCATGAGAAAGATTTTCAAGCGTTGCGTATTCAGCTAAGATTTTGGTGATAAGGGGAGTTATTTCTTTCAGATCACGGTCGCTTTTACTTCCGAAGATCTTTGTAATAGCCTTATTGAGAATTCCAATCATATTTTTCTAGATAATAAGTGTGCAAAAGTAAGCTAAATTTGAGAGATTATGAACTACTTGTAAGCTGTTGTTAATTAGTGTATTATAATATGGGAAATTGAAAATTTTGAACTACAGATCGTTTCAGGTTTCAGGTTGCAAGTTTCAGGTTGGCGTACTACTAACCTGAAACCTTTAACTTGAAACCAATCTTTTGAAATTACTTTCCCGTTAAAATGATCTTCCCGGATTTAGAATTGTCTATTTTGAAGTAATAGATTCCGGGTAAATAATTCGACAGATCGACATTAACAAACTCCTCTCCAAAAGCTTTGTGTATGACTTTTTGTCCGATAGCATTATAAATTTCGAGAGACTGAAAACCTGAAATTCCGGTTTGAATTCTAAACATTCCGGTTCCGGGATTTGGAAAAACCATAGGGGAATTGTTTAAGTTGGGATTGCTAATTGAGTTATTAAAACAATAGAGTGAAAACTGATTTGAGAACGACTGCCAATTTGGGTTGATCTGATAACTGATCATGCTAATGTTCTGTGAATCTGCGCCTATGCTGTCTGTAAAAGTATTGATGGAAGTGATTAGAGTAAGTGGTAATTGATAACAGCCGCTGTTTCCATTTGCATTGGTTTTAATAAAATGAGTTTCACCTAAAATATCGCTGAAAGATTTAATATAGCCAATTGCAATTATTGCATCGCTATTTCCGGTGATAATATCTTCGCCTTCAGAATCACTAGAAGGGTCGCCATAGCTATTCGACCATATGAGATTGCCGGTAGAGTCTAAACGTAAAATTGTAGCTTGATAAAGCGGAGAAGAATTGTTTCCGATATTAGTGGAACCTGTTACAATGATATCGCCATTAGGGCAAATGGCAATTGAAGTACCTTGATTGTATTGGAGTGTACCGTAATTTTTACTCCACACAATGCCGGCTAAAGAATCATATTTACATACATTGAAATCAAAATTTACGGCACTCAGATTATTAATTGCTCAATAAGATAAGAAACCACCATAATTAGTGTTGAT
>CAYHCU010000474.1:0-2093 GCA_964355035.1 uncultured Flavobacteriales bacterium | reverse complement strand
CCTGAGGAGTACTTGAATTAACATTATAACTTCCAAAATTTCCTTGACCACTAAATGCTCCAGTTAAAAAGCAAGAACCATTCGCTAATGTTTTTATTCCAAAGGAATAAAGTTCACCATTGGAATAAAGTTGCTTTACATACTGCAAATTTCCATTTACATCATATTTTGAAAGAAATCCATTAGACATGCTAATTGCAATAAGAGTATCCTGTGCTATAAAACAACTGTCGCTAAAAGAACCGGTATAATAAATATTCCCATTGCTGTCCATATCCATTAAATCGCGAGAATAATGATTATTGTTTGGAAACCCCTCCAATTTTAACCATTTAGCGTTACAATTTGTAGCATCCATACATAATAATCCATACCCCTTTCCATGCAAATTTGTCAAAGAAAGAGTATCTACTCTAATGGTATCATTATTGGAGGCAGCATAAACTATTACTGAAGCATAAATATTATTATTAAAATATTTAAGTGATTGCAACGCCAACTGCGTCTGAAGAGAACCGGTATTGGCGATTTTCGTTTTCGCCCATAAATTATTTCCATTTGAATCAAATTTTGCTAAAAATGTTCCTGGGGTTATGGTGCTTGTGTCAATTGTATGTGTTACATCAGTATTTCCTGCAAAAAATATATTTCCGAAATTATCTCTTGTCATAGATATTACATAGGTTGTACCATAGGGAAATTCACCTATATTTTTCGCCCACAGGCAATTTCCATTCTCATCAAGTTTTGCCAGAAACATGGATTGGTTAGTAGTAGATAAGTTGCAAGTGTCAATGATGCAAGAGTATTGATACTGACCTGCAATATAAAAGATTGAATTAATAGAATCAAACACAAATCCGCTAATGCCAATGTAGCTACTTGGACTTACACAATTTTTTACCCATAATAAATTGCCACTTCCGTCATATTTAGTAAGGAAAGCATCTTTTGAACCATATAGTGTATCGTTTGAAATATAGCAATTGTTAAAATTTGAACCAGCATACGGATTGGCGTATCCTCCGGATAAATAAATATTATGTTGAGCATCAACATGACGAACATAAGCACCATCCATACCAGGCCCCCCAATTTGTTTTGCCCATTGCCATGTTTGTGCGAACAAAATTGTTGGTAAAATTAAGATTACGAAAAGAATTATTTTTTTCATTTTGTTTGATTTTAAATGACTATGAATTTTTGAATTATTAATTGTTCACCTGATTGAACGCGTATAAAATAAATACCAGGTTTAAGAGCTGAAAATGAAACTTGAGTTTGAGTTCCGTTAAATTGCTTTTGTGCAATTTCATTTCCAATGCAGTCGTTAATGCTAAATTTATTTATTCGGTCTTCGCTAACATTGCCTGAAAGCTGCAATGTAAATTCCCCTTTGTTAGGATTAGGATAAATATATACTTTTATTTCGGTTTTGTTCTCATAAAAGTTTATCACAACTTCTTTCTCTGGGTTACTATTTGCTAGATCTAAGGTATTTGGTGCTAACGAATTGCTATAACGAAAACCAAGGTCGCTAATATCTGAACAATCAATAAAAACAGGTTCAATAATTATGTTCACCTCACTGCCGTTTTCGACATTAAACCCGGGTTTTAAATTTACCTCATTACTGGCTTTGATTTCAGAAACTCCGCCTTGTGTTCCATTCCCTTCAACGGTAACATTAAGTGCAGTAAGAGTAGAAACGCCTTTAAAATTTTGTGTGCTTCCAATGGGAATTGTAATATTATCTATAACCTTTTCGAACTCTGATTGCAAAGATTTTATTGTAATTGTTTCATCAATTTGAAACGAACCTCCCGTCCATCCTCTTTCAATCATATCCGAGCCAAAAGAACCAATTCTCAAATTTACAATAATGTTATCTAAAACCGGATTTGAATTCGCATCCGTGTTGGGGGCATAATCATAATTTCTTAATTTAAAATCACCATTATTATCCGAATAAGTATAACAAATTGATAAAATTTTTGTAGGTGGGTTTGAGGAGTAATCTAAGCTAACAAAAGAACTCCCTTGTAAAATAGCTCTTGGTATTGGTTTGCCAAATTGGTCTACTACTTTTCCTG
>CAYHCU010000473.1:0-2101 GCA_964355035.1 uncultured Flavobacteriales bacterium | reverse complement strand
AAAAATTAATTGAGCACCCGGAGTACCTTGCCGAAAATGCAGACCTAGCTGATTTTTATACCCTCAATGCTGCAACATCAATCCATTATATTGCAAAGGTAAATGTAGAAAACGATAAATTACTTGCTAATCAACAAACAGTTATCGAGAACATCAAAAATAACTCGATTGATATTTACCAGAAATCAGGATTGTTGAAACAAATTTTCACTCAGCTTGAAAACCCGAATTTGGAGCAAGCTGAAATTGATAGTTTGTTAACTCTACTAGATCATTTAATGGTCGAACTGGATCAAAGCATTCAATTGAATGATTTTTATGTTTTGCAATTGAGAAACTCAATAGGGAGTAATATTGATTTTATAGGACAGTTAACCGATTCAATTCAAGCAACTGAAATCTATGAAGCGAATGAAAAAGTAATCAATGAAATTTCAACTAGTGTGGAGTTTAGTCAGGATGAGGAATTATTGAATTCATATGAAAGTATCCTATTTGGAATTGCGACTCAATGTCCTCTTGCAGGAGGAACCGCTGTCTTTAAAGCCAGAGCGTATTATAAAAAGATAAATCCCAATGTTTTTTATGATGATGTGAATACATGTATTCAATCGGGAATTGTCTATCGGAAGAAGGATCCAACCAAACAACAGTATTGTAATTTGTATCCTAATCCAACAAGTGGAATATTATTTGTTTCCTATTCAATTTTTGCTAATGCTACATTAGAAATAACAGATGCATCAGGTCGTTTGCTTTTAAAGAGTAAATTAGATTCGGAAACTACTGTATCAAAATTTGACCTCTCCTTATTCCAAAATGGAATCTATTTCTATCGAATTCATGGAGAAGTAGGCTTCTTAAACAACGGAAAAATAATATTAATGAAATAAGGAAATGAAAAAAATACTTATTTTATTACTCTTCATTTCCATTGAAACTGCGGGGCAAGGTGTTTCTAATCGGTGGTTGATGGGCTATTCATGTTGTCAAACGAATTTTGGAGGAGTTGATATAGATTTTAGTACGGGGAGTGCTGTCGTAAGTTCAACGCAACGCTATATGAATTTTGGTGAAACAAATGGTGTAATTTCAAACACTGAAGGAAACTTGCTGTTTTATAGTAATGGAATTTACGTTGCAAATATTTTAGATGATACCATGCAAAATGGGTCAGGATTAAATCCAAGTGCCTATACTACAAGTGAATCACAATGGGGATTAGCGCTACCACAAGGGAATTTAGTTATTCCGATTCCCAATGACACCACAAGGTACTACCTCTTTCATGAAACAAGTGATGACATGAATGGCACTTGGGTAACTCTATATTTGTATTATTCCATCATCGATATGACCCTTGATGGTGGTTTGGGTGCTGTTACTCAAAAGAATACAGTCTTATTGAATGATAGTTTAATTGGAGGAAGAATTACTGCCTGTAAACATGCCAATGGGCGGGATTGGTGGCTCGTCGTGCATCAATATAATACGGGTATGGTTTTTAAATACCTGATCACACCTCAAGGGATATCCGGTCCAACCACGCAGGATTTATTTACTCATAGAAATCTTGCCTTTGGGCAAATGTTGTTTTCACTTCAAGGAAATAAGTTTGCATACTATGAACCCTACGGTGATTTGGATATTTTTGATTTCAATCGATGCACAGGCAATTTTGCGAATTTAGTTCACATTGATATTAATGATACAGCATTCGCCGCAGGGGCAGCATTCTCTGCTTCGGGTAGGTATTTGTATTTATCTAGTGAGAATTATATTTATCAGTTTGATATGCATGTAACAAATATTGATAGTTCAAAAATAACAGTAGGTGTTTATGATGGCTATCGTGAGCAAGGGTTCTACCAGAATTTCTACTTAGCTGCATTGGCGCCGGATAACAAAATATATATAAATACCGGTAATGGTTCGAAGTACTTTCATGTCATCAATTCTCCCGACAGCGCAGGTTTAGCATGTGATTTTGTCCAACGTGGTTTGCCATTGCCAAGGTGGAATGCTTTCACCATTCCCAACTACCCGAACTACTTTCTAGGCGCAGACACAGGAACAATCTGTGACAGCTTAACAGGTATAG
>CAYHCU010000472.1:0-2109 GCA_964355035.1 uncultured Flavobacteriales bacterium | reverse complement strand
TAAAATTGATTATAAAAAACAAAATAACAGGGTGTATTATTGACCCGTTTAATCAAATGGTAAACGATTATTCAAGCGGAAGGGATGATAAATATTTGGAGGCATTTTTGGGGGATATTTCAAGATTTGCAATGATAAATTCTGTTTATTTGGTAGTAGTTTGTCACCCCCACAAATTAAAGAAAAACGATTCAGGTGGCTATGATGCACCAGATATTTATGATTTGGCCGGAGGGGCAATGTGGAATAATAAGGCGGATAATATTTTGGTATATCACAGGCCAAACCGACACACCGACCCGCAAGATACAACGTGTGAAATTTATACTAAAAAAATAAGGCGGCAGTCAATAGTTGGAAGTTTAGGCAAATATGAATTCAAGTATTTACACCATTCGCGAAGATTTGTTTTTTTAGATTACCCTTTGAATAATGTTTCGCCAAGCGATTTGAGGGATTTTAGAATAAGAAATGAAGAAATTTTAACGGCAGAAAAAGCACCATTTTAACATGAAAGCTATTAACACAGAATACAAAGGACACTATTTCCGCAGCCGATTAGAGGCAAAATGGGCGGTTTACTTCGATGCCTTAAATGTGATTTGGCAATATGAGCCAGAGGGTTTTGAGAAAGACGGAATCAGATATTTACCTGATTTTTATTTCCCTGAGTATGATATTTGGGCGGAGATAAAACCAACAGGCCACAACAACAAAGATTTAAAGAAGTGGCAAATGTTATCACAGGAAAAAATATTGATTATTTTTGAAGGCAATCCCCACGGAGGAATCTGTAAGGTTTACGGATTTATAGATTATGAAATGGATATTATACCGTTTGCCTGTAAGTTAAAAGACAGTTATGGCATGATGTTTCACGCTACAAATAAGGAGGATTGGTCAGAAATAGAGCCATATAAAACGGCAATTAAAACAGCAAATTATAAACGATTTTGATGGAGCAACACAGCGATTTTATTAGACAAAAGCAAATTGAAGCGGAGTTTGACAACATTTGGATAGTTCAGAACAAACCATTAATAGACGTTGGTTTTCATCAAATCCCCTACATCGAATTAAAAGGGAAGCGATATTTTGAAAATGATTATTTAAAAATGAGATTTGAGAAATGAAAAACCAATTAAACGGAGACGAAACATGAAACATTGGGTATTAAAACAGCATTGCAAAGAGTGTATAGAATCATCAGAAAAGATGAGGCTAAACGAAGAAACTAACCATTTTGCAGCCCATTGCGAAAGAAATTACTCACACATATTATTTTACCATGATAGCGATTATTATCTTTTATCGGTTCATAATTGTTGGTTATGGCCTGACAGATATTCGGCAATACAGGATATATTTAACCAAATTGGTTTAAAAACAAAATTAAAAACAAAATTTAACCGAGACTATAATTTAGATGAAAGAATGAAGCGAGCGAGAATAGATGGTATCGTTTTAGAGGATGAGGTTATTGAAATTAATTATATATACGAGGGAGTTGGGAAAACTCACGCAATTACATCCGTAATATCAATATATGATGCAATAGAAGGTCATAAAAATTATAGAATAAATTATGATAAAATGATGATATATTTAAAGGAAAATGGATTTGAATATTTAGAAAAGGAACTAAACATGCTCCATGACCATAATTGGTTGATAATTCCAAATGAAAGGGAAATAATAAAAACAATAGACAATATAATATTAAACATCAATGGAAACAATTAAAAAAACAAACTCAAAAGAACTTTTAAAACACGCATTTAATACAATGATGTTGTTAAAAGGTAAAGCTATTTCGGTTGAAGAGGCTAAAGCGCAGGCTCAGTTATTAAAACAGTCAAACAACATATTACGGTATGAACTCGACAAGGCGTTGGCGATTTCTAAATTTGAGAACCTGCAACTTAATAAAATTGAAGATTAATAATGTGAGATATTTCAGGCAGAAAAAAAGAGGAAAAAAGGAAGTAAAAAATAATAGCAGCCAAAGCAAAGCAAAAGCAAATTGAAGCGGAGTTTGACAACATTTGGATAGTTCAGAACAGACCAATTATAGACGTTGGATTTCAACAAATCCCGTACATTGAACTC
>CAYHCU010000471.1:0-2115 GCA_964355035.1 uncultured Flavobacteriales bacterium | reverse complement strand
CCTGTAAATTTTAATTGCTTGGCATTGGCCGGAACATTGAGTTTGTAGTTTCCGTCAATGTCCGTGGTTGTTCCAATGGTTGTACCAACAACTACCACACTAGCTCCCGGAATTCCGAGGTTGTCCTGTGAGGACGTCACTTTACCCGTAAGGGTTCTTTCTTGCGCGAATGACTGCATACATACAAAGACGCAGAGCAATGCGAAAAGCGTAATCTGTTTTCTCATAATAATTGGATTTGGTTAAACAATATTTTTTCTCTCAAAATGCCTTGCAAGTTAAAAACAATAATAATTAACAAACAAGTTTTGTTAATAAAATATTAATTAACACTTTCAGATACCATTGATTTGTAAGCTGAAAAGATTCTTTAATGATAGTAAAATATAATCACTTTTTCTTCGTTTATTGCCGATTCCATTAACTACGAATAGTTAAAATTGCTGTTTGTGACCCTTAAAATTACATTTGCGACCCCAATTCTTAAATTTATAAATTGACAATAATGAGAAAATTTCTTGCACTGATTATTTTATTATCAGCATTCCTGAGTTCAAATGCACAAGAACTCTTATCAAAGAAGGGTGCACATGTTTTGCCTGAAGCAAAAGACTGGAGTATCGGTTTGCAGGCTGAACCATTCCTGAAATATTTCGGCAATTTTTTTAATAAGGATAATAACGACAACACATCGCTGAAACCCCAGATACCACTTACGCTTACAGGATTGTATGTGAAGGATGATCATACGGCTTACCGCATGAAACTGCGGATTGGTTTGGCAAGCAGAACAACAAATAATTTTGTTGATGATGATAATTATACAGGAGCTCCCCCCAATGCGAAAACCACTGATACCTGGAAGGCAACGAGCTCAAATCTGACGGTTGGTGCAGGAATTCAGAAAAGCAGAGGCAAAGGAAGGCTTCGTGGCATATATGGAATTGAGATGGGTATTGGTTTCGGAAGTTCGACAGACAAGTTTACCTATGGAAATTCTTTTTCTGCGACACAAGCAGATCCAACTTCCACCACAGACTGGAACACAAAAGATACAATTGGGAATTATTTAAGCGGTCCGGTTTCCACAAGGTATTCTAAAGTTAATAATCCCAATACCTTTAGTTTCATGCTTAATGGATTTCTTGGGGCAGAATACTTTTTTGCGCCAAAACTTTCAATCAGTGCTGAATACGGATGGGGTCTTGATTTGATGGCAACAGGTGAAAAAGAGACTTTCAGCGAATCTGCTGATGGAGGCTCAGGGAAAGAAACCAGCACCCGCAACGCAAAAAGTTCACAAATGAGCCTTGATGTAAAAGATGCAGGCGTTATTGGCTTGCATTTGTATTTTTAATCAAAAGAATTCCTCGTCTCGCCTCAGGCGAGGCGGGGTTGAATTAAAATTTCAGCCACGTCCCGATAGCTATCGGGATTCACTAATTTACACGAAACATTATTACAATGCATACACCAATTTGTGATAATTCGTGGAATTCGTGGCAAGATACCTCGTCTCGCCTTAGGCGAGGCGGGGTCATTCATTCTAAAGAATTCAATGCCGATCTGCTGCGGTTTTAATTAAAATACTTGCCACTATCCCGATAGTTATCGGGATCACAAATTCCCACGAATCATAATTGCCAAAACAAATTTCTATTTGTGATAATTCGTGTAATTAGTGGCATGATGCCTCGTCTCTCCTTTGGCGAGGCGGGGTCATTCATTCTGCATTCGCTGCGCTTCGGCGAACCAAATGGGAGGTTAATTCACTGCTGCTTTCTGCATGAATTTGGAGCCTAGAACTTACTTTTGGGTTCTTCCAATTGATCTAAAACGACGAAATGTTAACGAAAAGGTTCCGTGAAATGGAACCTTTTTTTTGTTGGTGATAATGAACCAATAAACATTTGAGTGTGGATAACTAAGCACTTTTGTTTTTGCAAAATGCCAATTTGAAATACATTTGCCTCATAAACCTAAATAATTAAACATTATGAAAAAACTATTTATTACGGCAGCATTGGCTAGCACATGCTTACTGGCAGGTGCTCAGGACATGATGTCCAAAAAAGGAACTCCTATTTTACCGGAAGCCGGTGACTGGAGCATTGG
>CAYHCU010000470.1:0-2117 GCA_964355035.1 uncultured Flavobacteriales bacterium | reverse complement strand
TGAAAATCAATCTCAACGATTTCCATAGCAATTCTGTATAATTTCGTTTAAATAATCTGTTCCAAAAACCAAAATTAAGTTCGGCAATTATTTTGTCTGCGGTTATAGTTTTGTATTGCGATAAAATTTTTCGCTCTGCTTCTTCAATGAAAGGGCGAAACTCTGTTGGTAAATGATTTTTGAACCAATATGGATCATTGAAATGCACTTTCAATTGCTCGTTTACTGCATTACGAAGACAAATTTCCAAAACTGATAACACAGGATAAAAAGCTTCAGACAGTTCAATATTTGCTTTGTATAAGCGATATGCTTTTCCGAAATCATTTCCTGTTTGAGCAAGATACACATTGAAACGAGCACTTGATAAGTAATATTTTAGTTTATTTCCAGTCATTTAGGAACAAAAATTTGGAAAAAGTAATTTATCATCTTATCTTTGTTTCGTTATGCCAGTTCCTCCTCTCCCAAACTTGTGTTGGTGATGAAACTGGCTATAGTTTTTTATAGAGGTTTCTAATTATCAAATCAAAATTCCAAACCAGGAATTAAACTGCTTTTTGTTTATAGATTTGGAAAATGTGAGACATAAAGCAAAAATAGCCTTCTACTAAAAAGATCACAACCAATAAAAGCGGGGAAGTTAAACAGAAGAAATATTCTAAAAGAATCCTGTAGGTTTTCTTCAGCTCTCTTCCCAATGAATTAACACAACCGTCATCCTAGTGAAGGAACTTTTAGGTCTCTTGGACCCTCAGGCTATGAAGTTGGTTTTATTTCCTCTGCACATACTGAAGAAATACCGAAAAATGCGGCAACAAAAATCTGTAATTCACTGACAAAAATATTCAGCACCTCAACTAAAAGGATTTCCAAAATTAAAAGCGCCCCAAAATCCCTTTTTCTCTTTTTTCTCTTCTTTGTCAAATATTTCTTTGGCTAATAAGAGCCAACCTTGGTGTCCGAATTTTAAGAGGTAAGCGATAGCCGACTTCTTCTTGCTACAAGCATCAACAAAAGCAGCAAGTTCTCTGTTGTTACTTTTGATTAAGAAGAGTTTAGCATTATCATTGCCATTGAAAGCATCGACTGTTGCTGCTAATTGGCGATAATTATTTTCAAGTAACCACTTGAATGACCGCTCCACTCCACTCAGCGCTTCTAAAAACTCCACCAATTCACCGGCTCCGTTTTCTTTCAGCCAAACACGATCAACGTCTTCGTCTTTGCGGACAATAAGGATTAGGTGTTCGAATACCTCTTTGCTATATGCTTTCATAGGAAATAATAAACAAAATAAAGAAAAAGAAATCGTACTACCATGGTTCCGTCCACAAATAATTGGTAAAAATAACCGCTGCTTTTTTGGGACCTTGCGAAAATCAATATAAGTGCAAGAACTGAAGACAGATCCAGAGCAATTATATATGAAGATTGCAATTCCATAAAATGATGAAGTACTATTTCCATTAAGATGAATATGCTGCCGAGTTTTTTTGTTTCTTTTTCACCAAAAACGGAAGGCAATGTTTTGACATGATCACTTTTATCCGATTCTAAATCGCGAATCTCAAACGGAATACATAATGCAAATACGAATAAAAAAACACTACCGACTTGTTGCAAAACAAACGCAGACTCAAGGTAAATATTTTGTTCCGCTAATGGAATAACAACAGTTGCCAATGCCCATACTAATGCAAGCAAAGGAATTTTTACAAAAACGGATTCTCTGATTCTGTATTTTTTCCTTATTCCCAAAATTGGAATTGAATAAAGTAAAGATAAAAACACAAGCAGAGTTGACCACAAAAGAACTTTCTCGGAGAGCATTAATAATTCTACAATTGACAAAATGATAACAGCAATAAAAATAATTATTTCCTGTCCGGAAACAACAAGCGAGTTAACAGAATTGTAAAATTCTTTCAATCCGGAGTAATCAATTTGAAAAGAATAAGTATGAAAATTATACAAAAGAAATGTAGAACAAGTTAGAAGAATTGTAAAATGTGTGAGGTGAAAAGGTATATGATTTAAAATAAAAGTGGCATACACCATTGCCGTTGCACATAATCCAATAAAAAAATTTCCGAAGACAAATTGATGAAAAAATC
>CAYHCU010000469.1:0-2126 GCA_964355035.1 uncultured Flavobacteriales bacterium | reverse complement strand
ATTGAAAACTGTGTAATGGTTGGACTGTATATTGTTAAACCCTTTACTAAGATTGGCGTTAAATTAGTCGAAAAAGCGATTGTTCCCACAACGGTCGATTTTTTAGTAGTGCCACACAAACACACATCCATATGAAAAATTTCGTAAGGCTATCAAGCATGATAGTTTATTGCCTGCTATCGACAGCAAAGGCAAACAATCTCACTATTACTAACATTTCTGCACCAACAACCCAGACAATTCAATTCGATATTGCTTGGGATAACAGCTGGTATGCTTCTGCGCCAACCAATAATTGGGATGGTATCTGGGTATTTGTCAAGACTCAGGTCTGTGGCGGCGGTTCAAATCCATGGAGTCATGCGAATGTTAGTACGTTAAGCGGTGATCACAGCGTTGCCGGTGGTGTACTCCAGGTAGATGCCGTAACGGATGGCAAAGGAGTTTTTATTCGTCGTTCAGCATTAGGCTCAGGAAGCATTGCTTCATCTACTGTAGTTTTGAAATTGGGTACACCTGTTGTTGCAGTTGCATCTACGAACTATGAAGTTGTAGGGATTGAAATGGTCAATGTTCCTCAAGGTAGTTTTACAATAGGAGACGGTTCAACGAGCAACACTTTACATTCAACTGCATCCTATGGAACAGGAAATACCTCAACGCCATATACTATTGCAAACGAAAATGCAATAGCACAGGATGCTATTCGAAATGATAAAGCAGCGGATGCTGCAATTACTGCTCATCCAAATATTATTGCCGGTTTTCCGAAAGGGTATAACTCATTTTATTGCATGAAGTATGAGATTTCTCAACAGCAATATTCAACTTTTTTAAATCTTCTTGAATACAATCAGCAATTGAGTAGAACTGCAGCTTCTCCTTCGGGTGCTATTGGTACTGCGGCGCTTTGTGCAACTTCAGGCGATAATAGAAATTCTATTGAAATTGCAGTTCCGGGTATAGCGTTTTCTACTCCTGCGGTTTATGGAAATGATTTAAATGGGAATAACGTTTTTGATGAGACTTCCGATGGCGGAACCGTTGCCTGTAACTATTTATCATGGGATGATTTAAAAGCCTACCTGGATTGGTCAGGTTTGCGACCGATGACTGAACTTGAATTTGAAAAAGCATCACGAGGGTCAAATACATCTATTCAATCTGAATATGTTTGGGGAAGTACTATAATCAATCAAGCGATTTCTTCAAGTATATTAAATGCAGGTCAGGTAAGTGAAGTGTCAACATCTTCCGCTGATGGGTTGTGTGCCGCTAATGGAGGTGCTAGTGCAATTTTAGGTCCAATACGTACCGGTTTTGCTGCTACAGCAACTTCAACACGTACAAATGCAGCGTCGTCGTTTTATGGAATCATGGATTTGGGTGGAAATGTTTGGGAACAAGCGTTTCAAACCGGATTTTGGAATGGTTCTGCAAGAGCGCCGATTCCTACTTTTGGTGGTGCTCTCGGTGATGGCGCTCTCGATTTATCCGGTAATTCAAATGCGACTAACTGGGGAGCGGTAAGTTACTCTGTTGTGCGTGGAGGAAGTTGGGAGAATGTAAATCAACGTGTTCAAACATCTGACCGCTATTATGTAAATAGCACAGCAGAAAATACAACAAGAGTTCGTCGTACCGGTGGAAGAGGTGTCAGATAAGATAGTAACATATCTGTTTTTTATTCAACCCTTCAATCATCTATGAACAAATTATCGCTTTGGACATATTTATTATTCATGCTGATATTGTGTAATGTTAATTCAGGCATTGCTCAATATTCGGGTGGAAGAGGTGGTTATAATTCGTTTGTATTTGTATCAAACATTTCTTGCCCTGTTGTAAATGTGAATCCATTTACCGGAAACAGCCAAGGCTTAAGTAGTTCGCAACGGCTACAAAATATCGTATGTCTTGTAGCAAATGTGAACCCCTTTGTTGGTGGTAACTCTGATGGCCATGGAAATATTCTTTTAACAAATATAGTTTGTCCTATTTCAAACGTCAATCCCTATTTGGGAGGAAGTGGAGATGGAATTGTTTCTGCCCAATTATTAAATATTATTTGTCCTGTAATTAATTCGAATCCTTATTTTGGAGGAGTTGGAGATGGCAATTCTTCA
>CAYHCU010000468.1:0-2126 GCA_964355035.1 uncultured Flavobacteriales bacterium | reverse complement strand
ATCTGCTTATAACACCATTCTGATTACAGTCCAAGACAGATACCGCTATTTAGCTGCAGATATGGCCAATGAAATCATGGCTTACATTGATATATTGAACAGAGACTATTTTATTAAAAATCTTGAACAAAAATTAAAAATTTCCGAATCGTTTCTCTCCGAAGTCGAAAAGGACAATTCGAAAAAAAGTCGAAGCATTGATTCGCTATTACAAGAAGTACATCATTTGGCCACTATAAGTGAAAGGCCGACCTCCACGGCGATACAAATTGAGCAAACTTTGGGTAGTCTAATAAATGAACTCACCTACTCTACACATGATTTAATGAATTCGCAGAAACTTTACAATTTACTACTTCAATCATTAAACCGAAAGAACTACGAGACCATTACAGTAGTTCAATCCGCTATGCCGGCACCAAGATCAAACATTTTTGACGCAATTATTTATGGGATACTTATAACATTCGCCCTTTTTTGCATTCTGGTCTTTAGAGCTTACCTCAAATTAGAGTTCAGCTATTACATAAATTTACTTTTCGCTAAAAGACAGAAAGAGTCTTAATTTCACTGATATTTGCATTGATGAAAAAAATTGCATTGATTGTTGCCGGTGGTGCCGGATTGAGAATGGGGAGCTCAATTCCTAAACAATTTCTTTTGCTGAAAGGGAAGCCCATATTGATGCACTCAATCGAGCGTTTTCATCAAGCAAATATTTTCGATTCAATCCATCTTGTTCTGCCGCAAAGCGAACTGACTTATTGGGAAAAATTAAAGCTAGAACATTCCTTTGTCATTCCACATAAAGTTGTTGCAGGCGGGTCATGCCGATTTGAATCTGTAAAAAACGGATTAAATGAAATTCAAGAAGAGGACGGATTCATAGCCATTCATGACGGAGTTCGGCCTATGGTTAGCATTGATCTCATCAAACGATGTATAGACGAATTGGCTACCTATACAAATGCAATTCCTGCAATAGTAATTGTAGATTCTATTCGGAAAATTGAGAATGAGTCGAATGAAATAATTGATCGCAATTCATTACGAGCAGTGCAAACACCACAGTGTTTTCATCTGGGACTTTTAAAGAAAGCTTATTATATGAGTAATGACAACTCCAACACTGACGACGCCTGTGTATTTGAAAATGCCGGACATAAAATTCATTTAATTGAAGGCGAAAAATCAAACCTTAAGATAACCGTACTTTCGGACTTAATGATAGCAGAAGCCCTTTTGAAATAATATAATTTAACTTACCAGTTATCTTTATTCTTAACAGGTTTGACTTCAGAAATAGTTTTTTTCAAAGAAGCTATTACATCGATTGCTGTCTTATGTAACTGCTTCAGGTAATCATTATAAGCAGGAGCATAAGAAGTTGCTTTCGTGTCTAGCCATCTTTCACAAGGGTAGGTTGATTGTTGCTTCCATGTAAATTCAGTAAGCTCATATTTAAATCGGCCATCTTTTGCAGCAACCGTAATTGTGTACTGACTTATTCCGGCATCAGATCGTACACTTTGTTTATCAGGTGGATTTGATAATCGATAACGAGGTTTTCCAACCATTTTATGGTTTATACTATCATTTTCACGAATAACTTCTGTTGGATTTTTATAATACGACTGAAACCAATCGATAATACGGTAATAAAGTTCGTCTGCTGCCACACCTTTTACATCAAATACACCCTCATAAGCAATTAGCTTTGTAATAGGGTCAACAGGAACAGGAAACGGTGTAATTGAAGGAGCTGGCGTTTGTCCATTTGCAAAAGCAACCAAAATCGCCAGGCAAAGCATGGAAAGTACTTTTTTCATTTTCGGGAGAATTAGAGTTGATAAAATTAAGGAAAAGATCGACTGAAATTTCAGGCCTGAACTTTAACTTTCAACTTCATACCAGGCTTTAACGAATGGGCATTATGGATATTGTTGAGCGTTTTCAGCTCAGAAACAGTTGCGCCTTGATAAAGCTGAGAAATACTAAAAAGGGTATCACCTGGAGCAACGATATGATAAACATATTTCAATTTATCCACCACTACCTTTAAAACAGGTTTGGATTTTTGTGTTTGTTCTGTTTTAATTTATTAGTATAGATTTTTGTTGTTTTAT
>CAYHCU010000467.1:0-2137 GCA_964355035.1 uncultured Flavobacteriales bacterium | reverse complement strand
TGATATTTCCGTTTGAAGTTTCTCCTGCTGTGCAGAATGTTTTTTTAACTTGGAAAGAAGATGTTGCTGATTGTGTTCCTGCTGTTGCTTGAACATTAACTGTGTTAAGCCCAAATTTTATGTTTTGAAGATTTGATAATATCGCTTGAACTGTTTGTGTTGTTGAACTGAAAGTTAAAGGTGAGAAAGTTACTCCAAATAATGTTGAGCCAATTTCAGACATAGTTATACTTAATGCGTTTGGGTTTGTTACAGTAAGTGTCGCGTTTTGATTTAATGTAAATGGTGTAGTTGGTGAAGTTATTGAGAGGTTTGTAGATGTCGGAGTTACAGGGATTGCTGTGCCTTCAAGTTTAACATTATCTACTCTGCAGAATTCTGTTGCTACATTAGTTATACACTCAAATTTAACTTTAAAGCTAACAAGATTATTAGCTTCAGATGGTAAAGCGATATTATTTCTAGGGGTGTAAGTGGTTTCAGTTGTAAATGTAGTAGTTGGATTAATTGTTTCTGAACTTAATTCAATGAAACTAGTACCATCAAACCAAAAAACTTTAAATGAATCGCCTGATTCTAAAGCATTGCTTGTTCCTGAATCTCCAAGATTTCGATCATATGATAATATAATACTTTGATTACCTATTGTACTTTGAGTTCTTTCAATTGATGTAGTTATTGCACCTGTACCAGACCCAGACGCTGGTTTAGTCTCTAGATTATTTGGAAAACTTGGTGCTACTGGCGATGCACCCGATACTACTGACCAACCATTGCTTGTTGAAGGACTAGCTATCCAACCATTTGGAAGAATAAGATTTGCGTCAAAATTGTCTGAATAAAGTGTAGCTGCGCTTACAGCAGAAACTGACAATACAGCTAATGTAAGCAATACAAATAACGAAAAGACTTTTGTGAAGTTCATTTTGTGTTGTAACTCTCCAATTAATAGGGTATTTAAAGATTTCTATATTAAACGAACTACTTTGGTTTATTGTTGTTTGAGTTAAGTCTTCGTTATCCTTATTTTATGTGCAAAGTTTACAAAAGATTTATATTGCTGTTGTGCTTTGTTTTAATATATTATATAGATGGCGATAAGATCTCGTGAGAACATAATTGGCGCTTGGGCATTTTTGATTGGTGTAGTTTTGGCTTTGCTTGGGGGAATGTTGAGTGCTTTGTTTGGACATCTAAATGCTATTGTTTTGGGAAGTTTATTATTTATTGGAATTATTATTGGAGTCATTGGAGTTGCACCTAACGATATTTCTAAATTTTTAACGGTTTCCGTTTCTTTAGTAATAGTTAGTTATGCTGGCACTGCTGGGGTGCGAAATATTGAATTTTTGAATTGGGAATTGGGAAATATTGTATCTTCGACTCTTGGAGCATTATTGGTTTTGCTTGTGCCTGCGAGCATTATTGTAGCAATTAGAAGTATGTTTTCGATAAGTCAGGGATAATTTAAGATTTGAAAATATTTGTTTTTGAATATTGAATAAGGTTATTTGATAATAAAAAATTATTGAGACAAATCTTCTCTTGTTGTTTGTTTTGAATCCAACATTGCTGGTCCGCGATAAATTTCTGCGAATTCTGGAGCAGCGATAACTGCATTGTCTCCAAATCCAGCGATTGAACCTTCCATTGCATCGACTGTTTTTTTGATTTTAGTCATTGCTCTTTTAAGTTCAATAATATCTTTGCTTTTTAATTGTTTAATATCAATAAAAGCGATAGTATATCCTTCTCTTAGAGCTGTAAGAATTTCATTGATATCATCATACTTTTTCAAAGTGAAAGGTCTGATTTTTATTTTTTCTTTTTGAGATTTTGGAGCGCTAACATCTAGCTCTACATAATCATCGCCTGCTTGTGCTTTGTTAAACACCCCTTTAAAATTAAATGCCATACACATTTTTGAATTGCGTAGTATATAAATATTATCGTAATAAAAATATACATTTTTGAACATCTAAAATCCGACGAGGATTTTATTTTACACCTCGGAAATGGTTTTTTCTGATAATTAAAAAATTATTGTGATTTGTCTTTTGTCGAAGAGGAATTTTTTTCAAGAAGAATTTTTATTTCTTGTTGTATGATTTTAATATATTCAGTACTATAATTTTTA
>CAYHCU010000466.1:0-2142 GCA_964355035.1 uncultured Flavobacteriales bacterium | reverse complement strand
TCAGAAAAAATGAAATTTATAAAATCATTCGTTTTGGCTTTCACAGTCACAATAGCCACAACAAACATTGCGTTTTCGCAAACTACAGCTGCCAATCAGACCACAGACAGTTTTAAAACTGCAACCTTTAAGGTTAAAGGCGTCAGCTGTTCAATGGACTTAAAAATGATTTCCTCTAATGTAGAGATGGTAAAAGGCGTGAGCAGTTGCAAGGCAGGAAAACAAGGAACGACCACAACCTTTGAAGTAAAATACAATCCTGCATTGGTAGCTGAAAAAGAAATTTTTGCAGCCATTGATAATACAGGAAGTTGCGAAAGTCCTGACGAAAGACCTTACAAAATAAAACAGTAAATCATTTGTAGTGTAGCGCGTTTTCAATACACTTTACAACTTTTAAAAAACAATACAATGAAAAAGTACATCTTCATTGTTGGTTTTCCATTGATACAAGGTTTGTCATACACGTATGGCGTCAGCACTATTCCAGGCACATTGGTTGACAACATTTATGTTTCAAAAGGCAAGCTGTTTAAAGTCACGAAATTGGATGAACAGAATATATCTCGTTATTGGCAAGAATTGTTTTAAGCAAAACTTTCGGACAGTATTTCAGAGCCAAGTAGAGAAGCCTTGCAATAGAGAATAATGGCATAGAGTTAGAAAAGAGAAAAACAAACTTGTGATATTAATTTGGAAATTAAAAGGAAGGTTTGTACGCAAATTGTATGCAAATAAAAAGGGAGCTCCTTTCGGAACTCCCATCAACGCTTTGATTATCAGCGCTCCCCTTAGCACAGAAATATCGAACCAATTTCGGGAAGATTTGGCGAAATTGTGGGAATTGAAGCCTTTTTATGATGACTTTATAAAAGGGGACTCCAAATCAAAAGGCAAAAATGTTCAAGAATAAACCTGACTATTCCCTATTGGACACTATGAGTGAGTTCTTTATTATTGACAATAATTGCAATAAAATTATAAAATTACTCAATATATTTTAGTATATTTGTAAAATAATTTAGTACATTTAATAAAACAATGCATGTATCTAATTAATACCAAAACAGGAGAAAATGTCGATGCTGTTATAGAGAGAGTAACTGAAGAAGAAATAAGGGGTATAAATAAAAATGGCCGGTTTGGGTTTGACTGGAAGGCTGAAAAAGAATTTGAAGTTTATAAAATTCGATTGAAGGAATCAGATGAAATACTGGGTCTTATGTCTTTGATAGATTGGCCGGAAGAATTGAGAATCGAAATTCACCTTCTTGAATCATCTAAGGAGAATGTGGGAAGTAAGAGTAAACTTTATGGAAACATTGCCGGTTGTTTAATTGCATATGCATGTGGAACGTCATTTGAACGGGGATATGCAGGATTTATTTCATTAGTGCCCAAAACGAAACTGAGAAAATACTACATCAGTGAATATCACATGGAGGAAGGGGGCCGGTCAGTGTTCTCTGATACTGAAAATTCAATGGCGTTAATCGAAAAGTATCTTTAAAATAAGAATAATGAAAAAAGAAAAAAAAATTACTGATAAGGATCTTGCACAGGCTCATGTATTTCCGCATAACCTTTCTGAACCGGAAAAGGAAAAAGCCGATAAAGAACTTTGGGAAATAAGAAAGAAAAGGCTTCAGGAAATGACTTCAGAGAAACTCTTATTGGCACAACTAATGAGTTTAAAGTTCAGAATGAGTCAATATATTTCTTCAAACGTTTATGATAAACAATATTCTTTTAGTTATTTTTTGAATGAATACATCAATTCATTAAACAAGAATAAAAGAGATTTCTCGGAAGAAATTAGTTTGCATAATACTCAGCTTAGTAGATTGTTGCATGATAAAGAAGAGCCCAATAATAACATATTGATACGGTTAGACATTCATTCAAATAATTCTATTCCGGCATTGTATTGGTTGAGAGTAGTAGAAAAACAAAAAGAATTAGAATTAATGAGTGATAAAAATTTATGGGTTTCAGAGACTAAGAAAGTCAAAAAGCTGAATCTTGTTCGTTAGCAACTGAATTATTAAGATGAAATATCTTGACCTATTAAATGGTAAAAAGGCAAAAAGGCCGTCACGAATGACGACCTTTTGAAATTTGCTCCCCCTCCTGGGCTCGAAC
>CAYHCU010000465.1:0-2150 GCA_964355035.1 uncultured Flavobacteriales bacterium | reverse complement strand
GTTCGATTAGGGCAATCATCCAGTACTCTTTCAGGAGGAGAAGCTCAACGAATCAAACTCGCTTCCTTTTTACAAAAAGGGAATAGTCATACTCATACACTTTTTATTTTTGATGAGCCGACGACCGGTTTGCATTTTCATGACATAAAAAAATTATTGAAAGCATTCGACATGTTGTTGGAACAAGGAAATACAATCCTTGTTATCGAACACAATTCAGAAGTGATCAAATGTGCTGATTGGGCAATTGATCTTGGTCCTGATGGTGGAGAAGACGGAGGAAATATAATATTTGAAGGCACCCCTGAAGACTTATCTAAATGCGAAGACTCGTTTACAGGAGGTTATTTAAAAGAGAAATTCAATCAACATTTTTCCAAAGGAAGTCTCAAGAAATAATTTCGAAAATTTCGGATGAAAGATTAACTTCCGAGGTCATCAAAATTCAAATCACTATATGAAGATGAATTTGTTCCAGCGTCTGTATCAGAATTAGGAGAAGAATTTTCTACAGGTGCAGAATAATTTGGCTCACTTCCTTTTAATGAGTCTACTTTATCAAAAGCTTCAGTCATGCCATCCAAAAATTTCTCAAAATCCTCCCGATAAAGAAAAATTTTATGTTTTTCATAAAACGGAGAACCATCATCTCCAATTCGCTTTTTGCTCTCTGTGATGGTGAGATAGTAATCATTCGCTTTCGTACTTTTCACATCGAAAAAATAGGTGCGTTTTCCGGCTCTCACAGATTTTGAAAAAACCTCATCACGTTGATTATTTTGCTCTGACATATAGCTGAATAGGATTTGTTAGTGTTGTAGAGTGACAAAAATAGAAAAATAATTAAATCCGCAAAAAAGGGAATTAATTAATTTCTAAAATGACCAGCAAACTTGAATAAAGATTTCAATAAAATTCAGTTATTCAACTAAACATCAACTACTTAAGCAATAAAATTATTATTTAAATTCTCAGTTGGCTGAAATTTCCTTTACCGAGAGTTTATTGAACGTCGGATAATCAAATTTAGAAGAGTGAAAAAGCACAAATTGTTTGTAACTTTAGACTCAACAGAGAGGACAAAACGCTTATTTTTGCACTTTGTGAATAAATTATGCGACTAACCTATTTCGGTCATTCTTGCTTTTTAGTAGAAATTAGCGGGAAACGACTTTTATTTGATCCATTTATCAGCCCTAATCCACTAGCGGCTGCTCTTGACATGAAGTCAATCAAAGCAGATTACATTCTGGTTTCACATGGACATTCTGACCACATTTATGATTTGGTTGAACTGGCCAAACAAACTCAAGCAATAGTAGTTTCGAATTTTGAAATTATCCAATGGGCAGAAAAGCAAGGGATCACCAATACACATGCAATGAATATTGGCGGGCATTGGATTTTTGATTTCGGCAAAATAAAATGCGTGAATGCTGTTCATTCCAGTTCATTGCCGGATGGAACCTATGGTGGCAATGCAATGGGCTTTCTGATAGAAACAGAGAACATTAATTTCTATTATGCCGGAGATACAGCTCTACATCTGGACATGAAATTAATTGGAGATTTCAAGAAGATGCACTACACATTTTTGCCAATAGGAAATAACTTTACGATGGGAATAGATAATGCCGTAATTGCGTCGGACTTTGTAAAATGTGATAAAATTATTGGCATGCATTACGATACTTTTGAGCCAATTAAAATTGACACAAAAGAAGCAAAGAAAAAATTTGAACTCAACGGAAAAGAATTATTTCTTTTAGCCGTTGGAGAAACAAGAGAAATCTGAACATTGAAAAATTAAATCTGATGGGAAAAATAATAGCAATTGCAAATCAAAAAGGTGGAGTTGGGAAAACGACGACAGCGATGAATCTCGCAGCTAGTCTTGCCGTGCTGGAATATAAAACACTTTTAATTGATAGCGACCCGCAAGCAAATGCAACTTCCGGAGTTGGGTTTGATCCACGCACGGTAAAAACAAGCATTTACGAGTGTATTATCAATGAAGCAGAGCCGAAGGATATTATTTTAAAAACGGATACACCCAATCTCTTTCTTTTACCATCGCATATTGACCTTGTAGGTGCAGAAATTGAAATGATCAATCTTCCGCAACGCGAACGGAAAATGAAAGATGTGTT
>CAYHCU010000464.1:0-2150 GCA_964355035.1 uncultured Flavobacteriales bacterium | reverse complement strand
TTCTACAATTAACCGTTTGTCTTGATCTTTTTCTAAAAGCATAAAAAATAGATTTAAGTAATCAAATGTATGGTTTAATTTGAGAACGGCAAGGGGGAATTTGGTAAGTGATCTTTGCTAATATTTTTTACTAAGGATTTTTTTTGCTACTTTTAACAACACATGGCAACTTTGAACTTTGAACAAAAAACTACTCCATCCAACTCTTATAATAATCCGCCGACATAATTTCCAGTGCTTGTTTTGTAATACTCAGTGGTCTGAAAGTATCAACCATAACAGCAAGTTCTTTCGTTTCTTTTTGTCCCAGACTTTTTTCCACTGTTCCGGGATGTGGTCCGTGTGGAATTCCTGCAGGATGTAATGTAATCATACCGCGAGTGACATTTTTGCGACTCATGAAATTATCTTCTACATAATAAAGAACTTCGTCAGAATCAACATTGCTGTGATTATAAGGAGTTGGAATACTTAGTGGATGATAGTCATACAACCGGGGAACAAATGAACAGATCACAAAATTATTTGCTTCAAATGTTTGGTGAATTGGTGGTGGCAGATGTACTCGACCTGTGAGTGGCTCGAAATCATGAATAGATAAAATATACGGATACAAATTTCCATCCCATCCAATAGCATCGAAGGGATGTGTAGCATATATATAAGGATACATCATTCCCTGCTTTTTGATCATCACTTTAAAATCGCCGGTCTGATCGAATGTTTCTAAAATTTCCGGTTTGCGAATATCGCGTTCGCAGAAAGGGGAATGCTCTTCTAACTGACCATAAGCATTTCTGTATCTTTTCGGAAATTCAATGGCAGTAAAAGATTCAACAATAAACAACCTGTTGTTTTTATCATTGAAAATTAGTTGATAAATCGTTCCTCGAGGGACAACCACATAATCCCCGTATTTGAAATCAAGATTTCCATAAACAGTTTTTATAGTTCCACTCCCTTCATGAATGAAAATCACTTCATCTGCATCAGCATTCTTGAAATAATAATCTGTCATTGATGAAAGAGGAGCAGCTAATGTAACGTGCACATCAGAATTCACTAAAACCGGAATCCTGCTTTTGAGATAGTCATCGACAGGCTTAATGTCAAAGCCTTCAAAACATTGATGCTTTAGAGATTTTTCGAAGGCTATTTCAGGAGCTACCGAATATGGTTCACCTGCATCTTTAATTAAGGTTGGTGGGTGACAATGGTAAATAAGCGAGTAAACATTTGCAAAACCATGTGTTGATACCAATTCTTCAGCATAAAGCTCATTATTGGGTTTTCTGAATTGTGTATGTCGCTTCAGCGGAAGACTTCCTAATTTGTGATATTGAGCCATGAAAGTATTTTTTACGCTTCAAATCTAACTATTTCCTGTTAAATCAAACCGAAATTTTATTGCTTTGAAAACTAAGTTTTGAAAATCCGCGGTTTCAATCCGCTTTTTTGTATCAATTGTGAGATCTTTCCACTATTTAATGCTCAGTACCTGAAATATTTTGCACCAATTAGTTGAATTCTTACAATCGTAAGCTTAACAGGGTATAATGAAAACTATGAAGCTCTGAATTCGATTAACTTGCTAGCGGACACTTTGAATTGTGTCCAAACCATTGAAATTAAATAACGAACACATGAAAAAATCTAAACTTCAGGTCATGATAGAATTTTTATCACATCTGACTCAACTCAAAAAAGTTGTTGTTTTCGCATTGTTGCTTTTCTTCTCCGCCGATTCATTCGCTACGACCTATTACTCCCGAACATCAGGAGGCAACTGGAATGTAGCTACAACCTGGTCGACCGTAGGATACGGAAATGCTACAAATACGGGAACATTTCCTATAGCAGGAGATATTGCGAATATTGGAGATGGTTATACCGTTTTCATTAGCGCAACCGTTAGTTGTGCTAACATTAATATTGGTCAGGGTGTCTCAGGAAAACTGGAATTTAAATCCACCTCAAACTATACCGTGAACGCCAGTGGAAGTATTACTGTGAACACAGGTGCAACTTTTTATTACAACACTCTCGTGAATAGAACTCATCAGGTCAATGTTGCAAAGAACTTCACTAATTTTGGCGTTGTTGACTTTTATATGGGAGTTGGACAATTAGTAAACCTTACTTTTAATACA
>CAYHCU010000463.1:0-2154 GCA_964355035.1 uncultured Flavobacteriales bacterium | reverse complement strand
GTTCAAAGTTCAAGGTTCAAAGTTCAAAGTTCAAGGTTCAAAGTTCAAAGTTCAAAGTTCAAGGTTCAAGGTTCAAAGTTCAAAGTTCAAAGTTCAAAGTCTTCTATATAAAAATAATATTTTGCGTTACATTGCAAATTAAACCCGAAATAAAAAAGCTTATTCATGAAATCAACAGCCGCCATTTTAAAACACCGCAACTTTGAACTTTGAACTTTGAACTTTGAACATTGAACCAAAAAAAAGCCGAACAAAAAAAACCGGGTGACGCAATCAATAAGCTAACAACTTTTGATTGCACCACCCGGAAGAAGAACTTTCATTCTTCTTAACAACCCGAAGGTTGAGACAATTGAAAACACATCTTTACATTTTTCTAAAAATAGTATACTGTATTTTATTCAGGGCTTATAAAAATTATAGCAATCAGGAAGATATTCTCTTCCTGATTATTTAAAATTAACGTTGTACTGTTTCATTTTTCTTAGCAAATGTTCTCATGTACAATACCACTGACCAGCTTTCATTTTCAGAAAGTTTCTGCTTGAAAGACGGCATAGGTTTTCTTCCTTCGGTAGTTTTCCAGAAAATTTCTCCATCCGACTTTTTCTGGAAGCTCTCTGAAGTGAAATCTCCGCATGTAATTTCAATACTTTCTGCTTTTGTACCATCACCTTTACCCATTTTACCATGACAAGATTTGCAATGAAGGCTCCATAATTCTTTTCCTGTAGTCAGAGTATTTGCATCTGCTTTAATAGGACTCGTCATTTTTGCATTCTTATCAGGACAAGGCCATGGTTTACCTTCTGGTTTATCTTCACCACCGGCAAATGAGTTAGAAGCTGTTAAAGTAAATCCCACTGCTACGATACCTGCAAGGAATAATTTAAGAATTCGACTTGACTTTTTCATAATTTTTTTAATTATTAGTTTAATTTATTTGATTAATTTATTTAGGTTGTTTGAATTCAATTTTGTTTTTTCATTAATGGCGTATCGCTTCAACAGTGTCCATTTTTTTTGCAAATGTACGTGTGTATAAAACAACTGACCATCTTTCGATATCTGAAATTTTTTCTTTGTTAGTAGGCATTGGTTTTTTCCCTTCTGTTACTCTCCAAAAAAGTTCGCCATCACTTTTATTCTGATACTCGTCTGTAGTGAAATCGACCAAAGCGACATTAAGATTTTTTGATTTAGTACCGTCACCTTTACCTGTTTTACCATGGCAAGATCTACATTGCTTTTCCCATACTTCTTTTCCTGCGGCAAGAATACCTGCATCAGGCTTTATAGGGTTCACCATTTTTGCATACTTTTCAGGGCATGGCCATGGTTTGGCTGCCGGTTTTTCATTTTGACCTCCTCCTGCAAAAGAATTTGTTCCAATAAGCAGAAAGCTGAAAATAACTATTCCTGTAAGGAATGACGCTGTGTTTTTAATTGACTTTTTCATTGCTTTTTGTATTAACTGTTTATATTAATTAACTATTATATTTAGTATTGAGAATTCTATTCCACTTTTTTCATTCTGAAAAACAATAGGAAGAGGATATATCCAACTGTTCCCCAAATTCCAACGATAATCGCGTTCGACGCAATGATCAAATAAGTTGGAGCATTCGACCTTGAACCCCATAATGCTTTTGTATCATTGACAGTATTAAAAACTGTTTTTTTGCCCCACACAATTGTTTGTTGATCAAGTATTGCTTCATCATCTTCCAATCTTGCTATCACTGTTACATTCCCAAGTGAATCTCCCGGAATATTTACAGGAAACATAGCATTTGCCATTCCGTTTTCATCTGTTTTCTCCATCAAAGCGATTGGCAACAAACCAACCCGACGTTTTATATAGAAATTAACAGGTACACCTTCTGCAGGTTTAGCATCGCTTCCCATCACCACTGCTGTACATATTTTTGTACTATCATTGGCAGCTAAACTTAACTTAATGGTCTGCTCACCATCTTGAGCGAATACTAACACCGGAATCGACAATGCAATTCCAAAAACATAGTTGCGAAGCATATTGCCTCTTAAATACTTTTTCATGCTTCTTTAACTTTAACCGGTTGTTTAACTTTTTGAATGCTTACTCCTTCTCCTTCTGCAACTTCCCAAATTGAAATAATTGGAAATAATCTG
>CAYHCU010000462.1:0-2159 GCA_964355035.1 uncultured Flavobacteriales bacterium | reverse complement strand
TGACTTTCTTGCAGCGGTTGAAGTGCCGGTCGATGAGCAATTAAAAATCCGTAATCCGACCGAATACTCCACGAATACTTGCCCAAAGTGGAATCGATTTCATTTGCAAACAAGTTATGAAATAAAACCAATGTTATAAAAACATACAACAGAGAATGATTCATTTACAGGGTTTTCTTAATTGCGTTTCGTACGGTTTCGATTTTTATTTGCAGATCTGAGATTTCAGCAAGAATTTTATCTTTTGACATACCCGGGTTGTACTTCAGCCAGAGTTTTTCATGGGCAGAAAAACTGTTTTCTGATTTATGAAGTTTTCCTTCCACTTCTAATAGAACCTGAGCACAAATATTTTTGTAGTAATCAAATGACGAAGATGAAGCATCTGTAAAGATCAAATTGATTCCTTCTTTAACCACATTTAATTGATAATTATTTCCGATGTATTTACCCAGATCTTCAAGAACATTATATTTCTCCCATCGATCGCCAAAATGAAATGCTCTTTTATAAATACGTATGGCGTCTACAGTGTCATTGTCTGCATAATAGGATGTAAGTTGATTTAATACTTGGCTGCTTGAATCTGATTCCAGCTGTAATGCAACCTCGGCACCTCTTATTGGAGACTTGTCGTTAAGCTGACTAAATGCAGTTGCAACAACTTTATGGGAACGGTCATTTAAACATTGTTGAAAAAGAGGACCGCAGTCTTCCGCTTTGTAATAAGTTTTTATTCTCTGAAGTGCTGTTGATCTTATTTCACTTGAAGAATCGTGAAGAGCAATATCGAATATTAAGTCTTTAATACTCTCCGGGTCATTTTGAAGAATAATGCTGGCGTAAATCAAGGCTTCGCTTCGAACAATTTCTGCTGAATCCTTTAGTGCACGACGAATCATTTTCGATTTCTCGGATTTCGTGTCTTCAACAAATCCAAAAGTCGTGACAGCCTGACTTCGGTCGCGAACAGCTTTTGAATGATCAAAAAGGTAAATAATTTCTTCATCAGTTCTGTTGTTATCGATTGTGCCCACCAGAGATCTTTGAGCATCCACGGAAACAACTTTTGGTTTTTCATTCAGCACAAATTCAAACGCTTGCTCGCTTTTGTTGAGAACAATTCTTTTTCTTTCAACGGAATGGTCAAGATAAAAGTCAATATCAAGAGGTAATTTATAAAGAGGGTAAATTTTTAGATCTTGTAACTGTTTTATTGTTACAGTTTGTTTTTTTTGAACATCATCCCATTTGTAAGTTACAGAAAGTTGTGGGTGTCCGCCTTTTAAAAACCATTGGTTAAAAAACCAGTTCAAGTCTTCCCCACTCGTTCTTTCAAAAGCCTGCCGAAGGTCATCGACTTCTACACTTGAAAATTTATTTTGAGTTAAGTAAATATTTATTCCTTTGAAAAAAGCAGAATCGCCAAGATAGGTGCGGAGCATATGCAAAACGCAACCTCCTTTGTTGTAAGAAATCTGATCATAAACATCTTCTCGATTTTCGTATTGATACCGTATTAGTGGCAGATCCTTTTTTTTAGATAACCGAAGGTAGCCTCTTAAATCTTTGATCAAATTACTTTCAGCAAATGTGCGACCATATTTATATTCATTCCACAAGAACTCAGAGTAGTTGGCAAAACCTTCATTCAATGTAATATTACTCCATGATCGACACGTGACTAGATTTCCCGCCCAATGATGGAATAATTCATGCGAGATGTAATGTTCATAATTGTCGTCTAAATAGGAGCCAAAGTCTTGTTGCATATTTGTTCCATGTACAACAGCAGTCACATTTTCCAT
Source organism: uncultured Flavobacteriales bacterium (assembly GCA_964355035.1). GTDB lineage: Bacteria > Bacteroidota > Bacteroidia > AKYH767-A > 2013-40CM-41-45 > JADKIH01. Next base: position 351 of record CAYHCU010000462.1, on the reverse strand, counting down.
AGCTCCGGAAACGTAATCATGTACCACTATTTGATTATAACTTTGCCAAGGATAAGTTATACCTGTTAACGTTGAAAAGAAGGATAGCATTTCCGGCGTTTTCCCAAAAACCATTCTTGCATATTTTTCATATGGTGGATCAACATAATAATTGACCGCTATACCATTCCAGAAATCTTTCACAACAGCAAAGTTCCCTACTGCAATCATTACCAAGTAAGGTGCAGCAGGTAAATCCTGTTTCCAATGCCATGTATTTGTGCCGTCAGAATTATTTATAGTCTCTAATAATAAACCGTGAGAAAGAGTTTCAAAAGCAGTATCAACTGTAAGATAGATTTCTCTAGTAGT
>CAYHCU010000461.1:0-2160 GCA_964355035.1 uncultured Flavobacteriales bacterium | reverse complement strand
GAATCCCAATGGCGCATCATTAAATCGTCGTAAACCCTTCCTGTAGCTTTTGGAAGATCAGGATATTTATCTTTTCCCAGAAAGTTATCTAATTGAACATCCATTGTCATCCATACAGTTTGACCATTTGCCGAAAAGCCGAAATTACTTATATCACTTTCTGTTTTGGTAAATTGCTTTTTATCGCTACCATCAGAATTCATACTCCAAATCTGACTACTTCCCACATCATTAAGATAAAATATTTTTTTTCCGTCTGCACTCCAGCGTGGCATGGTTTCATTTGAAATAGAATCAGATGCTATTGCTTTTGCTGACTTCGTTTTAAAATCATACAACCACAAATCGGAATTGCCTTTATTTTTTGGGACATCGTAATTACGGATGTTATAAACTATACTATTCCCGTCAGGAGAAATCTGAGCATCGCTAACACGACCAAGTTTCCAAAGCAATTCATTTGTTAAGGAATTACCAAAAGCAATATTTACAACCACAATTGCAAGCCATGTTGTGAGTACCTTTTTCATTATTTTGGATTATTTACTAGAATTAATTTTAGAATTAAATTTTTAAGTTAACATTCCACCATCAACATTCAAAACCTGTCCGGTTATATAGTTGGAAAGATCAGAAGCTAAAAATAAAACTGCATTAGCAACATCTTCCGGACTACCCCCACGTTTGAGAGGAATCGCTTCACGCCATTGCTTTACAGTTTCAGCAGGTAAAACTTCCGTCATTTCAGTTTCAATAAAACCGGGAGCAATTGCATTGCAGCGGATATTTCTACTTCCAAGCTCCAGAGCAATCGATTTAGTAAAGCCAATTATTCCTGCTTTCGAAGCCGCATAATTAGACTGACCTGCATTGCCCTTCACTCCAACTACACTACTGATATTTATGATAGACCCACTCCTTTGCTTAAGCATAGGTTTCTGACAGGCCTTTGTGATATTAAACACAGAATTCAAATTGGTTCGTATCACTTCATTGAAATTTTCTTCAGACATCCGCATCAATAACCCATCTTTCGTAATTCCGGCATTATTGATAACGATATCAAGTGCGCCAAATTCCTTAACGACCTCAGTTATTAAGTCGTCGGCTGCCTTAAAATCAGAAGCATCAGAACGATAACCCTTTGCTTTTATACCAAAAAGCGAAAGTTCGTTTTCCAAAGCAATCCCCCTTTCAACTGATGATAAATAAGTAAAGGCAACATTTGCACCTTGTTCAGCAAGTTTGATTGCAATACCGCGACCAATTCCTTTAGATGCACCTGTAATCAGTGCTGTTTTTCCGGATAAGAGTTTTCCCACTTTTATAAGTTTTTTAGAGGGTGCAAAATAGAAAGATTTGACGAATAATTTGTGTAAAAGAGATTTTAACCTTCACGCCAAATTACAATTATTTCATTGAAAAATGCAAATTTTTTGCCAGAAACGCAAATTGAATCAAATCCCTGAATTAGATGTTAATGAAAGTTAATTGCGAACTGAAAGACGAAGACTTACAAGGATTTTCCTACTTTTATCAACTCTCAAAAAAATTAACCAAACGCACTATGAAAAAATTTCTATTAATTGGATTGTTGGCCTTTCTGGTTTCCAATGTGAACGCTCAGCAAGCAGCTCCCAAAAAAACAGCCTCGGTGGAAGGCATTACTGAATACGAATTACCGAATGGTTTACGTATCCTTTTATTCCCCGATCAAACAAAGTCAACTGTAACAGTAAATGTGACTTATCTGGTAGGTTCACGAATGGAAGGTTACGGAGAAACAGGAATGGCTCATTTATTAGAGCACATGCTTTTCAAAGGTTCAACAAATCACACTAACATTCCTCAAGAATTGTCTTCTCATGGTGCAAGTCCTAACGGATCGACATGGTACGATCGCACAAATTATTTTGAAACATTTTCAGCAACAGACGAAAACCTTAACTGGGCATTGTCCCTTGAAGCTGATCGAATGATTAATTCATTTGTTGCCAAAAAAGACCTTGAGACGGAATTCTCTGTAGTTAGAAACGAATTTGAAATGGGTGAAAATTATCCTAGTTCAATTCTTCAGGAAAGAGTAATGTCAACAGCTTTTGTATGGCACAATTACGGTAAATCAACTATTGGTTCAAAAGAAGATATCGAAAAAGTTCC
>CAYHCU010000460.1:0-2168 GCA_964355035.1 uncultured Flavobacteriales bacterium | reverse complement strand
GAAAAAAGAAGATACTCCTTTCAATTCAAATATCGGTTAAGCAAATTGTGGATATTTCAGTAATCATACCTCTCTACAACGAAGAAGAATCGTTGATTGAACTCTGCGATTGGATCGTTAAGGTGATGAATGCGAACAATTATTCGTATGAAGTTATTTTTATTGACGATGGCAGTAAGGATAAATCGTGGGATGTAGTGGAGAAACTCTCTTCGCAAAATAAATCCGTCAAAGGAATTCGTTTCAGAAGGAACTACGGCAAATCAGCAGCATTAAACGAAGGATTTATTGCTTCACAGGGAAATGTTATCATCACCATGGATTCTGATCTTCAGGATAGTCCTGATGAAATTCCCGGCTTATATGATATGATTACCAAAGACGGTTTCGATTTAGTTTCCGGCTGGAAGAAAAAACGTTACGATCCGATTTCCAAAACTGTTCCAACTAAATTTTTCAATTGGGCGACTAGAAGAATGTCGGGCATTCATAATTTGCACGACTTTAATTGTGGACTGAAATCCTATAGAAAAGAAGTGATAAAGAGCATTGAAGTTTATGGAGAAATGCATCGTTATATTCCGGTGATTGCAAAATGGGCAGGCTTTTCAAAAATAGGAGAGAAGGTTGTTGAACATCGTGCACGAAAATATGGAGTAACAAAATTTGGATTAGAGAGATTCGTCAACGGTTTTCTGGATTTGCTTTCTATCACCTTTGTTTCACGTTTTGGAAAGAAGCCAATGCATCTATTTGGAATGCTAGGGACATTGATGTTTATTGTCGGATTTTTCTCAGCAATGTATTTAGGTGCAAGCAAACTTTTTAGTGTTTATCATAATTATCCGGCGCGATTATTAACAGAACGTCCATCATTCTATATTTCACTTGCATCAATGATAATTGGCACACAACTTTTCTTAGCAGGATTTCTAGGTGAATTAATTTCACGGTCATCACCTGAGAGAAATAAATATTTGATCGAAAAGAAATGTAATCTTTGACAGATCTAACTTATAAAAACTTGAAAGTAGTAATTGTTGGTCCTGCATTTCCTCTTCGTGGCGGTATCGCTGATTTTAATGAAGCGTTGGCTTTAGCATTTCAAGAGAGAGGAACAGAGACTTCGATTTATTCATTTTACTTTCAATATCCGAAATTTCTTTTCCCGGGAACAAATCAGAATGCTGAAGGAAGTGCAAATCCGGAATTAAAGATACAGTCAACTATTAGTTCTGTAAATCCTCTTTCCTGGATAAGGACAGCAAATAAAATAGTCTGTGAAAAGCCGGACATGGTAATCATTCGTTATTGGTTACCATTCATGGCTCCTGCTTTAGGAACAATCGCCAAACTTTTGCGTCGGAAATCGATTCATGTCATTGCTATCACCGATAACGTAATCCCTCATGAGAAACGGCCCGGTGATAGTTTATTTACAAAATACTTCGTAAATAATTGCCATGCTTTCGTGACAATGTCTAAATCCGTTCTGAATGATCTTTCAAAGTTTTCATCTAGTAGTAAGAAAAAATTCATTCCGCATCCGGTTTATAATATTTTCGGCGAAGCAATTTCGAAAGCTGAAGCAAGAGAAAAATTAGGAATTGCTTTGGATGAAAAAGTGATTTTGTTTTTCGGCTTCATTCGTTCATATAAGGGGTTGGATTTGTTGATAGAAGCAATGGCTAATCCAAAGTTGAGGGATTTGAATGTAAAATTACTCATTGCCGGTGAATTTTATGAAGATAGTAAACCTTATCTTGAGCGGATAGCAGCAATAGAAAACGGAAAAAGATTTATTCTTCATACATCTTTTATTGGAAAAGAGATGGTGAAAAATTATTTTTGTGCAGCGGATATGGTTGTTCAGCCATATAAAAATGCCACGCAAAGTGGAATTACTCAAATAGCGTATCATTTCGGCAGACCAATGCTCGTGACCAATGTCGGCGGACTTGCTGAAATAGTTTCAGATCAAAGAGTGGGATATGTAACAGAAAAAGATTCTTCATCTATTGCAAATGCAATCTATGATTTTTATCTTCATAGTCGTGAAGTTGAATTTGCGAAAAATGCAAAAATAGACAGTGAATTATTTTCATGGAAAAATTTTACAAATGGAATCATTGAACTCAATAATGAAATTGACAAATAAAAATTACTTT
>CAYHCU010000459.1:0-2174 GCA_964355035.1 uncultured Flavobacteriales bacterium | reverse complement strand
TATACAACACCATTGACGATATTAGTCGCTACTTCCGGTGATACAGGCGGAGCTGTTGCTGATGGTTTTTATAATGTTGCCGGAATTGAAGTCTATATTCTGTATCCAACAGGAGGAGTTAGTGAATTGCAGGAAAAACAATTAACGACCTATGGAAATAATATTCATGCTATTGAAGTAAACGGAACGTTTGACGATTGTCAGCGTTTGGTGAAACGAGCTTTTCTGGATTCCAATTTAAATGAGACTTTTCGTTTGGCTTCGGCCAACAGTATAAATATCGCGCGGCTGATTCCACAAATGGTTTACTACTTCGAAGCGTTTGGAAAATTATCATCATCAGAAAAGGTAGTCTTTGTTGTTCCCAGTGGTAATTTTGGAAATCTAACAGCCGGACTAATTGCTCGTAAAATGGGTTTACCGGTTGAACATTTTGTGGCTGCAACAAATATCAACGATATTGTTCCTGAATATTTAAAAAAAGGCGAATACAATGCCCGACCTAGTAAACCAACAATTTCAAATGCAATGGATGTTGGTAATCCAAGTAACTTCGGAAGAATGCTGGATTTGTTTGACAACAGTTGGACGGATATGAAAAGTATTATTTCCGGTTATAGTTTCACGGATGAGCAAACGCGCGAGATAATGAAAGAAGTATATGAAAAAACTTCTTACATTTTAGATCCTCATGGAGCCGTTGGTTATTTAGGGTGGATCGAATATCAAAAGGAAGACCCGGACTGTATCGGTGTAATTTTAGAGACAGCACATCCTGCTAAATTTATTGATAGTGTGGAGAAAGTGTTGAATAGAAAGATTGAAGTTCCCATGGCTTTGGAACGATTGCGAAATAAAAGGAAAGTTGCAGACTATATAAAAGCTGATTATGAAGAGTTTAAATCTTATTTGCTTGCTAAAAAGGTATAATTTCTATTTTTAATAAATAGAAATTATGTAAATTGCCGAAATACATTTAATTCAATGACAATAAGTACTCCTTTAAATACTACTAAGCCGGTAGTTTGTGTAGGCGCATCTTTGGTTGATTTGACATTCAGATGCGAAGCTGCTCCCGTATTAAATACTTCTAATCCGGCTACGATGCATCGTAGTCCGGGTGGTGTAGTCCGAAATATCGCTCATCATTTATCATTGTTGAATATTCCTGTTGAATTGATCACCGTTTTAGGTGATGATCCGGATGGACAATGGTTGTCGAAACAATGCACAGATATTGGTATATCAATGAAAGGAACTGTTTGGCTCGATAAGCCTACAGGAACATTTGCATCAATTGCTACTCCTGCCGGTGATTTACACATTGGAGCAGTAAGTTCAGAAACGGATGTTATGTTGAATACGGATTTCTTAACGAGTCGTTCGGAACTTATTCTCAGTGCTTCAGTTGTTGTCGCAGATTGTAATTTATCTGTGAATGCTTTAAAATGGTTGATCATGTTTTGTAATGAGAATGATGTGCCTTTGATTGTTGAAACAGTTTCGGTCCCTAAAGCATCACGTTTAAGAGATGCTTTACCGGGAAAGTTGCTTTTGGTAAAGCCAAATCGTGAAGAGTTGGCAGTATTTGAAAAAGACACGCACGTCACTCCTGAAGAAAAAATTGCTCATTTGCATATGCTTGGTTTTAAAAATGTATGGTTAAGTCGTGGTGCTGACGGTTCCTTATTTTCTGATGGAAATAATATCTCTTCTATTCCTGCTCCAAGAGTTCATGTGAAAGATGTAAATGGTGCAGGTGATGCTTTGCTTGCCGGATGGATTTGGGCATGGCTACACGATAAAACTACGCAGGAATGTATTTCGTATGGTCAGGCAGCTGCTGCATGCTTATTGGAAGTTTTTGGTGCAATCAGAAATGATCTTTCTCCTGCATTAATTGAAGAAAAAATAGCAGCACAAAAAAGATGAATTTCCCTCTAAGTTTTTCGGCAGAAGTAAAAGTGGCAATTGAAAAAAGGAAACCCATTGTTGCTCTTGAATCAACTATCATTTCGCACGGAATGCCTTATCCGAAAAATGTGACAACTGCGCGAGAAGTTGAAAAGATCGTGAGAGCTAACGGTGCAGTGCCTGCAACAATTGCAATTTTGAACGGTAATATTCATGTCGGCTTGGATGATGAACAAATGGAAAAGCTTGGTAATTCAAAA
>CAYHCU010000458.1:0-2216 GCA_964355035.1 uncultured Flavobacteriales bacterium | reverse complement strand
TTCTTAAGGCTTTTACTCTGCTACCCAATTCCTTTAAGAATACATCGTTGCTCATGACTTGACTAACGTTTTATACTGTAATGTACCCTCGCAATTAGAAATAGCAATAGCAAACCTTTCATCTTGAAACGTCTTTCTATTGTTGTACCGGAAGGCAGATTCATTACAATAACGTTGCAGATGCTTTGGACTTACCGAATGATGTATGCCGTCCAGTTGCTTTTTAAGAATATTCCAATATCCCTCAATACCGTTAGTATGAACTAAAATATCTGCCTTTTTTACATACTCCTTTTGCCTGTGGTTAACCGTCCTGTGCTTATACTTCTTGCCAACCTGATTATATGCGTGGTGTTCATCTGTGACCATAGTGCTGTCAAGTGCAATAAACTCCTCTATTGCTTTTGAAACGTGTTCGATGTTCGTTTGTGGCATAACCTTAGTTTTAACCTTTCCTCCACGTTGAATAGCCCCAAAGACCATAGTTTTGTTATCTAATCCTTTCTTAGCTTCCTTTTTGCTTTCATGGACGTTTTTTAAACTGCCCCCTATATAGGTTTCATCTACTTCAACGATACCCTCCAGTAATTCAGGGGCGTTGTCTGTCAGCATTTGCCTGATCCTGTGGTTTAAATGCCATGCGCTTTTTTGTGTTATTCCAAGCCAACTGGCAAGCTGTAAGCTACTGATACCCTTGCTGTGAACAGAAAGTATATAGGTTGCTAAAAACCATTTTGTAAGCGGTATTTTGGTGTTTTCATAGATAGTCCCTACCGTAACACTAAATTTCTGACGGCACTCTTTCTCCCTGCACTTAAATATCCGTCCATTAGTAAACCTACAAACGTTTACAGAGCCACAGAAAGGGCAAGCAGGGGTAGTGCCCCAACGCTGTTCTTCTAAATATAGTCTACACTTTTCGGGAGTGTTGAACGCTGTCTGAAATTCTAAGATACTTTTGAAAGCCTTCATGTTTTTAGTGTTTTGTTATACAAATGTATATACTTTAGCAATACAATCAAAATTTATTTTCAAATAAGTTATATAATGTATATACATTTATCTATATTTGTTTCATGAAAAAAGATTCACAATTTCTTATTAGGGTATCGGAAACCGAATTGGAGGGATTTAAAAGATCTGCCGATATAGCGGGCGTTGGATTGTCTGCTTGGGCACGTCAAAGATTACGTGCCGCTGCTATCAAAGATTTACAAGAATTGGGAGAAAAAGTTCCTTTTTTACAGCCAATTTCATTAAAATAAATTATGGAAAAAGATTTTCAAGTCGACTTTTTAGGTATTGGCAAGATGATAAAACAGGAACGATTTAAAGTTCCACCCAATCAGCGGGAATATTCATGGTATTCTTCATCGCAAGTAATGGATTTATTACAGGATATAAACAATGCCCTTAGAAATCCTTCTAAGCCTTACTTCCTGGGGACTGTGGTTTTAACAAAGACTGACACAGACGTTTGGGAAATAGCAGATGGTCAGCAAAGAATCGCAACCACCACGATGATTTTTGCTGCTATTAGAGACTACTTTAGAACAAAAAGCCAGTCAGATATTTTCAGAACAATCGAGAAGGAATATTTATTTTCATTCGACATTAGACAAGGTGAAAAGGTATCTCACCTGACTTTGAATACCGATGACAATGAATATTTCAAAAAAGTAGTATTGGATAATTATGATAATCATAATGTTAACACAAATGCCTATTCTAACAAGTTGATTTTTTCGGCATTTCAGACAATAAAAAAATATATAGACGATATAGCCAGCCTAAGCGGTAACGGCGCAAAGGATGTTCTTACTGATTGGATGGAATATTTAGACAAGCAGGCTAAGATCGTTATATTAAAGGCACAAGATGCCGATAGTGCATATAAACTTTTTGAAACTCTTAACGACAGAGGGTTAAAAACATCTCAAGTTGATTTGGTAAAAAATTATCTATTTAGTAAATCTGGCGATAGACTTCATGAATCGCAGTCTATGTGGTCTGCGATGAAAGCAAATATTGAAACGGTGGCTAACGACAACGATGATGGAATTATTTTGGATTTCTTGCGGTCTGTTTGTTGGATTATTGCCGGAAAGACTACTGAAAGAGAGATAATGGAAACCGTAAAGGCAAGGTCAGAAACCAAGTCGGAGGCTCTTAATATATTATCATTGTTTGTAGAATTAAGCACCGAATATGCAGCC
>CAYHCU010000457.1:0-2218 GCA_964355035.1 uncultured Flavobacteriales bacterium | reverse complement strand
GGTTTTTGGTGTGATCATTATGGTGATTGCGTACAATTTTTTTGATTCACCAAAAGAAAAAAGATTGAAACGTCAGTTGGAAGAAACCACTTATCAATTGGAACTCTTGAAAGAAAGAAGTAATCAGGTTTCTGATGTTTTAAAAGATATTCAGGAAAGAGATAATACCATTTATCGTGTTATTTTTGAAGCTGAACCAATTCCACAAAGTATTCGAGAAGCCGGTTACGGTGGCGTTGATCGATATAATAAATTACGTGATTTTTATAATGCTGATCTGATCGTGGACGTCACCAAAAAAATTGACCAGCTTTCAAAACAATTATATGTCCAGTCAAAATCGTATGATGAAGTTTGGCAATTGGTAAAAAACAAAGCCAATATGCTTTCGTCAATTCCGGCAATTCAACCTGTGGCAAATAAGGATTTAACTCGTGTCGCTTCCGGTTATGGATGGCGCATTCATCCAATTTATAAAACAGAAAAGTTTCACGAAGGGATGGATTTTACAGCTCCTGTCGGAACGGAAATCTATGCTACCGGCATTGGCGTTGTGAGCAAGGTTGAAAATGACGGGCGCGGTTATGGTAATAATGTGATTATAAATCATGGATATGGCTATGAAACATTGTATGGCCACATGAGTCGTTTCTCTGTTCGACCTGGACAAAAAGTTAAACGCGGCGATTTGATAGGGTACGTGGGCAATACAGGGACATCTACGGGCCCCCATCTGCATTACGAAGTGCGAAAAAACGGTAACCCCGTGAACCCTGTGAATTTCTATTACAACGATTTAACTCCTGAAGAATATACAAGAATGCTGGAAATTTCATCGAAAGCCGGGCAGGCGTTTGATTAGGCTTCGTTGATAATTTGGGTGAAGGTCTTCTTGGGTTCAATGTTTATTGTTCAAAGTTCAAAGTTCAAAGGTGGCTTCGTATGGTTTAGCATTGAACCTTGAGTCTACTCTGAATACTCTTTTATTAAACAGGTCGGTATTAAAAGTTATGGCGTTACTTAATTTGCGAGAGTGTTCAATGGTTTGTTTGCCGCTGAGGAATGTGAATAAATGTACAGTCAATTCCTAAGGAATCTTGTAGCCTTACCTTTCTATCCCCCTTAAACGTGCTATTGCGTGTCATCCTGTAAGGATCTCGTTGTTCTCTAGGCACTACAGCAAAAGCAATCCGATTCTTATTCAAGTTTTAATGGGTGTAAAGTAGACTGTTTTAAGCAGCCTCCAACTTTGAACTTTGAACCTTGAACTTTGAACAAAAAAACAACCCTGCAAAAAAAATTATGACGAAAAAGGTCTTGTAAAATCAGAACAGGTGTTCTATATTCGCAATACTTAAAAGGACCCGAAATGCCGTATAAAGAGAAAGAAATCGAGAAATTGTACTACACCATTGGTGAAGTAGCGCAAATGTTTAATGTGAATACTTCTCACATCCGTTTCTGGTCAAAGGAATTTGATGTTATCCGACCTGCTACCAATAAAAAAGGGAACAGAATGTACATGCAATCTGACATCGATAACTTTAAGAAAATCTATCACCTTGTAAAAGAAAAAGGTTTTACGCTAAAAGGAGCTAAGTCTGAATTAAAAGATAAAAAATTTTTCAAGCCTGAACCTGTGGTTGAAGCTTCTGAAATTCAATTACAAGACAATCCTATTGAACCACCTGTTTTTACATCCTCTCATGTTGATCAGGATTCTTTCGTAAATAAAATTGCATTAAAGAATTCTTTGTTGAAAATAAAATCAACGCTTTTGGAAATGCAACGTGAACTGTCGATTCTTGAAACACGGTGATCAACAATGTTTTCTACTGATTATTCTACTTTGAAAATTAAAAATTACCGGTGAGATGTCAATGCGGGTGAATAGATATTTAGTTCCTCGCATTCTATGAAAAAATACTGCACTCTTTTTTTATTTTTGTTCGCTTGTTTGTTTACTCACGCTAGAGAAGGTATGTGGTTGCCTCAATTGTTGCAGCAGTTGAATGAAACTGAAATGCATCAGCTTGGAATGAAAATTAGTGCCGAAGAAATCTATAGTGTCAATAAATCAAGTTTGAAAGATGCAGTTCTCCAATTTGGTGGAGGGTGTACCGGTGAATTAATTTCTGAACGCGGACTTCTTATTACCAATCATCATTGTGGATTTTCACAAATTCAGTCGTTGAGTACGATTGAAAAAAATTATTTA
>CAYHCU010000456.1:0-2220 GCA_964355035.1 uncultured Flavobacteriales bacterium | reverse complement strand
TTAATCGGTGCAAACGGAAGAGGAAAGTCAACATTGTTAAGAATGATTTTTGGTTCTGAACCATTTGTAGGAAAACATGACCCGACACATAATGTTGTGACCTCATTTTTTGCGCAGCACCAATTGGAAAGTTTGCATTTGAATAATGATCTGATTACGGAATTAGCTGAATTTGCACCTACAAAAAAAGATGTTGAATTACGTTCTATACTTGGCGCCTTTTTGTTTTCCGGTGACGATGTTTTCAAGAAGATAAAAGTATTATCCGGTGGAGAGAAATCAAGAGTTGCATTGGCAAAAACAATGTTGAGTAAAGCTAATTTTCTCATTCTCGATGAGCCGACGAATCACTTAGACATGCAATCTGTTGGAATATTGATTCAGGTATTGCAAGAGTATGAAGGTTCATTTATCATTGTTTCCCATGATCGATTCTTTCTGTCACAGGTTGCAAATAAAATCTGGTGGATAGAAAATAAAGAAGTAAAAGAATATTTGGGGCCTTATGACGAATATGAATATTGGGCAGATCAACGTCAAAAAGAGCAAAAGGCAATTGAGAAAACCCGTCAGGATTCAGTAAAAAAAGAGAAAGAAAAAAAGAAAACCGAGCAGAAAGTTGAGCAGAATGACGAGCAAAAAAAGTTGAAAAAAAAGCTGAATAGCCGATTTCAGCATTTAGAGGAAGATCTTCAAAAGGCTAAGAAAACAAAGGCCGATTTAGAGAAAAACCTTGGGGACCCTGAAATTTACCAAAATAGTGACAAATTTCAGAAAGCCATGGAAAATTTCAATCGCCACGAAACTATCTTGAACCAAATCACGAAAGAGTGGGAAGAGGTCTTTGAGCAATTGACCGCTATGGAATAATTTTATATCTTGCCCTATATTATGGTCACTGCGCAAAGAACTATTGAGATTTATCTCAGCCGCAAAAAGTCGAACCGACAGACGCTAATCAATACCCGATTTGCAGCGTTTATCGAGTTGTTGATTTTTGTGACGGTCATGGTATTTTTTCTTTCGTATGTTATATAAGCGGCTTTAGACCCTGATTTAGCTGATTTTTTTGATTTTTTATTGAGTTTATTGAGTAGATTTTTATCCAATCTTACACTTATTTTTTACGAAAATTTGACCTGAATTCCATCTTATTTAATGGGGCTAATAGTTAGTAGTGTTTTTTACGCTTTTTTGCAAGTGTTCTCCTCATCATTTTAGGTGAGTTTGCGGCCAAATACGAGTAGTTTATCAAAAATCTTACGAAAAGAGGCAACTGTTTTATATATTTGAGTTCACAATAAAAGATAATCAAATGATTACTCAAGTAACCTCAGGAGTGAAAGTAAGTGTGGAAGTCTACTACAGACCGGATCAGAGTAATGCCAACGAAAGCCAACATGTTTTTGCCTATAGAATCACGATCACGAACAATAGTGAATATTCAGTCAGATTATGCCGTAGGAATTGGTTTATTGTTGATTCTAATTCAACCAATCGCCAAATCGAAGGTGAAGGAGTGATTGGTGAACAACCCATAATTGGAACCGGCGATGCTTACCAGTATATTTCAGGATGTAACCTTGATTCAGAAATTGGAAAAATGTATGGAAGTTATATGATGGAACGTTTGATTGACAGCAAACAATTTTATGTACGTATTCCGGAATTTCAATTGGTGGTGCCTTATAAGTTGAATTAATTTTTTTTTTCGTTTTTCGCTGTTCGTTTTTCGAATCCCGCTTGTTAAATCGTTTTTCGTTTTTCGAATCTCACTTAACAAAAGTGAATTCAAATTTGTTGCAGCGAGCCGCCGTACTAAGAGAACGACGAGTTCCTTACAGGATGACGGATGCATCGTTTGAGAAGGGATTGGAGGAAAGTAAACCCTACAAGATGCTTGCAGCATTTTCATCTTTCAAACAAAACTTAGTTCTTAATAAGATTAGTTAAATGAAAACATTTTGCTTACGTAGACAGTAAAATTCTGGAAGAATCTTGTAGGTTTTTCTTCTCTCTCCTCCCTTTAAAAAAGGACGACTGTCATTCTGTAAGAACCTTGTAGGTTTCTAAGTACGACAGCTAACGGAATCCGATTCTTCCTCATGTCTCTCGATAGATGAAAGTATAACTACAATACTTGAAGAATCCTGTCATTTTCTAGGAGCTGCGACTCGCTAACCCCAACTTTTAATACTGACCCAATTGCTTTGGTCAAAA
>CAYHCU010000455.1:0-2233 GCA_964355035.1 uncultured Flavobacteriales bacterium | reverse complement strand
AAGCCGAATCATGTTCCTTGATTAACCCCGACCTTAAGGTCGGGGTTATTGAAAATCAACCAACATGGCTTTAGCCATGCGATGTAATTTATTTGAATTCATATTCATATTGTTGAAAAACTTTTGAAATGCAGAACAAAGAATGCTTCTTTCAAAGTTTCTTTGTCTCGATATGATGCAAGACGAATACAAGACACAGGGAATGCGCAGGAAGCTTATTTATATCCTGCGTGAAAAAGGAATTGATGATCCGCGCGTACTTGACGCAATGGAAAAAATCCCCCGTCATCTTTTCATGGACAAAGACTTTTTGAAACAGGCATATAGTGATGTAGCTTTTCAGATAGGGAAGGGGCAAACGATTTCGCAGCCATACACCGTTGCTTACCAGTCGTCGTTGCTGGATATTAAAGCCGGTGATAAAGTGCTGGAGATCGGAACCGGCAGTGGATATCAAACCTGTGTATTAATTGAACTAGGTGCCAAAGTCTACTCCATTGAAAGGCAGAAGGAATTGTACGATAAGACAAAAGTTTTCCTCCCTTCGATCAAATACAACCCGAAACTGTTTTATGGAGACGGATACAAAGGGCTGCCTGCCTTTGCGCCATATGATAAGATACTTGTTACATGCGGGGCTCCTTTTGTGCCACAGGATTTGTTAGCCCAATTGAAACCGGGTGGAATTCTTGTAATTCCTGTTGGTGCAGGTAAACAACAAATAATGACGACCGTGCTTAAACTTTCTGATTATGAATTCGAAACACATGAACTGGATCAGTTCAGTTTTGTGCCGATGCTGGGGGAGAAGGAGAAGTAAAAGAGTATATGAAAAACCGCAGAAATTAAAATTCATTTAATTTGAATCAAAATGTAACACTAACCCTGCAAATCGCAAGTTAAACTTTCGATTTGCAGGGTTAGTAAAATTAGTACATTTGTATCATGATAGACAGAAAACTCTTAATTGATTTGCAAAAAGTACTGAAACATTTTCCATCGGTTGCGATTTTGGGTGCTCGTCAAACAGGAAAGACAACTCTTGCGAAACAACTTGCTGCACAGGTAAAAAAAACTGTTATGTATCTCGATCTTGAAAATCCTTCGGACAGAGATAAGTTGCACGATGCGCATTCGTTTCTTGATGACAACAAACAAAAGCTCATCATAATTGATGAAGTGCAGCGCATGCCGGAATTGTTTGCTATGCTTCGTTCACTTATTGACAAGCATCGCAGTCCGGGAAGATTTATTTTACTTGGCTCTGCATCTCCGCATCTTGTAAAAGGTGTCTCTGAATCATTAGCGGGAAGAATCTACAATGCAGAATTATACACAATAAATTTGACAGAGTGTGATTCTAAAATGACAGTGAAGAAGCATTGGTTTCGCGGTGGGTTTCCTGATATGCTTACAGCAAAAAGTGATTTGCTATTTGCTCAGCGTATGGATACTTTCATTACTACATTTATTGAGCGCGACCTGCAAAGTTTATTCGGAGTTACTTTCACTGCATCCGTGATGCGGAGATTCTGGCAAATGCTATCTCATGCCAATGGCTCCATCTGGAATGCGAATAGTCATGCAACAGCACTCGGAGTTTCTGCTCCTACTGTAAACCGCTATCTCGATTTTCTGGAAGGGGCATTTATGGTTCACAAGTTGCCTTCATTTTATTTTAATGCACGCAAGAGAATTATCAAGGCGCCTAAAGTTTATTTACGTGATACCGGTCTAATGCATCGCATGTTGAAGTTGAGCAGGTACGACGATTTGCATGGACACCCGGCAATTGGTGCCTCATGGGAAGCGTATGTGGTAGAGCAGGTTTATCAGGCGAAGCATCCGCACATTGAAATGTTTTATTACCGTACGCAGGATGGAACAGAAGCGGATATTGTACTTACTAAAGCCGGTAAGCCATTAGCTTGCGTGGAGATTAAACTCAGCAATAGCCCAACTCTTACCAAAGGTTTTTTTCAAGCCATAAAGGATTTAAAAACAAAGCAAAATTTTGTGATTATTCCTGATGGAGAAAGTTACCGCAGAGATAAGCAACTTACCGTTTGCGGATTGAGAAACTTCCTGAGCAAGCAACTCGTAAAGTTAAAATAGCTATTGTTCCAATGGATAAAAGAACCCTGCAAATCGAAAATTGAACTTTCGATTTGCAGAGTTGTGGGTGAAAAAAAATCGACTGATCTTTTTGAGCAGCCGATTTATAGCACTTAGT
>CAYHCU010000454.1:0-2248 GCA_964355035.1 uncultured Flavobacteriales bacterium | reverse complement strand
TTTTTGCTGTTTTCTTTGTCTGATTTATTTCCGATTGGGAATAATCGTATTTCTGTTTTCAAATCTTTCTTGATAGCATCCAGCTCTTGTCGGAGATCTCCGGCACCGGTTTCGTGTAGGTCGAACAGATAAAGTACTACCGGACTTTGTTTCATCTTCTCGAAAGTTTTGGATACGCCTATGCTTTCAATGGCATCTTTCGTCTCTCTTATTCCTGCTGTGTCGATAAATCGAAAATTGAATCCGCCTAAAGTTATTTCTTCTTCTACCGTATCGCGGGTTGTTCCTGCGAACTCGCTGACGATGGCACGATCTTCATTCAACAAAGCATTTAACAATGTAGATTTTCCGACATTGGGTTTCCCCGCTATCACTACAGGAATTCCATTCCGGATCACATTGCCTAAATCAAATGACTCAATCAATCGGGAAATATAGGTTTGTAAACGGACAATCGTTTCTTTTAAATCTTTTCTATTGGCGAACTCAACGTCTTCTTCAGCAAAATCCAATTCTAATTCTATCAGTGAAGCGAAATTAATCAGCTCCTGTCGCAACATTCCAATTTCTGCTGAGAAGCCGCCTCGCATTTGTTCTATCGCTAATTTATGTGACCCCGCCGATTCTGAAGCGATCAGATCTGCTACTGCTTCTGCCTGTGATAAGTCTAGTTTTCTATTCAAAAACGCTCGTAGTGTAAATTCACCTGCTTGTGCGTAACGTGCGCCCTGTGCATGGCAAAGGCTTAAAATTTGTTGCTGGATAAAAATTGAGCCATGACAGGAAATTTCAATGACGTTTTCTCCTGTGTAGGAATTCGGAGCCTTGAATACTGAAATAAGAACTTCGTCTAGCATCTCTTCCCCTTTTTTAATCATTCCAAAATGTAGGGTATGAGAATCGACATTACTTAATCGAACACCTTTTTTCTTCGCTTCAAAAATCTGATCGGCAATCTCAATCGCTTTCGCTCCTGATAAGCGGATGACTGCTATTGCTCCCATTCCCGGTGGAGTGGCTAGGGCGACGATGGTTTCTGTTTGGTTCAAGTTTGTTTTTCTTACTGTTTAAAGTAAAAGGTGTTTAAATGCCAATTTTTCAGCACTTTATCAATTTCCTGTTATCCATTATTTCCCAAAATTAAAATTAACTTTCAATACCTTTACTGATCGCCAAACTTAAACAAGAATTTCTTTTTTGGTCAGCTGTTAAAATTTAGGTTCAAACTTCAAACTTTAAACTTAAACCTAAATAAAAAACTCTAATTTCGCCCGTCAATAAAAATAAACAGATTATGAGCGTACTGGTCAACAAAAACAGCAAAATTATCGTCCAAGGTTTTACGGGTAGTGAAGGAACATTCCACGCTACTCAAATGATTGAATATGGAACTCAAGTAGTTGGAGGTGTTACGCCTGGAAAGGGCGGCACTCAGCATCTGGAGCGTCCGGTTTTTAATACTGTTTCTGATGCTGTAAAAAGTACAGGTGCCAATGTTTCTATCATTTTTGTTCCGCCGGCTTTTGCTGCGGATGCAATTATGGAAGCTGCTGAAGCCGGAATTGAATTGATTATTACCATCACAGAGGGTATTCCTGTGAAGGATATGATTTTGGTTAAGGAATACTTGACCGGAAAAAAAGCCCGTTTAATCGGACCAAATTGCCCGGGAGTAATTACGGCTGATGAATGCAAGGTTGGTATCATGCCTGGATTCGTCTTCAAAAAAGGTCGGATTGGAATTGTTTCTAAATCAGGTACACTTACATATGAAGCTGCTGATCAGGTTGTAAAGGCAGGAATGGGAATTTCTACTGCAATCGGTATTGGTGGAGATCCAATCATCGGAACTACAACAAAAGAAGCGGTTGAATTATTTATGAATGATAAAGATACCGACGGTATCATCATGATCGGCGAAATTGGTGGTAGCCTTGAGGCTGAAGCTGCTCGTTGGATCAAAGAAAACGGTACAAAACCTGTTGTTGGATTTATCGCCGGACAAACTGCTCCGGCAGGTCGTCGAATGGGTCATGCCGGTGCTATCGTTGGTGGTGCTGATGATACTGCCGCTGCAAAAATGAAAATCATGCGTGAGTGTGGTATCACCGTTGTCGATTCTCCTGCTGTTATCGGCTTGACGATGGCTCAGGTGATGGCTGCTAAGCAGGTGATTGGTAATTAGTAATTAGTAATGGCTTTGTTGCATGAAACAAAATTAAGTCAAAGCTTTTCCTTAATTTATTTT
>CAYHCU010000453.1:0-2252 GCA_964355035.1 uncultured Flavobacteriales bacterium | reverse complement strand
AGATGGTAAATCAATCGCATGGATATCATGGGATGAACCAAATAATGAAGCCGCAAAACAGAGAATTTTTATTTATGATTTTGTAACTAAGCCGAAAAGAGAAGTTACCTCTGAGTTTTCTTCCAATGTGGATGCAATTAAATGGTCTGGCAATGATAAGCGACTTTATTTCTTATCTGATATTTCCGCTACAGATCAGATTTTCTATTATGATGCAGTTAATAAGTCGAAGTCAAATGTAATTCGACAACTGACAACTGATACTGCCGATTATACAGGGTTCTCTTTTGCTGTTTTGCCAAATGGAAAAGATAAAATTGTTGCATCACGGATGTCTTTTTCAGAGCCCACAGAAATTTTTTCGATTGACGAGAAGACAGGCAAGTCAGAGCAATTAACTTTCACCAATAAAGAGGTTCTCAAAAATATCACTTTGGCTCGTGTTGAAAAAAGAATGATTAAAGCCACAGACGGAAAAGAAATTCTGACTTGGGTTATTTATCCACCGGGCTTTGATCCGAAATTGAAGTATCCTACTTTGTTGTATTGTCAAGGTGGTCCACAATCTACCGTTAGCCAGTTCTTTTCATATCGTTGGAATTTGCAATTAATGGCAGCCAATCAGTACATCATCGTTGCACCTAATCGCAGAGGATTACCAGGATTTGGCAGAGCTTGGAATGATCAGATTAGCAAAGATTGGGGCGGACAAGCGATGAATGATCTTTTAAGTGCTATTGATTCTGTTTCTAAGGAACCGTTTGTAAATAAAGAAAAGTTAGGAGCTGTAGGCGCTAGTTTTGGTGGGTATTCAGTTTTTTGGTTAGAAGGCAATCATAATCATCGTTTCAAAGCTTTCATTTCACATTGTGGTGTTTTTAATCTTGAAAGTATGATGGCCACAGAAGAATTGTTTTTTCACAATCATGAATTCGATGGCGCTTACTGGAGAACACCAAAACCAATTAGTTACGATAAATTTTCTCCAAATAGTTTTGTTCAAAACTGGGATACTCCAATTTTAATCATCTCGAATGAAAGAGACTACCGCGTTCCATATACACAAGGCTTAGAAGCATATTCTGCAGCTAGATCTAAAAATGTACCTGCTCGTTTTTTAAGTTTTCCGGATGAAGGTCACTGGGTGCTTAAGCCTCAAAATAGTATCATGTGGCAGCGTGAGTTTTTCGGTTGGCTAGATAAGTATTTGAAATAAAACCATACTTTTGCAGCCCTTCTATAAATAATAATGCCCAGGTGGCGAAATTGGCAGACGCACCACTTTGAGGGGGTGGCGGGAAACCGTACGAGTTCGAATCTCGTTCTGGGCACTTTTAGAGTGTCAGTGTCAGAGTCAGAGATCAGTTTTACTGCCAACTGACACTGGCACTGAAATTGACACTTTTTATTTACTGTTGTTTGACACGGAGACCTTCCAAAACATTTTCACACTAGTTTGACTAATTTCTTTCAGTTGTAAGATTGCATGCTTATTTGCTTTAACAAAGCTGTTTCTATTATCTATAAGAGTGTAGATAAAACAGAAAGCCATGGAAGCGAAGAAAGTGTACAAAATTATCATTCTGATTTTAGTCAATGTTTTTTCAACATTTACTACAAAAGCAGAGAATGACCCCACCAATACTCAGATTGTAAATAGTATTAATGTTGGTCCAATTCATGGGCCTTCAGCTGTTTGCCATAATCAGAATAATGTTATTTATTCGGTTGATACAATCAGTGGTGTAATTATTTACAATTGGACTATTCCGGCAGGAGCAACAGTTGTTTCAGGGCAAGGTTCGTCTATATTGACTATTAATTTCGGAGCAACATTCGGCGATATTTGTGTTACAGCTGACGATGGTGGAGGAGCCGGTTTACCATCTTGTTTAACTACCTCTTACGCAACATCTAAACCTACAGCACCCGATACGATATACGGTCCAATCAATACGGTGTGTCCCGGACAAACAATTACATATAGTATTGACGCAGATTCTATTGCTGAAGATTACAATTGGCTTATTCCTTCGCACATGTCAATTATTTCAGGAGCTAACACTTCCACTATACAAGTATTAGTTGATACCGGATTTGTTTGGGGATATTTACGTGCTTCTAAATCAAATTGTCGTGGTATTTCTGCACAATACGTAATTGGAGTTTATTCTGCTCCGGAAAAACCCGGATCAGTTACCGGTGCTGCTATTGGTGCATGTTCAAATGGTACCTATACTTATTCATTTGCT
>CAYHCU010000452.1:0-2256 GCA_964355035.1 uncultured Flavobacteriales bacterium | reverse complement strand
GGAAAATATTTTTCCATTCCTTCGTAGGCTACACAAATTCGATTAACTCTTTTAGCCAGTAATTTATTGGTGATTCCGGCAAAAGAATTTTGCTCTTGGATGAGTGCAGGAATATTCATACCTGTTGCTGCAAACAACAATGGTCCTGAAGCATAACCTCCGACACCAACTGCAACATCCGGTTTGAAATTCTTAATGATCATCCTAGCTCTTAAAACGCTTTGTACTATTTTGAATGGCAGCAATAAATTTTGAACTGAAAATTTACGTTGAATGCCACTAATATTTAATCCTTCAATTTTATATCCGGCAGCGGGAACTTTCTCCATTTCCATCCGGCCATTTGCACCCACAAATAATATTTCTGTTGATGCATTTATTTTTTTCAATGCATTGGCGATGGCTATAGCCGGAAAGATATGACCACCCGTTCCGCCACCACTAATAATTACACGCAAACTAGGCCGCTGCAAGTTCTGATCCTCCTTCTTTTTTTTCTTTTTCTACTTGACGACTTACACTCAATACTATTCCTAAAGCAATACTTGTAAACCAAATCGACGTTCCTCCCATACTTAGGAATGGCAATGGCTGACCGGTTACAGGAAATAAATTTACTGCTACAGCCATATTAATTAGCGCCTGGAAGACGAGCATGAATGTGCATCCTGCAGCCAGCAATGTCCCGAAGGCCATTGGGCTATGATGAATAAAACGAATGACTCTAAAGAATAACAGCAAATAAAGGAAGATGAGAAATGCAGCCCCGATAAAACCATACTCTTCAATAATTATGGCGAAAATAAAATCTGAATACGGATGCGGTAAAAAATTTCTTTGGATACTGTTACCGGGAAATTTTCCAATTAATCCACCTCTTGCAATTGCAATCTTAGCTTGATTCGCTTGATAATTATCTTCTGTGCCATTATCACTATAATGTTCTATACGCGCTTTCCAAGTTTCAATCCTTCCTGTATGCCCTAGTGCTAATGAAATAGCAACAAATAAACCAAATGAAATCACGCCTATTCCAATCATTGCAGCGATATATTTCATACTAATTCGACCGATGAACATCAAATAAATTGCTGAAGTAAATACAACTGCTGAAGTCGAAAAGTTTGCTGGGAGAATTAACATGCAAACGATTACTACCGGAATAATGACAGGCAAAAATGCTGATTTAAAACTTTTGATATCGTTTTGTTTTCTTGATAGCATCCGTGCTACAAACATGATCAATGCCAACTTTGCAAAATCAGATGTTTGGAAAGTGATATTCGTTCCGGGTAAGGTCAACCATCGACTCGCTTCATTCAAGTTTGTTCCTAGCAACAAAGTCAAGGCCAACATCGGAACAGTGATAACAAGTGCAACAATTGAAATCTTTGAATAATAAGTATACCGAACTAAATGGGCTGCGTACATTAATCCAATTCCAAAAACCAAAATAAATAAATGCTTGAACAAATAATATTCAGTATTTCCGCTTTGATACTTATACGCCAACGTCCCTGTACTGCTGTAAACAGCGAGTAAGGAAAAAATCGACAGGATGAACACAATCATCCAGATGGTTCGATCGCCTTTGAAATATTTATCAAGCCAGGTCGCTTGCATGGGGTTTGGGTTTATTTGGGAGGGTGTTTTTTATTCGTTATTCGTTATTCGTGGTTCGTAGTTCGAAAAACGAACATCGAACAAAGAACCACGATCACAGTGCTTTCACTGCTTTTTTAAATTCACGACCGCGTTCTTCGAAGTTTTCGAAAATATCGAAACTTGCACAAGCAGGAGATAGTAAAACCACGTCGCCATTTTTTGCTAAACGGTAACTTTCCTTCACAGCAGCATCAGCTGAATCAACTTCAACAATTTCCTCAACCATTCCTTTGAAATATTTGAGAATTTTTTTATTGTCCTTGCCCATACAAATGATTGCCTTTACTTTTTCCTTTACTAACTCCTCTAGTATTGAATAATCATTTCCTTTATCAACACCACCTAAAATTAAAATTACAGGTTTATTGAAGCTCTCCAATGCGTACCATGTAGAATTGACATTTGTAGCTTTTGAATCATTTACAAATTCAATTCCGTGTACTGTACTTACAAATTCAAGTCGATGTTCTACATTATGAAAATCAGTAAAACTTTCTCGAACTGTATCCTTGCGAATGTCGAGTAATCTTGCTGAAATACCTGCAGCCATTGAATTGTACAGATTGTGTTTGCCTTGTAGGGCGAGTTCGT
>CAYHCU010000451.1:0-2264 GCA_964355035.1 uncultured Flavobacteriales bacterium | reverse complement strand
GGTCAAGAAGGCTGATGTCGAATCGCCTTATCGAAATATTTTCTTTCAGATCAACTTCTCCTCCATAATATCCGTTGTAATAGTAGGACTTTCGTGTAATTTTACTTTTGCTGTTTGAATAACCAACACTCCAGGCCATTCCGCCCCTGTCGTTGAACTTCCAGCGGAAGCCGCCTTTGAGAATGTAATTCCCTCCGATTTCTAATTTCTTATAGTCACCGGCAATTGGAAAAATGATTCCGCCACTGGCTGAAACATAGAATCGTTCAATTCGACGTTCAGTATTGTTAACTTGAGAAAAACAATCCATTCCATAACAAATCTGGAAGATGAGAACAATTGATAATTTGTATGCTGTATTTTTCATTTTCCTATTTTATGTTGAAATAAAAATCAAAGCATTTCTAAAATTGTTTAGTTGATTTCATGTCGCAGACCAATCCCTTTTCATCAAATGCAATCAACAACACGTTGGTTTTAATTGTACTTGTATCATACCCATGGGATTTACAGGTATGAATCCAGGAATAGTAAGTATTGGCCCTGTCACATTTAAGTTCTTTGAAGTCACCTAATGCAGTCGGGTGGAAAGCCTTACCAGACGGCTGCCCTAAATATCTTTCCACCTCCTCAATTGTAGTAACTCCTACTTTAATATTATTTGCCGAGTCAATTGGGAAGCTTGTAATATCTTCCTTGAAACCACTATTGTAAACCTTCCCGTTAAGGGTGTCATTCTTGAATTCTAAAATGAACATCCTCGCAGCCGACCCTGACGGGTTTGCATGGGCGAAGCTGTAGATATTCTGAGTAAAATTGCCGTAAGTATTTCCTTCTGTTCTGATTGATTTAGGTTTGCCAAGCAAGGTAACCGATTGCTTATTTGTTGTTTTTCCGAGAAGGATGGAATTCCGGTTTTGGTAGTTAAATGATTTCCCGACTGAAGCACAGCCTGCAATTGCTAGCATCAAGCAGCCTAGAAACAGATTGATAAGATTTTTCATGCATGGTATGGGTTTAAAGTTGATATAAATAGATGATCAAAATCATTTCAATATTCCTTTCTAAAGCAATCAGCATATTCCTTAAATTTTTTAATTTGCTTCTGAGATAGTTTTTTAAACGTGAATGACTTCACCTGCTTTGACTCCTCCACTACCTTGCCATTCAGATGAGGCGTAAATCTCAAAATGATTGAGTCTAAATTTGTCTCAGCCATCACATTAAGGAATTGCTTATCAACTTTATAAAATGCCAGGAGCGCACCCTTTTCACCCTGGTAATCAGTTTGAGGATCCAATTTCATGACTTCTTTTTTGTTGAAGTAGAATTCAATAGAATCGGATTCCAATACATCATAAGGATAAGATGCCGGACCTGAAAACTGAATATAGAAAAATCTGTCGTTGCCGGCCTTTACGAAGCTATACATACTCAGGAAAACAAATGCATCAAAGAACAATGTCATTTTGGTTGCATATTCGACTTTCTGAGGATAAGAGACATCAATTCGACCAAAGCCATTTTTATAGAGCCATTTGTTGGGGTTTGATTGCTGGTCGCATTGGGCTATAGAATGCTCAGCAAGCAGCAGAAGTGAAAGGAACAGGAAGATGAATCTTGTGATGTTTTTCATAATTGATAAGTATTATTGGATTATTAGTTTCTGAATATTCTGATTTTGTTCATCACTGACCTTTACAAAGTAAATCCCCTTCCTCAACACACTTACATCAATTGCAATTTCATTTTTGCCAACTTCTAATTGCCTGTGGACAACTTCTTTACCAAGCACATTGTAAATGTCTATTCTTGGACTTATTAGTAAAGTATTGACTTTAATTGTGAAAGTACTGCGAGTTGGATTGGGTGAGATTGTGAACGCAAATGAATCGTTTATTTCATTAACTCCAGTGCATCCCTCCACATATAAAGTACGCTGGATGGAATCAACACCGCAGCCGTTTTCGATTACGCATTTAATAACGTGTGTGCTCTGAATAGAATAGGGTAAAAGGTTCGGACAGGCTACAGAATCAAACATGACTCCGTTATCGTACCATCTGTAAAAAGGAGTAGCAGAGTTTGTGCACATATTACAAGTTATTAAAACTGGCTGATTCACACAAACCGTATCTCCTGTAGTCAAAAATGAAAACTCAGCATGAGGCATGAAGTGCAGCGAGATCGGAAAGCTGTTCCATGTTACGGTACATCCGGCAGGGCAACTGTCAGCTACAAAAATGTAAATGGTGTTGGATAAA
>CAYHCU010000450.1:0-2282 GCA_964355035.1 uncultured Flavobacteriales bacterium | reverse complement strand
AAAATCATTGAATAATACTCTCATATTTGTTATTATAATACTGCAAGTTAGAATAAGCAACAGTATTATGTTATCAATATATGGAAAGTAATCAATTAGGGCAAAAAATAAAGAAATTGCGACAGAAACTCGGTCTTTCTCAAGACGATTTTGCTCGCAAAGCGGATGTCCCCTATACAACGCTTACAAAGGTCGAAACAGGGGTTATTAAAAAACCTTCGGTTTTTGTTGTGAGCAAAATCGCTAAAGCTCTTGATGTTGATATTGAGGAGTTAATAAAATAATTCTTATGAAATTTGAATTAGAAGAATATCATCGAAATATTAGTGACGACAAACTGATTTCTGATTTAAAAGATGTTGCTGTTTTGCTAAATAAAAATTCTGTTACTTTTGATGAATATACCGAAAAGGGTAAATTTAATAGCAGTACTATTATGCGTAGATTTGGTGGTTGGAATAAAGCTCTTGAAAAAGCTGGTCTGCAAAAAATTAAAGAAAATAATATTTTAGAGGAGGAGCTTTTTAAAAATTTAGAGGAATTGTGGATAAAATTAGGGAAACAACCAAGATATTCTCAGGTACAAAAACCACTTTCAAAATATACTGCTGATACATATGCAAATCGTTTTGGTACATACAGGAAAGCGTTAGAAAAATTTGTTTCCTATATCAACAATGAAGAAAACGCATCTTCCGAGGAAGCAATTAAGAGTTTGGAAATCGAACCAAGCACAAAGCACAAAACATCAAGAACAATAAACTGGCGAATTCGTTTTATTGTTATGAGACGAGATAATTTTAAATGTAAAAGTTGTGGCAGGTCGCCCGCAACTGACCCAAGCATAATTCTCCACGTTGATCACATTAAAGCGTGGGCGAATTGTGGCGAGACAGTTTTAGAAAATTTACAAACACTTTGCTCTATATGCAATATCGGAAAAAGTGATTTAGAATAAATATATGAACTATACAGGCGTAATAATTGAGGAAAGTTTGGAAAATAAAGACATTCTGAAAGATGTCAAAATTTCTGATACGAAAGTCGAGGAAGTTGTAGAGGAACATAAGACCCCGTGGATAAAACAATGGACTTTGCACACTGTTGAAATTCCAGGAAACGAAGTAAAGGATGTCGCGGAAAAAATAAGCAAAGCACTAGATTCAAAACATAACTGGTATGCAGATTTCAAAAACGATACTCATCATTACATAATTTTCCGCGACAAAGTTTTTTACATAGACCGAAAAAGTAAAGAACAATACGATGAAGCGAAACGCTATGGCATTTCGCTCGGTATACCTGAATATCAAGTAGATTTTGCACCCGATGATAAAATTTGGGATAGATAATTTTATGAAACCAATCCTCGTAACTTGTTATGTAAATCCTGACCTTGACGGCGTTGCTGGTGCAATCGCCTATGGTGAATTTTTGCAAAAGACTGGTAGAAATGCCGTCGTAGGAATTATCGGCGAACCACACGACGAAGCGAAATATATTTTAGATCGCTTTGGCTTTAAATATCCGCCAACGATAGAAAATGCTGATAATTTCGATGAAGTGATACTTGTAGACGCAAGCGACCTCAACGGGCTTGAAGGTAAAATTTCCGCTGAAAAAGTTATCGAAATTATTGACCATCGAAAAGTTCACGAAGCGGATAAATTTCCCAAAGCCAAAGCGCAAATTGAGCTTGTTGGAGCGGCCGCTACTTTAGTCACAGAAAAATTTATACAAAACAAAGTTGATATATCTAAAGAATCAGCAACGCTTGTTTATGGAGCAATAATTTCCAATACTCTCAACTTTAAGGGAAGTGTTTCAACTGACCGCGACAAAGTAGCGGCCGAATGGCTCAACAAGGTTGCGAAATTGCCCGAAGATTTTTGGAAAGATTTGTTTCTCGCAAAATCTGATTTATCAGGTAATAAACTTACAGAGAGAATTGAGGGCGATTTCGCATGGTTTGTTATGGGCAACAAAAAAGTTGGTATTGCTCAAATAGAAATGATTGGTGCTAAAAAACTTGTAGACGAAAGAAGCGGCGAGATTGTTCAGGTGCTAGATAAAATCAAAAAGGAAATGAGTTTAGATTTTATCTTTCAAAACACGATTGAGCTTGAGAATACCAAAAACTTTTTTGTTGCCCAAGATTCAGAAACACAAAAACTTTTGGAAAAAGTTTTGAATGTACAATTTGCTGGCGTAGTCGCGGAGCGACCAAATCTGATTATGAGAAAGCAAATTGTTCCTTTGTTGAAGGATGAGTTAGAATTGAA
>CAYHCU010000449.1:0-2289 GCA_964355035.1 uncultured Flavobacteriales bacterium | reverse complement strand
CCATGTGATTACAACCAAACAAAAGCAGCAACGCTTGCAATTGCAAAACATGTTGGTCCTGTCTATTTACGATTTGGACGTCCTGTAGTTCCTGTTTTCACTCCGGCAGATCAAAAATTTGAAATCGGAAAAGCAGTTGTATTTAATGAAGGTGCAGATGTAACAATTTTCGCAACCGGACATTTAGTTTGGAAGGCCATTGAAGCAGGAGAAATTTTGGCAGAAAAAGGAATTGATGCAGAGATTATCAATATTCATACGATTAACCCTTTAGACATTGAAGCAGTCTTAAAAAGCGCACGGAAAACACAATGTGTGGTAACTGCCGAAGAACATCAGATAGCCGGAGGATTAGGAGATGCAATCGCTCATGTGCTAACGCAACACTACCCTATTCCGCAAGAGTTCATTGGAATTAAAGACTCTTTCGGTGAAAGTGGAACTCCGGAGCAATTGATGAAGAAATATGGTTTAGAAGCCGAAAATATCGTTCTGGCAGTTGAACAAGTAATGAGTCGTAAGAATCAAATGATTCATTCTTGATTTGAAATTCCGGAGCTAAAAAATAGATATGACTGAACAATTCAGTGATCAAGAGCTCCTCGAAAAATTTCGTGAAGAAGGTAGCAGGCATTATGCATTCAATCTGCTGGTAAAAAAATATCAGCAACGATTGTATTGGCATATTCGCCGGATCGTGATCGATCATGAGGATTCAAACGATATCATTCAGAATGTTTTTATTAAAGTCTGGAAAGCTTTAGATGGTTTTCGCAACGATTCTCAACTTTATACCTGGCTTTATCGCATTGCAACCAATGAATCTATCACTTTCCTGAATCAGAAAAAAAAGCGCTTCACAATATCCTTTAATGAAGTCGAACACCAACTAGCTGAACAATTAGTCTCCGATCCTCTCTTTTCTGGTGATAAAATCCAGTTAAAACTTCAACAAGCGATTTTAACCTTACCACCTCAACAACGACTGGTATTTAATATGAAATACTTCGACGGCCTGAAATATGAGGAAATAGCTGAAATTTTGAATACTTCTGTCGGAGGATTGAAAGCAAACTACCATCATGCAGTTAAAAAAATCGAAAAATACATTACCGGCGGTTAAACCATTGACATTACCATTCATCAAAGACATAGAATGAAAAACGAAGAATATTCTGACAACAAATTGAGAGAATTGCTTGATCAAAGCAAGTTGGCTCAGTCTTTCAAAGTGCCTGATGGCTATTTTGAAGGTTTGTCTGAAAATGTGATGCATTCTATCAACTCACTTCCTGACTTTGAAAAAACACCAAGTATTCAGCCATTTGAAGTTCCTGTTAACTACTTTGAAAAGTTACCATCATTAATCAATGACAGAATTACAAGCAGATCAGAAACCGGTTTCTCATTGTGGTCATGGATTTTCAAACCTTCCAGATTTATTCCTGCTGCTTTTTCAATTGCACTTTTTATTGGCGGTTATTTTTATTTTACAAGAATACAAGTTATTGACCTGAATGATAACACATGCACAATTGAAGAAATTAATGAATCGCAATACCTACAGTCAATTAACGATAACGACATCATCGATTTTCTGGCAACAGAACAAGATAACAAAGTAATAGATGAATACGATCAGTATTTATTAGATAATAACATTGACATTTCACAATTAGAAAAAAACCTATGAAAAAGTATAGCATAATACTAGCTCTTGTTTTCAGCACATTATTAATAGAACAAGCTCATGCTCAAAAAGGGCCGAGACGAGGACAAGGACAAGGCATGGGAAATCGACCTGCCAAAGAGAAAGTAGATGCAATGAAAATTGGTTTTATCACCAACTTTCTTGATCTTACCAGCGATGAAGCAAAAAACTTCTGGCCGGTTTATAATAAGTATCAGGATGAGATTGAACTACTACGCCGTTCCCGTCGAGATAATATTTTAAACGAACAAACAAATCTAGATTCAATGCCTGATGGCGAATTGGAAAAACTGGTAGATTCTGAAATTATCTTTCACCAAAATGAATTGGATATTCAGAAAAAATATCATCCTCAATTCAAGCATGTTTTACCAATGAAAAAAGTTGCCAAACTATACCGCGCTGAAGAAGAATTCAAAAGAAAATTGCTGGAAATGATCCGCGAGAAAAGACAAGAACGTAAGCAACAAATGCGGGAGAATTGAATTTGCCGGTTTGCTGACACTGGCACTCACTGACTCTGTCAAAAGTCAAAAGTCAAAAGTCAAAAGTCAAAAGTCAAAAGTCAAAAGTCAAAA
>CAYHCU010000448.1:0-2289 GCA_964355035.1 uncultured Flavobacteriales bacterium | reverse complement strand
TAATGGAACACCTATTTTTTATAAAATACGAAATAAAACAACAAAAGGGGACTTAAAGTTTTACATTTGCAAAATGCCAATTTTACCGGTCGAAGATTTTATTGATAAAGCCAGAAGTAGACAATACCTAGTGATTGATGCTCGTAGTGAAAATGAGTTTAATCAAGCCCATTTTCAGGGTGCGGTGAATATTCCGCTGTTAAATAATGAGCATAGAATTTTAGTTGGGACTTGTTTTAAAAAGCAAGGACGTGATGCTGCCGTCAGATTAGGTTTTCAATTGGTCGGGCCTTTGTTTAGTTCTTTTGTGAAAAAAGTTGATGAGCTTTCTCAAGGAAAAGAAATCATAGTTTATTGTTGGCGCGGTGGAATGCGTTCCGGAATTATGTCGTGGGTGTTAAGTATGGCTGGTTATAATGTTCATACTTTGAAAGGTGGATATAAAGCATTCAGAAGATTTGTCCTTGATCAGTTTTCGATTCCCAAAAAATTTGCTGTCGTAGGCGGACATACAGGTTGTGGTAAAACTGAATTACTGTTGATGATGGAAAAATCAGGCTATCAAATCATTGATCTGGAAGGATTGGCAAATCACCGCGGTTCTGCTTTTGGTGCTTTAGGAATGAAGGAGCAACCGAGAAATGAACAATTTGAAAATGATCTTGCGCTGCAATTGTATTCTTTGGATGCTGAGAAAACTATATGGTTGGAAGCAGAAAGCCGTTCCATCGGAAAAAATAAAATCCCCGATCAGTTTTATTTTCAGTTGATAGCAGCGCCGCTTTTTGAAATTCAATTGTCTCTTGAAGATAGAGTGAAACGGATTGAAAAAGATTATGCACACTTTAGCAATGAAGAACTTTCAGCTTGCATGATTAAATTGACAAAGCGCTTAGGTGGATTACGATTAAAGGAGGCCTTGAATGCTCTTGAAGAAAAAA
Source organism: uncultured Flavobacteriales bacterium (assembly GCA_964355035.1). Taxonomy (GTDB): domain Bacteria; phylum Bacteroidota; class Bacteroidia; order AKYH767-A; family 2013-40CM-41-45; genus JADKIH01. Next base: position 1,348 of record CAYHCU010000448.1, on the reverse strand, counting down.
GAACTTCCGATTGGATATTAATTCTTCTTGAATATTACGACAAAAATTATTCTCATAGTCTTGATAGCAGAACTACAAATACGAGATTCGACATAAAAATGAATGATCATCAGGACTTCGAGAATGTTATGAAACAAATGATTACTATTTCCCAAAATATTATTGTATGAACACTGAAATTAAACTCACTCAATTTTCAAAAGGAGGAGGTTGTGGTTGTAAAATTGCACCTGCCGTTTTGGAAGATATTTTAAAGCAAGTTAAAATACCTGCAGGATTTCCAAACTTATTGGCAGGAAATGAAAACAATGAAGATTCTGCCGTATGGAAATTGAATGACGAACAATTGCTCTTAAGTACTACGGATTTTTTTACTCCAATTGTTGATGATGCTTACTTGTTTGGAAAAATTGCAGCCACAAATGCTTTGAGTGATATTTACGCTATGGGCGGTAAACCAATTTTCGCTTTGGCGATATTGGCTTTTCCAATTGATAAACTTCCAATTGAATTACTAGGTGAGATTATGCGCGGTGCAAGCGATGTTTGTGCTACAGCAGGAATTCCAATTGCCGGTGGACATTCAATTAACATTCCTGAACCGGTTTTTGGTTTGGTTGTGAATGGAATTGTAAAACCTTCTTCACTGAAAAGAAATAAAGGCGCGAAACCGGGTGATCAATTATTCCTTACTAAAGCTATTGGTACAGGTTCTATTTCATCAGCATTAAAAAAGGGTGTAGTGGAAGCCGAACATCTTCAGGCAGCTACAGAAAGTATGTGCAGATTAAACACTATCGGTGAAAAACTATCTTCGATTGAAGGCGTTCACGCTATGACAGATGTAACCGGTTTTGGTTTATTAGGTCATTTGATTGAAATGTGCACAGCGAGTGAAGTAACAGCAAATCTGAATCTGAAAAATTTAAAATTACTCCCGGGAGCAGAAAACTACATGGCGAAATTAATTTTTCCTGATAATACCTATCGCAACTGGAATGCTTTCGAAAAGAAAGTTTCCGGTGTAACCGGCCCAGAGTTCGTTCCACTTTGTGATCCACAGACAAGTGGGGGATTGCTTTTTAGTGTTGCTCCTGAAAGTATACTTGAGGTAAAAAAACTTTTGAGCGAAAATGGATTGGGTGATTTTATAGAGCCGATTGGTTTTATCGTGGAAAGTGGAGATTTTGTGGTTAAAGTAAGTTCATGATAAATAAAAAAATGAAGAATGAATGATGAATGATGAATGATGGGGTGAGTGTGTCACACTTTTAATTGGGAGTTACATTTGTTGGGTCAGTATCAAAAGTTGGGGAGAGATTTAATTTACGAGTGTGATTAAAGGTTT
>CAYHCU010000447.1:0-2295 GCA_964355035.1 uncultured Flavobacteriales bacterium | reverse complement strand
ATATTTGCCGGATTGATTTATCGTCATAGTTTGCACGTGAAATCCATTTTGCCAAGTGTAATTATCATAGCCGGAACCAGCATCTAAAACAATGGAATCACCCAAGCAAAAAGAGGTGTCGGAGCCTAGAAATATGTCCGGCTGAAAAACAAAAGATAAGGGAACATCGGTTTCTGTTTTACAACCCAAAGCATCTTTCACTATTAAATGATAGTTAAGTGTGTAAGGTGGATAGGCAAAAGTAATAGCTGAATTAGGAGCACTTAAAAATAAATTCGGCAGCCATTGAAATTGTGTGCCTGTCGGAGAGGTGGCTGTAAATAGTGCACTATCTCCTTCGCAAAAGATGCTGTCAGGGTTTAATATATTTACAACAGGTAGTGGTTGAATTGCAATGTTTACATTGTCCTGGTTTGAACAACCATTGCCATCTGTAACTGTTACCTGGTAATTTCCGAATGTATTCACTACAATGCTCTGTGTAGTTTCACTAGTTGACCAATTATATTGAATGCCTGTTGTCCCTGCATCAATTGTAATATCAGTTCCAAAACAGATAGTAGTGTCAGGAATCAGCGCAACGACAGGAAGAGAATTTACAACAACTAACGATGAATCAATAATGATACAAGAAAGGCTATTCATTACCTGAACGCCATAAATTCCGGAAGTAGAAACAGTGATTGACTGAACAGTATCTCCGGTTGTCCAAATAAAACTTGATCCTATATTGCCTGCATCAAGAGTAATTGTGAATCCGCTACATATCGATTCTATGTCATTCAGGTTTGCGAAGGGAATTGCATTAAAGTTTACTTGTATTGTATCGTTGTTAGAGCAATTATTTCCATCAGTAACCATAACAATATAAGTGTCGGTTGAAGTCACATCAATTGTTTGTGTGTTAAATCCGTTGGACCAATGAAAAGCAGCCCCTGCATTTCCTGCATCAATTGTATAGGTTTGGCCCAGACACAAAGACGTATCTGCGCCAATCGAGACAGAAGGTAAAGGATCAATTGTCACATCTATTGTGTCAGAATTACTGCAAGTGTTCACATCTGTTATCTGTACCCAAAAATTTCCACTTGCTGTTATACTGATAGTTTGTGTAGTAGAATTGTCAGACCATAAAAAAGCAGAGCCGGGATTTAAAGCATCTAGAAGGATTGTTGCGCCAAAACATTGCTTGATATCACTGCCCAGATTGATAATTGGCAAATCGTAAACTGTAACATCTAGTGTATCGCTGTCAATACCGCATTGGTTAGTAACTTGTACAATATATTGACCCGGTAAAGTTGTACTTAGAATAGAATCTGTAGAAAAATCTTGCCATAAATAAGTATCAAATCCATTTCCCGCATTCATTGTTACAGTTGTTCCATTACATACAAAAACATCATTACCAATGGACACGATAGGAAGCGGTCGAATGTCAAAATGAACGCTGTCCATAGTTCTGCATCCAATATTGTCTGTTACTGTAACAACAAAGGTTTCCGGAACAGTAAGTGTTGCTATAGGATTTGCAATTGTCGAATCGTTTAATGATGTGCTTGCGTTCCAACTATAACTTACACCTCCTGTGGCAAAAAGTTGAACAACATCTCCTTCGCAACCGATTGTATCGTTTGTAATTGTTATTGTCGGTGGACTTTGAACAGTGATGTCAACGGAATCCCTTGCAATTGTACAGCCAATTGAATCCGTGATTGTAACGACGAATTGTTGGGTTCCATCCACTGAAATTGTAGGCGAAGAGGTGTTGGAATTTGTCAATGAAGTAGATGGCTGCCAGCTATAGGTAACAGTTCCTGTCGCAACATGAGTTGCATTGAGTTGCAATCCAAGAGCTGTACACACAGTAGAATCTGCAGGTGCTGAAACACTCATTAGCATAGTTCCTACGTGAATTTGAACGCTGTCTCTGAATAAGCAACCGGTTATCGTATCTGTTGCAACTAATTGAAATGTTGTAGTGATGCTCGGATTTAAGGAAGGATTTGCAATTGTAGGATCGCTGACTTCTGAAGGTGGACTCCAAGTATATATTAAACTTTGGGGGAGTTGAGTAGTACAAGTGTAAAATTCCATATTCGGACGTGAATTCGAAGAAACTCCTCCTAAACTATTACATTCTCAACTAAGCCCACCTGAAAAAATAGCGCAAGGGAAAATTATATTTTGATAATATACCCCTGAATTGTTTGACGTTCCCGGATTGTCAAAACAAAATTCGATTATAAGATTTGATGTCCCATCCCAGTCGTAAGTATTGTCAAAGGGAAATAA
>CAYHCU010000446.1:0-2322 GCA_964355035.1 uncultured Flavobacteriales bacterium | reverse complement strand
TTTTTATAAGGAATATCTAATTTTAAGAAATCTTGCTGAATAATCCCATCTGCTCTTGGTTCAAGGTCATAGGCAATACATTTTCTAAGTTTCTTACTAAAAGAGCCATTGCCAGCGGAAGGTTCAATAATCTCTGTGACTAAACTTCCAAGAATTTCTCTGGTTTTATCTATACAATGTTGAGCAGAGATGTCAGAAGTATAATATTGGTCAAGATTTAGCTTATTTGATGATTGATTTTCATCTCTTTTGAATTGTTTCATTTACCAACCTCCAGAGTTATTCCTTCTTATCTTGATAGGAAAACCATTGTCATTCCTAATCTTATTGATTTCCTTAAGGTGATAATTGTCTCCAAGATAAAAATTACCATCATGCTCAAAATGATATACCCAATTACCCAACTCAGTATATCCCATTATATAAATGCCATTTTTTGAATTCTTATTAAAAATAATAACCAAACCTCCCTCAAATCCTTCGTTTGAATTATAGATTTTTACTATATTTGAATCCTTTAAGTATTCATGAACATCGTCTGTTTCACTAAAATTAATCATTTTCACTCCTCAGATATAGATAAAATACCGATTTTATTAACCTTCTTCTTTCAAAGATAATTCTTCCTTGAATTCTTTCTTCAATTCGACAATAGCCTTTTTTGCACCAGCCTCAACACCCTTGTCATAATTATCCCACAAAGAATCGGAATTCTTAGACTTGTTGAATTCACTCGCCAAAAATTCAAATGGTGAATACTGTCTAAAGGTATCTGATTCTGTTTCAAGAACCATTGACAAATATTTTTCAGCACCCAATGAAACAAAATCAGTTTGATTTGACATTGCGATAGAATAACCATTTTCAAAACCATGAGCGTTAGCAGTTTTTGTATCCATTTTAGCCTCCTTTATACTTCGAAACAATAATATATCTTTCAGAAAATTCTACCCGAAAATCTGTATCGGGAGTAAAAGATACAATTACACTGATTACTTTTGATACCTGTTCCATATCTCCACAAGAAACAGACAAATATTTATCCCATTCTTTCAAAATATATTCTTCAGTCATTTTATTAGATGTTGCCATGATTACCTCTTTTTTCATACGCTTCTTTGCGACTAAGATAATATTCAAAGTCAATTCCGCAAACCTTGAATGTAGAACGATTGACACGAATTTTTGTGTTGAATTCATCATTCTCAATCGCCTCATCGTTGATGACCAGAAAAACACTGTCCATAAACTGACTTGGCAGAAAACCTTTACTTGTCGGGATTTCAGTTTCACCATCATTCAAGTCTTTTCTTACCATTGCGAAAGTTGCCATGTCAAACTCCTTTTTTATTTGTTTATTATCTCAACTTATTCTTTATTATAATCCTGATTTCCTTGTTTGTCAAGGTTATTTAGGGTGATAAATGTAATATGATTGTCATAGATTGCCCATTACTTAAGTAGGGCAGGGGAGGATTCCCCAAGTCTAAGAAAGGGCTGAGGATTTGGGTGGTTTTCCCAAATCTTTAGTTCTTCTTTCTTAGTTCTTCTTTCTTAATGATTAGTTCTTAATGATTCCAGACACCTCAGTAAACCCCCTGCGTCACAGGGATTACCCCTTTAATCACTAGGCTTACCCCCTTAATCACTAGGGTTACTGTAATATTTCATTCCTCATTTTCATCAATTTTTAAGTCAAATATATCACTTAAACGATTTCTTTTTCTGCTATTCACTCTTTCTTTTATATCTTGAAAAACCCATAATTTATCCAATTTTTCTTCATTTAGTATTGGGTCATCATCCAAGAAATATAAATTCGAAACTTGCCCAATCCTTCCTTTTATGCGCTCCTGTTTCACTTCTTTGATAAATCCCAAAATTTCTAATTCTCTGAGACATTCTATCAACTTTGGTTTTCCTATGTTCAGGCTAAGAAGTTGAGATTCCAAAGATGGTTTTACAAACTTATTTATTCTCTGGGCGTCTTTTCCTTCCTTCTTTTTTTTGAAGTACCAATACGAAATCAATACTAACCAAACCCCCGGTGTTTGGGGGGAAAGGTATCTTATTGCGGATAAAAATTTACCAGTAACATTAACATATTTTGTATCAATATTTTTCTCAGCCATTAATTACCTTCCCAATCCATGTATATATTCCAAACTCTCATAATTCCTTCAATATTATCGGTGAGCCAAATCCTCGCATCTTCTTCCTTTTCGCAAAAAGGTTGATTTTTAAAGGTAATGTTTTTCCAAACACAGTTTTTATTTCCATCTTCCATAATATCTTTTTTGACAATCATTAACATAACCTGCC
>CAYHCU010000445.1:0-2334 GCA_964355035.1 uncultured Flavobacteriales bacterium | reverse complement strand
AAGCCACAGAAGTAAAGATGCTTCCAGCATTTTCATCGTTCAAACAAAGTATTGCCTTTAATATTATTGGTTTAACTGAATACATTTTGCTAAAGCAGACAGCAAAATTCTGCAAGAATCTTGTAGGTTTTTATCTCCCCTCTCTAATAAGCAAAACAACTGTCATTCTGGAAGAACCTTGTAGATCTCTAAGTACGACAGCTAATTAAATTCGAGTTTTTCACATGTCAACTAATAGTCGAGAGAATTTCTACCATGCAGAGTAGTCAACCTGAGATGCTATTTACAAAAATGTGGAGACTTAAAAGTTCCTTCACAGGATGACGGATGCATCGTTTGAGAGGGGATGAGTGAAAAGTAAATCGCTACAAGATGCTTTCAGCATTTTCATCGTTCAATCAAAAATTATTTTTTCTCACACCTTTTCTTCCTGAATCGTTTTTGCAAATTCATCAGCAAAACGTTTGATGTTCTTTGCATTGACTTCATCGTTGGTGGCACGCAGATAAGTGTCGGCCATTGTCATAAAGTTTTCATAGAAGTATCTTTTCATATCTGCTACCAGCATTTCTTTAGTCCAAAGGTCAATTCGGAGCGTTGTATTTTCTTTCGGATCCCAGATGCTAATCATTACAGCATTGCAAGGTTTTGCTCCTTCAATTCCACTATCGGTTGCTTCCCATGAAATTGCTTCAGGAACCTGATTTGCATCAAGTTTAATGTTAAAGTTTATTGTTGAATTCATTTTTTAATTGAGCTTGCTTTTTTTTGGTTTGAAGTCTTCGTTATTTTTTGTGATATAGTCTAGTATCTCATCTTTACCCAGATTCTTTTCAGCCGATGAAATAAAGATTGTTGGAAGTTCGTCCCACGTTTTGTGTAATTCTCTTTTGTATTTTGCAACTGAAGAAGCAACCAACTGTTTTGAAATTTTATCTGATTTTGTAAATACAATTATAAATGGAATTTGTTTATCACCGAGCCAGTTAATAAATGTGACATCGATTTTTTGTGGTTCCAGACGGATATCAACCAATACAAAAACGGAAATTAAATTTGGACGTAATTCCAGATAGTCGCGAATCATTCTGTCCCAAGCTGCTTTATTATCTTTTGATGCTTTTGCGAAACCGTATCCCGGAAGATCAACGAGGTACCATGTTTTGTTGATTAAGAAGTGGTTAATCAACTGTGTTTTACCGGGAGTAGAGGATGTTTTTGCCAACGATTTCCTATTCGTGATCATATTGATCAAGGATGATTTTCCGACATTAGAACGGCCGATAAAAGCGTATTCAGGCAAGTTGGATTTCGGGCACTTTTCGTAATTGGTATTGCTGACAGCGAATTCAGCTTCCTTGATCTGCATTTTTGTTAAAGTAAGATTGTTTATAAAGCAGGTGGAAAAGTTTTCATGAGCCAGCCGTCAAGTATTTTATTGAATTCAAGCGATTGTTCCATCATTGGTGCATGACCACATTTGTCGATCCAGTGCAATTCGTTATTGGGAAGAAGGCGATGAAATTCTTCAGCAACATCAGGAGGTGTAATAGCATCATTTTTCCCCCAAATAAGGCACGTTGGAAGTTTCATGAATTGCAAATCGTCGCTCATATTATGTCTGATTGCAGATTTTGCAAGGGAAAGAATTCTGATGAGTTTGCCCTTGTCGTTTACAATTTCAAATACTTCGTCTACTAATTCTTTCGAAGCAGTATTGGGGTCATAAAAAGTAAATTCTACTTTCTTTTTAATGAAATCATAATCTTCACGTTTCGGAAAAGTTCCACCCATTGCATTTTCATACAAACCACTACTGCCTGTAAGTACCATTGCCTGAATATTTTCAGGATGGCTTTTTAAAAACACTAAAGTGACATGACCACCTAGTGAATTACCTATAAGCGTAATGTTTTTGTACTGTTTGAAATTTATGAAATCATTTACAAATTCCGCCAATGCTTTCACATTAGTATTGAGAATTGGCAAATCATAAATAGGCATTAATGGAATTACAATGCGATAGCGTTTCGAGAAATAATTTACAACACCCGACCAATTGCTTAGCGCTCCAAATAATCCGTGAAGAAGCAATAACGTAGGGCCGTTTCCTTCTTCAATATATTGAAAGCCATTCTCCTGCTTGATTTCGTATTGCATAGAATCTTTTTTTTCAAATGTAGAGAAAAAATAAGAAGTAAAAAGGCCTAATACAGATGCATTATACAAACATCGGTGTTTGTTTTGCAACAAATTAGCCTTGAAGGAGGTCGGAATAGTGCCTGAAAAGCAGAGGGTAGAATCCTGAATAAGCGATAGTACCTAACAAATTTG
>CAYHCU010000444.1:0-2337 GCA_964355035.1 uncultured Flavobacteriales bacterium | reverse complement strand
CTTGAAGGCGATATTCGTAAGTTGAAAAAAATGGTGCTGAGAGACATTGCCGAAAAAATCAATATGGATATTTCTACTGTTTCGCGTGTTGCTAACAGTAAATATGTTCAGACTCCATTCGGAACATTTTTGTTGAAGAGTTTCTTTTCAGAAGGGATGTCAACTGAAAGCGGCGAAGAGGTTTCCAGCAAAGAAGTAAAACAAATTTTGACTGACTGTATAGGTGCAGAAGACAAACGCAAACCTATGACGGACGAAGCCCTAACGAAAATTCTCAATCAAAAAGGGTATAACATTGCACGAAGAACAGTAGCCAAATATCGCGAGATGTTGGATATTCCGGTTGCACGATTGAGAAAAGAACTATGAACCACAAACTTGCACAATTTCTTTCTGTAGCACTTCATCCGGTTTTAATGCCTACGTATGCTTTGTTTTTTATATTTCAAAACAATCCTTTTTTTTCTTTCTCTATTCCGTTTTATGCAAAACTTGCTATTTTTCTTATTGTCATTTTAAATACGCTTATTTTTCCGGTGATGGTTTCTTATATTCTGGTAAAAAAAGGAGTCATCAGATCCTTTGAAATGGAAAAAAGAGAAGAGCGTTTAATTCCATACGTGAGTAACTTATTACTTCTGATAATTGCTGCTTATTTATTACAGGCCCTTCGACTGCCGCAGGTTTTCTTTCAATTGATACTTGGCGCAATCGCATCCTTAGCAATTACCATCATCATTAATTTAAAATGGAAGATTAGTATTCACATGGTCGGTATTGGTGCTATGGCCGGAACTTTTTTCGGACTGTCTACTTTTCTAATGGTTGATTTACGATTCCCTATTATAATTTGCTTATTAGTTGCCGGACTTTTAGGTACTGCAAGAATGAGTTTAGGTGCACATAAACCATTGCAAATTTATTTGGGATTTATTATTGGATGTTTTTGCGAGTTTCTCTTTTTGAGTTTGTAGTTTGCGATAAAATTGCGATGAACAATCAGTCGTGCTAAGAGTATCTATACAAGTTCCTTTGATGACGGAGTGAAAGCATTTTAATGAAGTTGACGGCTATTCTGAAAGAATCGTGTAGGTTTTTGCCTCCCTCCTTCCTAATAGGAAACACGACGGTCATCCTGTAAAGGACCTTTTAGGTTTCTAAGCACAACAGCAAATAAATTGCAATTCTCCTTTCCGTCTCCTATTTCATGTGAGAACAACTCTAAGTACGATAGCTAACGGAATCCAATTTATCCACATGTCTATTAATTGATGAGAGGAAACTATGTTCGCTCCCCAGGAAATGAAGGTGACCCATTTATTTTTCTCTGTGGAAATCTGCGGGAAAAGAAATTTGGAACTCATTCACACAAAAAAAGCTCCTATAGAAATCCATAGGAGCTTGATTGAAATAATTTAATTCGACTAGAACGTGAATGAAATCCCAACAGAAAGTGGTGTCAGTTTCGGGCCTTTGTCTTTTTTGAAAACATCAACTAAAGAATAGTAAACCGTTGCTGCTACATTTCCATAACCAATTCTTCCTGTAATACCGTATTGAAAATAATTTAATCCGACGATATTGTACATTTTCATTTTTCCGTTTTTGTCTTCATACTTCGTATGACTTTGAAGCAAATAACCAACTTTTAATCCTGCACTTACTTTGAAATTTTTTCCTTTACTATTTTCGGAAGTCCTTGCGCGAATTTCCAATGCAGCATCGATAAAGTTTAATGAAAGCTTATTTGTTTCAAGATCTAATGAATCAGGAACTTTTGCGAAAAAATTTTCACCCTTGGAATCATCATAAAATAATACACCATCGGTAGAAACATTCTGAGAACTAAATCCTAATCCGTACCCTATTCCTAAATGACCTTTTGTGTTCATTTTTTCTTTCATGATCAGAAAACTAAAGCCTCTGGATCGAAATGGTTTTGATTCTAATGTCGATGGGAGATTCATCCAGTTATCAGAAGTAAAAGACATGATAAACAGATCATCTGCTGCTACAATTTTTCCTAGTGCACCCGGAAGTGAAGGACCTGCTGAAGAAGCATCCTGACCGAATGAACTTAAAGCAATAAAAACAATTGCTGCTAAACTAAATAGCTTTTTCATATTTTTTGGGGTTAATTGTTTGTTTTTTGGGGAATTGTGATTGGCTTAAACAAAGATTGAGCCGAAAGTAAACTTTCGAATGAATTGAATTACTCTCAAAAAAATTGGGGGCCCTGATGGGATCGAACCATACACCCCCAGACTATGCGGCTGTTGCTCTAACCCAATTGACTTAGGGCCCGGTAAATTTTGGGGTACTAAGGTATCTTTTAAG
>CAYHCU010000443.1:0-2342 GCA_964355035.1 uncultured Flavobacteriales bacterium | reverse complement strand
AAGAAAAATTTAAAAATGACCACCTGAAACTTGCTGTCATGGAGCGTATTCAAGGCGATAGTGTTTCTATCTATAAGCAAGGTGAGTTTGAAGATCTTTGTCGTGGTCCTCACTTGCCTAACATAGGACTTATTAGATATTTTAAACTTATGAAAATAGCGGGTGCATACCTTGGTGGTGACTCTAAAAATGAGGTGTTAATGCGTATTTATGGGATTGCTTTTGCAGATAAATTCAATGGAAATAAAAATGTAACAGTTTGTTATATGGGTGATGGTGCTGTGCGTCAAGGAGCATTTCACGAAGCGTTGAATATGGCAATGAATTGGAAGTTACCGGTGATCTTTATTATTGAAAATAATAATTATGCAATGGGAACTTCTGTTGAACGGACAAGTAATGTAACCGAACTTTATAAATTAGGACTTGCGTACGACATCCCTTCTGAACCTGTTGATGGAATGGAAGTGGAAGCAGTTCATGAAGCAATGGAAAAAGCAGTGAACAATGCACGTGCCGGAAATGGTCCTTATTTGCTAGAGATGAATACGTATCGTTACAAGGGACATTCAATGAGTGATCCTGCGAAATATCGTACGAAAGAAGAAGTAGAATCGTATAAAGCAAAAGATCCTGTTGAGATTGTTTTGAAAACAATTCAGGATAACAAATTTGCAACAACAGAAGAGATAGAAATAATCAATAATAAAGTGCGTGATATCGTAGAAGACTGCGTGAAATTTTCTGAAGAATCTCCTTATCCGGATCCTTCAGAATTATTCATCGATGTGTATGTTCAGAAGGATTATCCGTATATTATGGATTGATTTCGAAGTTCGAAGTTCAAAGTTCAAAGTTCGAAGTTCAAAGCTCCTAACTTTAAACTTTAAACATTAAACAAACATTACACAAGCTTTAAAAAACCTTAAACCAAAAAGAAATGGCTGAAATAGTAAGAATGCCTAAGATGAGTGATACGATGACAGAAGGTGTCGTAGCAAAATGGCATAAAAAAGTTGGCGATCCTGTTAAGTCGGGTGAATTGGTGGCGGAAATCGAAACCGATAAAGCAACGATGGAATTTGAATCGTATCAGGAAGGTGTATTGTTATACCGTGGAGTGGAAGAAGGCAAAGCTGCTCCGGTAGATGGAATCCTTGCAATACTTGGAAAAGCAGGTGAAGATTTTAAAGATTTGCTTGCAAAAGAAAATGCTAAGGTTGTTGCACCGATTGTTGAAGCTGCTCCTGCTGCAATTGTGGCGAAAAAAGAAGTTGCACCTGTACCTTCGGTTACAACAACATCTCCTGTAACGAAAGTTGTTGCTCCTACTTCAATAATTTCAAGCAACGACGATAGAATGAAAGCGTCTCCACTTGCTCGTCGACTTGCTAATGAAAAAGGTGTTGATCTTTCTAAAGTAATGGGTTCAGGAAATGAAGGACGTATTGTTAAACGCGATATCGATTGGTTTAAACCGGGAATGGCTGTGCAAAGTAATGGTGGATTCTCCAATGCTGTGACTGAAGAAAGTTTTGAAGAGGTGCCGGTTTCTCAAATGCGTAAAACAATAGCAAAACGTTTGGCAGAAAGTAAATTTACTGCTCCGCATTTTTATTTGACGATTGAAATTGATATGGACAATACAATCTCTGCAAGAGAAAGTATTATTGCTGTTACTGATTCAAAAGTATCTTTCAATGATTTTGTAATTAAAGCCGTTGCGGCCGCCCTCAGACAACATCCAAAAATTAACTCATCGTGGTTAGGAGATAAAATCCGCATCAATCATCATGTTCATATTGGTGTAGCAGTTGCTGTTGAAGACGGTTTACTTGTTCCCGTAGTTCGTTTCGCGGATTCAAAATCGCTTCGTGAAATTAATTCAGAAGTAAAAGCATTTGCTCAAAAAGCTAAAGATAAAAAATTACAACCGTCAGATTGGGAAGGAAATACATTTACAATTTCCAATCTGGGAATGTTTGGAATAGAAGAGTTCACTGCAATTATAAATCCTCCCGATGCTTGCATACTTGCAGTGGGTGGGATTCAACAACGTCCGGTTGTAAAAAATAATCAAATTGTTCCAGGCAACGTAATGAAAGTAACACTCAGCTGCGACCATAGAGTTGTTGATGGTGTTTCCGGTTCAGAATTTTTAAGGACGGTGAAAGGTTTGTTGGAAAATCCGGTGGTTTTGTTGGGACAAGGATCGATTTGAGGGTCGTTGGTCGATATTCGTTTTTCGAACCTCGCTTGTTAAATCGTTTTTCGTTTTTCGAACCTTGCTTGTTAAATCGTTTTTCGTTTTTCGAATCTCACTTAACAAAAGTGAATTCAAA
>CAYHCU010000442.1:0-2349 GCA_964355035.1 uncultured Flavobacteriales bacterium | reverse complement strand
GGAAGTGCTACTTATTCAATGCCTGTAGTTCCGGGAGTTACAACTTATACATGGGCAATTACAGGTGACGCATCTGTAGGTTCTCAATCATTGACAAGCACGACATCTTCTGCAGTGTTTAATTTTGGTCCGACATGGACAAACGGAACAGGAAGTATTACAGTTTCGAATTCATGCGGATCTTACACAAGAACATTTGCGGTTCGTTCAGTTCCAAATCAACCGGGCGGAATAACAGGTCCAGGTACATCACTTTGTAATTTGAGCGCAGTTGTTTATTCAATAGCTGCGGTTCCGGGAGCAACATCTTATACATGGACAGTTCCTATTGGAGTATCAGTTGTTTCTACTTCTCCGGATGGTCTTACAATTGTTGTAAACTTCACGCCGGCGTTTACTGCAAGCGGTAGTATTTGTGTTACAGCAAATAATGCTTGTGGTCAAGGCCCAGCTCGTTGTTATGTAGTTACTGCTCGTCCGGGTGTACCTGTTATTTCAGGTCCGACATCTGTATGTAAAAATCAATCAGCGGTACCTTATACTATCGCACCGGTAGCCGGAGCAACATCTTACTCTTGGTCAATTATTGGTGGCGCTTCGATTACTCCTGCAGGTTCATCAGCGATTGTAAATTACAACACAGCTCTTTCAACATCGGCGGTGATTCGTGCAAATGCTATCAACGCTTGCGGTGCTTCTCAACCGGGAGCATTGGCTGTTGCGGTTAGCTTATTGTGCCGTACTGCTGCAGAGGATATTCAATCTGTAAACTCAGCAGAGTTTGGTACATATCCAAATCCAACGTCTGCGAAAACAACTGTTTCTTTCACTGCAGTATCTAAGATGCAATATTCGATTAAGGTGTCTGACCTTTTAGGAAATACACTTTTTGTAGATATGATTAACGCTTCTGAAGGATACAATTCGAAAGAGATCAACATGTCAGATTTTGCAAAAGGTATTTATGTACTTACTTTAACAGCAGAAGATGGAAATACTCAATCAAAACGAGTTATTGTTGAATAAAAATTTATAGTATATCAGAAGTAATTCTGAAAAATTAAAGGGAAGCAGTATTCAACTGCTTCCCTTTTTTTTGCCGTTGAACCTAATAGAAACATATTTTCTCTTCATAAAATTTGCATTTGGATCTGCGTATTCCGCGGTATCTGCGGGAAATAAATGCAGTTAATTTTCTCCCGCAGATACCGCGGAATACGCAGATTAAATGTGAACTAAAGTCAATTTACTTTATAAGCAAAATGGCTGTCATACTGTAAGAACCTTGTAGGTTTCTAAGTAAGACAGCGAACGAAATCTAATTTATCCGCATTATCAAATTAAATTTGTGTAGTTTTAATTCAAGAGCTTACTTGATACCAATTGCGCTTTTGGCTAAAGCCGGAAGTGTGTGCATTTCTATCCGTCCCTTAAAAGGGACAGCAATAAAAAAGGGACAGCAATAAAAAGGGACGGCAATAAAAAAGGGACAGCAATGTTCACACTCCAGAAAATGAACGCGACTATTTTGTTGGTGTCTAAACTTTTATATTTTTGTAGTTCTAATAATTTAATCACACACACACACATTTATGAAAAAAAGTATTCGATTGATTGGCCTTTCGCTCTCTGTTTTGGTAATCGCCATTTTAGTTTGGTTTATTTATTTCAACAGCACACATCCCAAAGTGGCACCGGCAAAGGAAATACATGTTATAAAAACACCGGAGAGATTGGAACGTGGAAAATATTTGGCAAATAATGTTTGCGGTTGTATTGATTGTCATTCGAGAAGAGACTTTTCTAATTATTCAGGACCTATAATTTTAGGTACTGAAGGAATGGGCGGAGAAGCATTTGATGGCCCCAAAGCAAATGTACCCGGAACAATTTATGCGAAAAATATAACACCTGCAGGGATAGGTGATTGGACAGACGGAGAAGTATTCCGCGCAATAACTGTTGGTGTTAATAAAAAAGGTGAAGCGCTATTTCCATTGATGCCATACATGCATTTTCGTTTTCTTGCTCAAGAAGACCTCTATTCAATTATTGCTTATATAAGATCATTGAAACCAATAGAGAACACTGTGCCTGAGAGGAGCCTTAATTTCCCCTTAAACCTGATTGTAAAAACCATCCCGTCAGACATTGAGGAGCCATTGCCGGCATTTCCCGATAAATCAAATACACTTGCCTACGGAACTTACATGGCGAATGCTGCAGCGTGCATCGACTGTCACACTAAAATGGAGAAAGGTCAGATCAAACCGGGAACCGAATTTGCGGGCGGATTTACTTTTTGTTTAAGCGGAAGGTGTGCAACGTCTTCAAACCTTACGCCGGATA
>CAYHCU010000441.1:0-2356 GCA_964355035.1 uncultured Flavobacteriales bacterium | reverse complement strand
GAGGGCGGAAATTAGGTAAAATATTTTTCAACTAACCAATAAATAGAGAATAATACTCCCCTAAAGAAAAATTCTCGCAAATATTATGATTTCAGATCAACTCTTTAAAAAAGCGCTTCAATTCGATTTCCTTACTGCCGAAGAAGGACAGTTTCTCTATGAAAAAGCGCCTACAGCCGAGTTAATGGATGTTGCTTTTCAAATGAGAAAAACCCTTCATCCTGATAATAATGTAACGTGGATAATCGACCGAAATCTAAATACTACGAATGTCTGTATCGCTAATTGCAAATTCTGCAACTTCTACAGAATTCCGGGACATGCTGAATCGTACATCACTACAATTGAGCAGTATAAAGGCAAAATTGAGGAAACTTTCCGTTTTGGCGGTGAACAGTTATTGCTTCAGGGCGGTCATCACCCCGATCTAGGAGTGGATTATTATGCCGGATTGTTTCGTGAATTGAAGAAGTTATTTCCAACATTAAAGTTACATGCACTCGGGCCACCTGAAATTGCACATATTACAAAACTGGCAGGAAGTACTCATACTGAAATCCTTAGAACATTAACAGAAGCCGGATTAGATTCATTGCCGGGAGCAGGAGCGGAGATTCTCAACGACCGCGTTCGCCGATTGATTTCCAAAGGCAAATGTTCAGGAAGAGAATGGCTTGACGTCATGCGCGCAGCTCATCAATTGAGAATAACCACTTCTGCAACAATGATGTTTGGGCACATTGAAACAGTTGCAGAACGCTTCGAACATTTGGTTTGGTTGCGCCAGGTTCAAAGTGAAAAACCGGTAGATGCTAAAGGATTTATTGCTTTCATTCCATGGCCTTTTCAGGATGAAGGAACCATGTTGAATCGAATTAAAGGTGTTCACAATACTGTGACCGGAGAAGATTATATTCGTACCATTGCAATCAGTCGAATGATGCTTCCAAATATTCAAAACATTCAGGCAAGCTGGTTGACTGTCGGTAAAGAAATTGCGCAGGTCTGTCTGCATTCAGGAGCAAATGATTTCGGTTCAATTATGATCGAAGAAAATGTTGTTTCAGCAGCAGGTGCACCTCATCGATTTACCTCAGCAGGAATTCAGGAGTCTATTCGCCAGGCCGGATTTATTCCGAAGTTGAGAAATCAGCAATACGAACATCGTCCAATGCCGGAAATAATGGAGCAACAAGTGATTACTTACTAAACGAAACTGATGACCATGAAGAAACTTCGTTTCTTTCTTTTTTTATTTTTTCTTTTAACAATCAGCAAGTGCATCTATGCTACGCATAATCGTGCAGGTGAAATCACTTATGAATGGATTGGCGCATCAACTTCTGACTTAAAGTATCGGATAACAATTACTACCTATACAAAAAGATCTTCAATCAATGTTGATCGCCCAAGATTGGATTCTGTTTATTTAGGAGACAGTCCGAATGCAGTAATATTTTATAGAAGCTCACAGATATTTCTTCCGGATGACATTACCAAAAATGTATATTTCTACGATCATACTTATGCAGGAAACGGAAACTTTAAAATTTATTTTACAGATCCCAATCGTAATGAAGGCGTAGTGAATATTCCCAACTCTGTCGACGTGCCTTTTTATGTTGAAAGTGTTTTAGTCATTAACCCTTATCTAGGTCCGAACAGCTCTCCAATTCTTACGTATCCGCCGATTGATAAAGGGTGTGTGAATAGAATTTTTATTCATAACCCCGGAGCATACGATCCTGAAGGCGATAGTTTGTCGTATGAATTAGTTCAATGCTCCGGTGATGCAGGACATCCAATTCCGGGCTACACATTTCCGAATGCTTCCAACTCATTTTCATTGGATCCTTATACCGGAGATTTGGTATGGAATTCACCTGTTACTCCGGGAGAGTATAATGTTGCTTTTCATATTAATCAGTACAAGCAAGGAAGTTTTGCCGGCTATGTCAGAAGAGACATGCAAATATTAATCGGACAATGTTCAAACAATCCGCCATTTCTAGAAACAGTTTTAGATACATGTGTTCTTGCCGGCGATTCGTTGAATTTTGATGTGACTGCTATTGACCCGGATCAGGATTTAGTGGAAATTTCAGCTTCAGGTGCAATCTTCGATGATTCAATCGTAAGTGATCCTGCGATTTTTACAAGAATAACGGTACCTAATAATGATACTGTAGTTGGTCGTTTACAATGGGCAACAAAATGCCATCATGTACGCTTGAGTCCATATGTAGCGCAACTTAAAGCTCGCGACGTTCAACCCGCCGATAGTATTTCATTGGTTGCATTAAAATCTACTATCATTAGAGTCATTGCACCTGCACCCGCAAGTGTGACCGCCGTT
>CAYHCU010000440.1:0-2359 GCA_964355035.1 uncultured Flavobacteriales bacterium | reverse complement strand
AACCTTGGACTAACTTAGAAAAACTTTTAGATTAAAAATTAACACTTTTTCCCTACTAAAAGGACCTGATCTAAAGTGGGAGTAAAACTTCCGCCAATTGGTTCAATTGTTATAATCCATGAATCAGCTTGATAGACATCTTTTATTCTTTGAATTGAAAAGTTGCTGAAATCAAAAACTCCTGCGTCAAAATAGTTGCCGCCGGCAATCGACCAAAGTTGATATTGCTTGCCTTCCATTGGAACCGGCAATGAAAGTACATTTATATATGTTAAATGTGCCTTTGGATTCCAGTAAACTCTTACTCCAAATAGGGCAGAAGTATCGGTTGGCAATAATTGAATTACTTTCGAATCCAGATCTCTTATTACAATTAGATCAGAAACATTTTTATCGAATTCGTTTTTTACAAGATTGTAGTTCAGTGATAATTGGTTTTTGTCTTTTAGCAATATAGAATATCTGTCTTCCGCTTCATTCCATCTGGAAAAGAAAAATAATGAAGCGAATGTGCTTACTACAAGGGCTGCCAGACAAGCAGCGATTAAATATTTATACGTGAGATAGCTGTTTTCTTTTGTGGATGAAATTTTCTCTTTCGATTTTTGTTTCTTTGTGTTGTCGATAGCAGATAAAATTTTTATTCGAAGTTCCGGACGTGGATTTGAAGTATGTGCTTCAGAATAAGTCTCCAGATGCTGTTGAACCCTAAGAAGATCCTTTTTTAATTCAGAATACAAAAGCACTTTCTGCTCAAACTCCGCTTTTTCTATCGGACTAAGAGCATTCATTGCGTATAACTCAACTACTCCTGAGTTTATGTATTCTTTAATATCCATTATAATTTATTCAAAATAATTTCCTAAGCGATCTATTGCCGCTTTTGATCTTGTTTTCACTGTTCCGAGAGGGATGTTTAATTTTTCAGCGGCCTCTGACTGAGAATAACCATCAAAGTAAAGCAAATCGATGATTTGTTTATACTCTGGTTCTAATTCATTTACAATGTCGGTTTTGCCAATTGATTTTGCATTCAACAGATTTTTATAGTTCTCTGTGAATTCTTTTGAGCGCATCTTTTCAATAGCAAGATTTCGACAAATGCCGAGCAACCAAGTGGTTAAACTACTTTTGGAAGGATCGTACTGACCGTACTTATTCCAGATTTTAAGAAAGACTTCTTGAAGCACATCTTCAGCAATAGCGTTGCTTTTTACAATCCGATGAATCACACCATACAACACGGAAGAATAATTGTCGTAAAGAATTTCAATGCAGCGTTTATCACGATTGATTAGCAGTTGCAATAATTCCCCTTCTTCTATTTTGCTTTTTCTTCCCACTAAATGTTTTTTATTTTAAGCGATTGCAAAGAAACAACTTTTTTTCAATTTTCATTTTTTACGAAGCGTAATAATGAAATGGTCAGCCATCCGGTTGAAGGGAAAGGTGAAGCGCAAGGCATTTTCAAGCTTGGTCAAGATTTTGAAAATAGTTTTTAGTTTTTCAGGGAAATATTCAAAGTAGGGCGGTGGAACGAATGAACAAAGTCCTTCCAATTCCAACTGAGAAAACTCTTCCCCAAAAACCTTCCTTACATACGCAGGGGAGAAGTAGAATGTTTTAAAATATTCGCCTTCCAAATGGCTTTGTGCCCCGCCGGTATTGAATCTTCGGAAGGCAATTTTGAAGTTGCCCTTCAAGGCCAGCACCATTTCCCATGGACAGACTTTTGGCATTACAACAAGGGTGACAAGACCGCCATTTTTCAGGTTTTTTTTCACTCCTTCAACAACGGGGCTTAGATCTTCTATACAGTTGAGCCCTCCAAAATTCGAAAACACAACATCAAACGGCCCTGTGTCAATCTGTGGTAAATCGGTATAAGAGCACAATTGGGTTGAAATGCTGTTTTTTAATTCTAAATGAGCTATTTTTAAGTTTAGCTCATCAATCATTCCGGAAGCAATGTCGGTTGCAAAGATTGTCATCCCCTTTTGTGCAAAGAATACGGCATCAATTCCGGTACCGCAATTCAGCTCAAGAATTTTTGCTTTGGCTGGGAAAAAACGCAGACAATGCTCATGAATCCTTTTTCGCATATACTGCAAAACAAGGTTGTCTCCTTCAATCTGATCGAAAGATTTACTTTGTTTTGAAAATGCTTTTGCAGGACCATCCTGAATCATACCGGTCGATTTTTATCCATTTCATTCAGCTTATAACCATTTAACAACTTATAAAATGCATGAACGGGAATGAGTAGGCTATTTCTTATTTTCATTTTTGAAATTGAAGTAGGGGTTTTTATCATTTGAATAATCGATTCTTTCCCTTTCATCAACCGAAATGAGCGATG
>CAYHCU010000439.1:0-2360 GCA_964355035.1 uncultured Flavobacteriales bacterium | reverse complement strand
TTATTGAAAAAATAAAACATGATTATAATGTGGATACATTAATTCCGCTTAGAAACAATATGGATGATTATAACGAAGCGATTGCAATTGCTCATTTAAAGGTAACTGCTCACGCCCCTACACATGCTTACCAGCCAGTGCCATTTGAATGGCGATCAATGGATTATATCCCTTAGTAGCCATGGTTTGTAAATAACTTGAAATACGACAATATGCCTTTGCATAAATCTCATTCCTAAAGCATCCAGATACCTTTTGTTTCACTTTCGACATTCTTAAATCACGTTCCGCACGATTATTGGTAAAAGACACTGCTGCATTTTTGGCAAACAATAGAACAGCAGATTCATAATTTTTCAATCGTTCCCATAGATTATGCGCATCAGATTTTGCTATCTTACCACGCCTACCATTGGGTTTAGGGGGTATGACGGGTAGTTCCTTTTCGCCGCGAGTAAGGATATTCCTGTAGCGCTTTTGTAAATTGGCATATTCTCGCGCACTGAGTTTCTTGCTTTTCCTTTTTGAAATTTTAGCACACGTTTCAAGTAAAAGATCTTGCATATTGGATGCCCAAGAATATCCATTAGATTCAATAACACAGGTAAGCTCACGTGTTAAGTGAGAACCACACAAACCATGACCACAGTGATCGTAGGTTAAATAAGAAGACCAACAATCATGAATAATAATACCCCCATACTGCGGAATAATATCGATTGCTTCTATAGCCTCTGTGCCTCGCTTGGCATGCAAAAATTTAAGAGTGATTTCTTCTGCGGAATACACGTGGATCCAGTGATTCTTTTTGTCCACTCTTAATGACGTTTCATCTACGTGCATCGCAGGATGCAGTAGAACTTTTTCTATGGCATTTGCTTCCCAATCTGCTAAAGCCTGATGTAATCGAAACACAAATTTTAGAAAAGTGGCTTCTGATAGGACTTCCCCAATCAGTGTTTTAATCATTTTTTGAACACGATTAAGTGATATCATTTGACAAACCAATAAGCTAATAATATATGCTTTTAATCCATTTCCATATTGTAAAGGGCCTGGCATATCGGCCGGAAATTCCCCCTTAACCACCTTTTCACATTGGGGACAGGTTTTTATTTCAACATCCACATGAGCCACAACTTTTTCAAAAATAATATCGATCTTGGTGCGCCTTTCGCAGTATTCACAGGGTATATCTCTTAAGTCTGCTCCGCACACATCACATTGAATAATTGGAATGACGGTGACATGGGTTACCGTTCTTGTATTATCCGCTGTGGCTTTAGATTCGGTTTTTCCTTTACCGTTAGAGCCCGAATTTGATGACTCATCTTTATCAGTTTTTGAACTTGGTAAACTAGAGTTCTTATTCGTTTTTTTTGTGGTTTTTTCTAAAAAAATGGACATAAGTAAATTAATCAGCAGTAGCATTTGCTTAAAGAGCAATTGAGATTCTTTGGGGATTTTCTTGCTGGCAGTCAATTTCTCAAATTCTGAGGTTATCCGTTCAAATTCTTCCCGCATAGATTGCTTGTTAACTGTAGCCATGTTGTTATCATAACATGGGTTTTTTGGCCTTCACCAGCGGCGCAACATTGCAATAAAATACAACAAGCCTTCAAAAAAGGTTCGGTCACTGATTTATGATCGTATTAGATCTCGTGGCATGATACATGAGCGTATTTTATAGGTACATTAAGAAACTTGAAAATGATCCCAAAAATGCTTGTCAAGCTTTTTCTGAAATATTTTTTTGTTGAGCAACTGAATGTATAGCAAGTCGTTACGAAAAGTTTAAAAATAATGGCCCGAAGGGCATAAGTAGTTACATTTAAAGAATAATTGGCAAATTATCGAGAAAAAATGTAATGCAGAAGACCATATGTATTTTAAAAAAGAAATTGCAGCTGTGCCTGACCTTAAAACATGGTCCGGTCTTAATCGTCCAATGCATGCACTTGCCACTCGTTACACCTCATGGAATGTAGAATTAGAAACCTACGATGTACATTACGGTGTGCTCATTTCAACAAAAAAATATTCTGATCCGCAAATGATGTGCGCACACTATGATCTCAGGGTACAAACTGAAGAACGATTTCGACAGCTTAAACATGATTGGTATCTTACAAACTTTCCATCGCCCCACGATTCTCTTATTGAGAGCCATTTATGTTTTACTTTATTAACCTACTCTCTGCTTCAATTCTATTTACGACGTTCAGATCTGCAAGAGATGACACATAAAATGATCAGTACGATGAGAGAAGAAGAACGATTGGGAAAAGATGCGGTATTGGTATATGCAGGTAATCATTATGGCGTATTTGATTTAGATGAATTCACGGCTCGGATTGCAA
>CAYHCU010000438.1:0-2368 GCA_964355035.1 uncultured Flavobacteriales bacterium | reverse complement strand
CATGAGTAGAATTGCCAAAGCACATCAAGAACATGAGTTTATTTTCGTCTTTGATCGGCCCTTTGATGAGTCTTTCATTTTTTCTGATAATGTTACACCGGTGGTTGCTTTCCCTCCTGCTCGTCATCCGCTATTGTGGTATCTTTGGTATGAGCACGCCCTTCCTCGAATCTTCAAGAATACTAAAGCAGAACTTTTTATAGCTACAGACGGCTACCTTTCTGTCGCTTCCAACATGAATAGTCTGGCTGTTATTCATGACATCAATTTCGAACATTATCCAAAAGATTTACCCTTTTTCAATCGACTATTTTATAAACACTACTTTCCGATTTATGCACAAAAAGCAAAACGGATCGCTGCTGTCTCAGAATTCACTAAAAATGACGTGGTCGATAAATATCATATTCCATCTCATAAAATTGACGTTGTTTACAATGGAGTTTCAGAGATGTTCTCTCCTCTTTCACAAGAAGAAATTGCAAAAGTAAGAATGCAATTTTCGCAAGGTCAGCCTTATTTCCTTTTTGTGGGAGCATTGCATCAACGAAAGAATATTTCGAATATGCTCAAAGCTTTTGATGAATTCAAAAAGTCTCATTCCTCGCCTTTCAAAATGATACTTGCAGGGACTAAACGGTGGTGGACTGATGAAATGGAGAATACCTTTCAAAAAATGCAATTCAAATCAGATGTGATCTTTACCGGCCATGTTTCTTTTGATGACTTATGCAGAATTACTGCAAGTGCTTTAGCAATGACCTACGTTTCCAATTTCGAAGGCTTTGGAATTCCAATTATTGAAGCCATGAAATCCAGTGTTCCTGTTATTACTTCAAACGTTACTTCTATGCCGGAAGTAGCCGGTGATGCTGCCTTTTTATGCGACCCCTTCTCAGTTTCTTCTATTGCTGATGGGATGAAACAAGTTGCAACCAATGATGTTTTACGAAATGGATTGATTCATCGCGGTCTTCAAAGACAAGCTGATTTTTCGTGGGACAAAACAGCAATTGCGCTTTGGAATTCGGTTGAAAAGACGATGTAGAAAAAAATATATTGTTGATTTTTCAACTTAAAATATTCTATATCTTTCCTCATCAAAAATATGCTTCTACCCTATCACCAAACACAATTACTTGAAACCGGCTGCGACGAAGCCGGCAGAGGCTGCTTATCGGGGCCGGTTTATGCAGGCGCCGTAATTTTACCACACGACTTTCACCATCCTCTGCTGAACGATTCTAAAAAACTTACAGAAGCACAAAGACTTCTATTACGACCCATTATAGAACGTGAAGCAATTGATTGGGCTTATGCTTTTGCAACTCATGAAGAGGTTGATTCTATTAATATTCTGAATGCGTCTTTTTTAGCAATGCACCGTGCAATTTCAAAACTTAAACATGAACCGGAATTACTTTTGATTGATGGCAATCGATTTAAAAAATATCCTAACGCTGATCATAAATGCATTATTGGTGGTGACGGCTTATACGCTTCTATAGCAGCAGCTTCTATTTTAGCAAAAACCTATAGAGATGATTTTATGTTGGACCTTCACATAAAATATCCTCACTACAGCTGGAATTTGAATAAAGGATATGGCACACAAAAACACAGAGATGCAATTGTTCAATTTGGGCTATCTCCTTTTCATCGGAAAACCTTCCGACTATTGCCAACTCAACTTGAATTAGAATTATGAAAAGAATTATTGTAAGTTCAATTATTGCACTTCTTGTTTTGATCCTTGCATTCACAGGATATTATTATTCTCAGAAATATGCTGTTATCCATAGCAATCCGATTGATGCCATACCCTCAGATGCCGCCTTTTTTCTCGAATTAAAAAACGCTTCTTCCGGAATTGAGCTACTTTCAAAAACCGATTTCTTTAAATCATTGTGCGACGATTCTTCGTTTTCAGAAATCAAAAAAAATCTTCATTGGCTTGACTCAATTTCAAAGAATGAAAATTTGTCTACTGAAATTTGGACTAATCAAAAATTATTTATTTCCGCTCATCCAACTAAAGCTTCAGATTTCGACTTTCTTTTCACTTGTAATTTACCCAGAGGAAAATCCGCAAATGACATTAACTCTATCATAGAAGACTTAACGGAAAACAACTACACTAAAGAAGAACGTGAATATGAAGCTGTCCGCATTCACGAATTGAAAAAAAACAACCGCTCTCAATTAACTTATGCAATTACAAAAGGTGTATTTATTTTTAACCGAACTTCGTGTTTGGTTGAAGATGCAATCCGCCAATTAAAAACCGGGGACACATTTAATAAAACCAAAACCTTTTCTAAAGTAGGATCAAAATTGAATGCTGACGCATCAATTCTGCTATTTATTA
>CAYHCU010000437.1:0-2369 GCA_964355035.1 uncultured Flavobacteriales bacterium | reverse complement strand
ATTGCTAAATTGAAAACCGGCATTTTTTCGAATTCAATTTTGTCAAGTTCCCCATTCAAAGCTGCACCTATCATGGCGCGCGTGAATGATAATTTCATCCTGTTTCCTACACCATAAGATCCACCTGACCATCCTGTGTTTACTAACCAAACATTTACATTATATTTTTTTAATTTTTCACCTAAAAGCTCGGCATATTTTGTTGGGTGTAACGGTAAAAATGCTTTTCCGAAACATGCAGAGAATGTCGTTGAAGGTTCTGTAATTCCAACTTCTGTACCTGCAACTTTTGCCGTATAACCTGAAATGAAGTGATACATTGCTTGTCCTGCATCTAATTTAGAGATAGGAGGTAGTACACCGAAAGCGTCACATGTCAGGAAGAAAATATTTTTTGGAATTCCTGCAATCGACGGTTCAACTGCATTATCGATATGATGTATTGGATATGCAGCACGAGTATTTTCTGTCTTGCTGATGTTGTCGTAATCAACACTCGTAGTTCCTTCTATGAATTCAATATTCTCAACGAGTGTGCCGAATTTAATAGCGGAATAAATTTGAGGCTCTTTTTCTTTAGTAAGATTTACACATTTTGCATAACATCCCCCTTCAAAATTGAAAACAGTTTCATCTGCCCAGCCATGCTCGTCGTCGCCAATTAATCCACGTGTCGGATCAGCACTTAATGTGGTTTTTCCTGTTCCTGAAAGTCCGAAGAAAATTGCTGTATCACCGTTTTTGCCAATGTTTGCAGAGCAATGCATTGATAATACTTTTTTCTCATGTTGAAGAATGTAATTCAATACAGAGAAAATTCCTTTTTTAATTTCACCTGTATAACCGGTACCACCAATTAGAATAATTTTCTTTGTAAAGTTTAAAACAGCAAAATTACTCTGACGAGTTCCGTCAACTTTTGGATCAGCGTGAAAACCCGGAGCACAAATGATAACCCATTCAGCTTTTACCGTATTTAAAATTTCTTCTTTGGTAGGACGAAGAAATAAATTGTTTGCAAATAAATTGTGCCAAGGCGATTCAGTAACAACTCGAATATTGAATCTGTGTTTTGGCTCTGCACATGCGTAGGCATCACGTACATAAATTGTCTTCCGTTGCAGGTATCCGGTCATTCGGTTGTATAGCAGCTCAAATTTTTCTGAGTCAAACTTAATGTTGATATCTCCCCACCAAACAGATTTTTCTGTCGTCGCATCGCATACGATGAATTTATCTTTGGGAGATCTTCCTGTAAATTTTCCTGTGTCAACTGCTAAGGCTCCGGTATCGGTTAACATACCTTCTCCGCCTAGAATGGTTTCTTCAATTAGCTCTGCCGGTTGTAAATTCCAATAGGCGTCAGCGACATTTTTTATACCCAGGTCAGCAATGGTTGCGTCTTTCGCTTTTAGGCCAAATTCGTTCATGATTGAGGTTTTTTAAGATGTACAAAGAAAGTGATTATTTATTAGATTGACCAATTTAACGTTTGCGTTTATGCAGACATGGTTGATTTTCATATACATGTACCCATTTAGCCCCTTTGAGAAGTTCATTGGTCCGGAGTATAAAATCAGTCTGTTCTTTTGGTGTTAATTCTTTGAGTTTCAGGCAATAATCAGTCTCTCCTTCACGTCCCCAAGGGGTTCTTTCGTAGTCGATGTTTTTACCAACTTTCCCGGAAAAAATCCCTATGAAGTCTTCAAAACCTGTCATGTATTTATTTTCTGTCCCTTCTCCAATTGAATAAAACGTAACAGTGAAGCGATAGAGCTCCTCTTTTGCAGAATCGGTTTTTTGCACTTCAGTAGTGGCAACTGTAGTTTCAGGATTTTGAGCTTCAACTTTTTGTGCTTGTGTTGAAGAAGTGCTTTTGTTCGACTTGCAAGAAAAAAATAAAGTCGTTACAAGTGAGAGAAGGATGAATTTCTTTGACATCGTTTTTTATTTAGTGTTTTTTTATTTCGAACGAACAGCAATCAATAAACTAATCCAACCCAGTATGAAGGATAAGCCTCCCAGTGGTGTGATTGGTCCGAGAATACTTTTAATTGCTGTCATTCCATTAATATCGATTGTGCTCAACAAATATAATGATCCGGAGAATAATAAAATTCCTGCCACAAAAAACCAGGCAGAATAATTTAATGCAGGGGCATTGAACTTATCGGCGAGAATACCTAAAGCAAGAAGTGCAAAAGCATGGTAAAATTGATATTTCACTCCTGTCTCGAAAACTTGTAATTGTTGAATACTTAATTTTTCTTTTAAGGCATGAGCGCCAAATGCCCCAAGTATGACTGCTGTTCCTGCAAAGAATGCTGCGAGTGAAATAAGGTTTTTCATTTTCCTGAGATATAATTGTT
>CAYHCU010000436.1:0-2377 GCA_964355035.1 uncultured Flavobacteriales bacterium | reverse complement strand
GACTCTCGCTCAATTGGCATTTCCAACATCAGTGATTTTACAATTTCCGGCATTGTTGGAAATTCGAAACGTGTTTGGGATGTAACCGAACCAACAGAGGTTGTAGAGCAAGAAGTTTCTATTGCAAGTGGCACCTTGTCCTTTACTACACCAACTCCGAAATTACAAACCTTTGTAGTCTTTGATCCATCCCTATTTTTAACACCTCGGGCTGTTGGTAAAATTGAAAATCAGAATCTCCACAGTTTACCGGCTACAACCTATTTGATAGTAACACATCCACTTTTTCTTTCTGCAGCAAATGAGTTAGCTGAATTTCACAGACAGAAGGACAATATGTCTGTCGTAGTTGTAACAACAAATCAAGTTTTTAACGAATTCAGTAGCGGCGCACAAGATGTTTCTGCCATTCGTGATTTTGCAAAAATGTTTTATGATCGGGCAACAGGTATAACTGAGATGCCAAAATATCTTCTGTTATTTGGTGATGCTTCATTTGACAACAAGTATAGAGTTTCATCGAACACAAATTTTGTCACTTCTTATCAATCTGCTGGATCTACCAATCAAACACAAACGTATATTTCAGATGACTACTTTGCATTATTGGATGATTCTGAAGGCAATTGGGCTTCAAGCGAAATTGTTGATATAAGTGTAGGAAGAATTCCTGTTGACAATTTATCTGAAGCAAACCAGCATCTGAATAAAATAAAAAATTATGTAGCCGGAGGAACAAAAGTCATGGGTAACTGGAGAAACAATGTCAGTTTTGTTGCCGATGATCAGGATTACAACATTCACCTTCGTCAGACCGACATACATGCGAGTCGTATAAGAAATCTTTTTCCGAACTTTAATATCGACAAGATCTATCTGGATGCTTACCAGCAAGAGTCTACGCCAGGCGGACAGCGTTATCCGGAGGCAAAAAAAGCTATAAACGATCGCATTCAACGAGGCACATTATTAATGACCTACATTGGTCATGGCGGAGAATTAGGTTGGGCACATGAACGAGTTTTAGAAAATGACGACATCAATGGTTGGTCCAATTTCAATAAACTCGCGGCATTTTTAACAGCGACCTGCGAGTTCACTCGTGTTGATGATCCGGATAGAATTTCTGCAGGAGAATATGTATTTCTTAATCCGAATGGAGGTGCAATTTGTATGTTCACGACCTCTCGACTAGCCTATTCCAGTTCAAACAATAGTTTATGTACTTACTTTTTCAGTCATTTATTTGAAAAAGTGAATGGAGAATATCAAACCACAGGAGACATATTTGAGAAAACGAAATCCGAAATGCACTCAGATTCATTTGTAAGAAATTTTTTATTTCTTGGCGACCCTGCTTTAAAATTAGCTTATCCGGAATATTCAATAACAACAAAAACGGTGAATGGTGTCAACATTGGTCAAGGAACAGACACCTTAAAAGCATTAAGTAAAATTACCATCACAGGTGAAGTACAAGACAATTCAGGAGTAAAAATGACTTCCTTTAATGGTGTAATTTATCCGACGGTATTCGACAAGGTGGCCACCTACTCAACTATTGGTAATGACGCTAACGACCTTCAGAACCCCTCTTCATCAACACCTTTTAAATTACAGAAGAATGTAATTTATTCAGGTAAATCAAGTGTAGTGAATGGAGATTTCACTTATTCCTTTTATGTACCGAAAGATATTTCATTTCAATATGGCAATGGGAAGTTGAGTTACTATGCACAAAATGGAACTATCGATGCAACCGGAAGTGATACACTAGTAACAATTGGCGGAGTGAATCCAAATGTAGCTGTGGATAATGAAGGACCAATCATTCGCTTGTATATAAATGACGAGAATTTTGTCCGTGGTGGTTTGACCAATAAAGATCCAATTTTATATGCTGTGATTTCAGATACAAGTGGAGTGAATACTGTTGGAACCGGCATAGGTCATGATATGAGTGCAGAGTTAGACAGCAAAACAGACAAGCGATATGTTTTGAACGACTATTATGAAAACGATTTAAACAGCTACCAAAAAGGTAAGTTAAACTACCAATTTAAAAATTTAGCAAGCGGCCAACACACTCTGACTTTAAAAGCTTGGGATGTTTTCAATAACTCCAGCGAAGCCACCACAGAGTTTATCGTGAGTGAGAGTGCAACATTAGCTTTAGCTCATGTTTTAAATTATCCGAATCCTTTTACAACCCATACCACTTTCATGTTTGAACACAATCGCCCATTTGTGCCGATGGATGTTCAGGTTCAAGTATTTACTGTATCAGGGAAATTGATTAAAACGCTTTCCACTAAAATAACTCCAACAGGATATCGTTCAGATGACATTGAATGGAACGGTTTAGATGATTTTGGCG
>CAYHCU010000435.1:0-2377 GCA_964355035.1 uncultured Flavobacteriales bacterium | reverse complement strand
AATCTTCAATATTTCTTTGTTCAAGAAGTTGTTTAACTGCAAAATATTCTGAGATTCTCTCTTTTGCTTTTTCTAAAGAATAGTGGTCTTTATTTAACTGGTCTTCAACATTTTTTACAGATATTTTTTCATTTGCATATTCACCAAAAGGAATATCTAAAACTTGTTCAACATAAGTTTGTAAAAGTGATGCATCAGGAGAATCTGGATTCATTCTTCCTAATTTTTCTATTTGCTTTTTAGTTTATATTCTTTTAACTTCCTTCACCGGGAAGATTTGACTTTGTAGTCTCTGAATACGGCGTTGTTTGCGGAATGAAATCGTCATCTGCATTTGGCTTACCGTAATCATATGGCCAACGATGTACTGTTGGAAGTTCGCCCGGCCAGTTACCGTGTATGTGTTCTACCGGTGCTGTCCATTCTATCGTATTTGATTTCCATGGATTCTGAACTGATTTACGTCCGCGATACATACTGTAGAAGAAATTGAAAACAAAGATCAACTGCGCTAATCCACCTAAAATGGCGAAGACAGAAATCAATGCATTGATGTTTAATGCTGCATCAAATCCTTCGTAAGCAGTGTATGCATAATACCGACGTGGTGCTCCTGAAAGTCCTACGAAGTGCATCGGGAAGAATGTTCCGTACACACAAACAATCGTTAACCAGAAGTGAATATATCCTAATTTTTTATTCATCATTCTTCCAAACATACGAGGGAACCAATGATAAACTCCGGCAAACATTCCGAAGATGGCCGAGCTTCCCATTACAATGTGAAAGTGAGCAACTACAAAATACGTATCATGAATGTTAATATCCAATGCTGAATCTCCTAAAATGATCCCTGTTAATCCACCTGAAATAAAGAATGAAACCAAACCGATTGCAAAAAGCATGGCCGGCGATAAAACGATGTTTGCTTTCCACAAGGTTGCCAGATAGTTGAACACCTTCACAGCAGAAGGAATAGCTACTAAAAGTGTTGTAAATACGAATACAGATCCTAAGAATGGATTCATCCCTGTAACAAACATGTGATGTCCCCAAACGATAAACGAAAGGAAAGCAATCACAAGCATAGATCCAATCATCGCTTTGTAACCAAAGATCGGCTTACGCGATTGTGTCGATATTACTTCTGAAGCAATTCCCAATGCAGGAAGAAGCACGATGTAAACCTCAGGGTGACCTAAGAACCAGAATAAATGCTGAAACAAAATCGGACTACCACCTGAATGATGAAGAGGCGCACCGTTGATGAAGATATCCGACAAATAAAAACTTGTTCCGAAACTTCTATCGAATAACAATAACAAAGCAGCCGCAAATAAAACAGGGAATGAAAGTATACCTAAAATTGCTGTGATTAAGAATGCCCAAATTGTAAGGGGCAACCGTGTCATGCTCATTCCTTTTGTACGAAGATTTAAGATAGTAACAACGTAGTTAATACCTCCTAACAAAGCTGATCCAATGAACAACACCATACTGATCAACCACAGCGTCATTCCCAATCCTGATCCGGGAATAGCCTGCGGCAATGCACTCAAAGGTGGATAAATTGTCCATCCGGCTGATGCAGGCCCTGCTTCTACAAATAAAGAGGCTGTCATTACTGCACATGAACCAAAGAAGAACCAAAAAGATAACATGTTCAGAAACCCTGAAGCCATATCACGTGCACCGATCTGAAATGGTATTAAGAGATTACTGAATGTTCCTGAAAGACCGCCGGTCAATACAAAGAACACCATGATGGTTCCGTGGATTGTCACTAAAGCGAGATAAAAACTCGGATCCAGCTTACCGCCTTTTCCCCAGTGACCTATCAAACTTTCAATGATTGGAAATTTCTGATCCGGCCATCCTAATTGAAGACGGAAAATTAACGACATTACCATGGCCAAAACTGCCATAACAATTGCCGTAACTAAAAATTGCTTAGAGATCATTTTATGATCCTGACAGAACACGTACTTTGTCCAGAAAGTATCATGATGTTCATGATGATCGTGATCATCGTGAACATCTACTGCATGATCGTGAGAATGAGTTGACATCAGACCTTATTTTTTTACTAGGGTAAATACTTATTATTGTATACTATTCAAACGAATTATTTCTTTCCCACGACTGTTGCAGCCTCAGCAACTTTTGTGGAATCTATGGTGCTTGAAGTTACCACAGGAACTGCAACTTCCGGACGTGCAATCACATATTGCTGCCCTTCATACCATTTTTTGAAATCTGCTTCACTTTCAATTACCATTTTCATTCGCATATTATAGTGAGCTACTCCACAAATTTTATTGCACAATAACACATAATCAAATTTCGGATTATTAGTTATTAAACGCATGCTATCTGT
>CAYHCU010000434.1:0-2382 GCA_964355035.1 uncultured Flavobacteriales bacterium | reverse complement strand
AAAACCAATTGCTCCGCTTGCAGCTACTAAAGGAGCTTGAATCATTGTTTGCCAAACATACAGAAAGGACATCATTCGGCCCCATTTTTTTCCATACGATTCTTTAAGGAAGTTGTAACTTCCGCCGGCTTTGGGATAAGCAGCACCGAGTTCAGCCCAGATCATTCCGTCAACCACAGAAAGAAAGGCTCCTGCAAGCCACGCAAAAATAAAATGCGGCCCGCCAATCATCTGAATTACCAATGGCAAAACAACAAATGGCCCTATGCCGACCATGTCAATCATGTTCAAGGCTGTTGCTTGAACGAGCGTTATTTTTCTGTCTAAAGTGACGGTAGTTGGCATAAATAATTTATTAAAATTTCAATATGAAATCACATCTTGTATAAAAGTAGTTCATCCTTCTCAATAACAATTCCATTTTCAAATTTTAGACCTAGTTTTTCTAACAAGCGAATAGAGGAAATATTTTCTTTTACTGTAATTGCAAATATGTTTTTATAGAAGTAGTCTTTAGTAATATAATCAAGCACCTCTTTAGTCGCTTCGTAAGCATAGCCTTTTTTCGAATACAGAGGTAAGAATGCAAAGCCAATATCATGACGAGGCAGGTAAGCTCGTTTGATCAAAGTAACGATGCCGATTGGAGCTTCTCCATTTTTAAGTCTGGCGACCCAATAAAAGACATTTATATTAGTCATTATTTTTTTAATGTAAACAGCTGCATCTTCTTCGCTTTTAATCTTTCTATCGCCAATAAAATTTAACCATCCCGGGGTATTTACCAATTCAAAAATAAACTTTGTGTCACTTAGCGAGAGAGTGTTAAGTAAAAGTCGATTTGTTTCGAATTTTTTTTGCATTGGTTAGTAATTATATTGCAATAAGAAATAGAATTTGTAATAACTTATTTCAGAAACACCAATTGCCCTAAATGATAGGCCAAATGATTCGTTCTGTTTATTAATACATTCAATCGATTCCGATGTGGTTCTTTTAAAAAATCATCCTCAGTTATCATATTGTGTTTTTGGAACCATTCGTCTTCAGAGAATTTTTTGAAGTTGTCAGAAAGACTGGTGTTCACTTTCTTCCAGTAAGACCTTAATTCATTGAGGGGAGGCATTTCTGCATCTATATCATCAGGTGAATCATGAAAGACGTCATTCAACGATGGGTACAACTGTTGTCCGAATCCATATAATGGAAGCAAATAGTCATGAACAGAGGTGAGGTGGCCAAGTAAATAAATTCCCCTGTTTCTTCCGGGAGCAACTTGCGTTAGGAGTTGTTGATCTGTAAGCAGATCAAATAAATTATCTGTTCTTTTTATATGGCTATTCCAAGCATCCAATGCCATCTTTACCATTACTTCTTTGTTAGTGCTCATGATTTTATAATTTCAGTTCGTTATTATTATGGAACGATTTGGTTAAATATTATATTATTGATTTGAAATATCCAACATTCTTTGTTTCATAAACGCTTCTGTATACCAGAGAAATTCAGAAAGAAATAAACCAAATGTACGTTCGAAATTTGTTTCGAACGCTTTACCTTCCGGTGTTCCCATTTTGTCCGCAAGTCCCCAAGCGGGCGAAATCGGAATAGGTGGCATTCCTAAAACCGAACAAACTAATCGTAATTGTTCAGTGGCTCTTGCTCCGCCAACTGCACCGTTCGAATAAGAGACAATACCACAGGATTTTTTCTTAAACTCTTTTCCGAAATGATCAAGTAGATTTTTTAAGGCTGGAGGAATGCTGTGATTATATTCAGCAGTAACAATTATGAAACCGTCAGTTTCTGTAAAAATAGTGTGCAAGCGTGAAAATTTTTCTTCCGGGTTTTTCATTTCGTGATAACGGAGATTCAAAAGGGGTAAGTCATATTCTCTGGGGTCAATTATCGATACTTCGAATTTGTCTCCAATTAATTTTATTGTTTTTTCTAAAACGGATTGTGCTAATCTTCCTTCGCGTACAGAACTAATTAAAAGAGTGATTTTCATAAATATGATTTTTGTCGTGATGGAATTTAGAGTATTTCCTTAATATAGCGGAATAGACATGACTAAGGTAAAAAGAAATCATGAAACAATAACATTTCTCAAAGTTTATGTCGTTATTTGTGATGTATGAATGGGGTTTATGAGTATTCGTAAGACAAATTTAATTTTAGTAAGAGGGTTGCCGGGAAGCGGAAAAACTAAGTTGGCAAAACTCTTGTCGAACAGTGGAGAGCACCCTGTTTTTTCAGTAGATCAGTATTTTACTGATCAGGATGGCAATTATACTTTCGATTATTCAAAAAACTATTTGGCATACAAAGCATGTGAAGAAAATACCGCAGCAGCAATTGAAGCAGGAAATAAGATAATAT
>CAYHCU010000433.1:0-2391 GCA_964355035.1 uncultured Flavobacteriales bacterium | reverse complement strand
TTTCATTCCGCTATCGTGATGTAATTTATCCGCCAATTCCTTTAATTTTTCTGCAGCAGAAGATTTAATTTTTGATTCAAATTCTGACTGCGTTTTTCCAAAAGCAGCACTTATAGCAGATGCAAAGGAAAACGATTCAATCACATGCAGAAGTGTAATTTCTGCTTTATGCAGTTTTGCCATAAACACGGCGTGCTCCAATGCTAATTCTGCAGTTTCAGAAAAATCGAAAGGAATGAGAATTTTCCCGATTTGGAATTTTTTGTTCATGCGGTAGGTATTTTTTTGTTAATACTGAAATACAGATGCTGTGGTATTTTTTCTCTCTTTAGGTCGTATTGAAAGGACAGGAATTTCTGAGTCATTAATTATCTGTTGAGCTGAAGAACTAATGAACATAATATCGGTCCAAGTTAATTCTTCCTGCGTCATAATCATGATTAAATCTGCCTTTATTTTCTTCGAATAACCAACAATTTCTTCAGAGATTTCATTTCCGTGCAAAAACTCGATTGTGCATGAAATATTGTGTTCTACGATGAATTCGTAAACTTGGTTCATCTGTCTTTTCAACTTATTAACAATAAATTCATCATCTGTCGTCAAAACAGAGACTAAATTAATGGTCGAACCAAAGAGATTCGCAATCTCTATTGCTTTCCGCAGCTTTTCTTTTGTTTCTTTTGAAAAATCAAGCGGCAAAACGATGTTTTTGCAACCGGTACGGTGTTTTTTACCTTTAATAGTGATCACACCACAAGGTGCTTCACGAATTACGCGTAAAGCGTTGGATCCGATAAATTTCTTCAAACCGGTGCTGCCATTGGTGCCCATTATAATAAAAGAGCATTTTAATTTTTTAGCAGCTTTTTGAATTTCCTCGTAAACTTTACCTTTTACAATAATCGTATTAACTTTAATACCAGATTCTTGCGATGTTTCTTCCGCAATTTTTTCTAACGCTTTTTGGATTTTCTTTTCCATTGCTTTATCTTCCTTCACTGAAAAGAAAGGTAAACGAAAAGATTCTTCAATTACATTAATAAGAGTTAAATCAGCTTTCGTCAAGCGAGCTAAATTAAATGACTGTTTCAGAGCGATTTGAGATTGTTCTGAGAAATCTACAGGGACAAGAATGTGATTCTTTTTACCTATCATAAGCAAAAAATTAGTTTTATTATTGTGGCAAATTTAATCGAATCCTTCATATGAACAAAATACCGGAGTCAGAACTTATCCTTAATTCAGATAAAAGTGTTTATCACTTAAATCTTCATCCCCATGAAATTTCCGATACAATTATTAATGTTGGCGATCCGGATCGTGTAGCGTTGGTTTCAAGGTTTTTTAATTCCATTGAAGTTAAGAAACAAAAGCGTGAATTTATAACTCACACAGGAGTTTATAAAGGAAAGAGAATTACTGTGTTATCTACCGGTATCGGAACTGACAATATTGACATTGTTTACAATGAATTAGATGCTTTGGTCAACATTGACCTTGAGAAAAGAACCATTAAGGAAAAACTGAGCAGCCTTAATCTCATCCGGATTGGAACATCCGGGTCATTGCATGCAGATATTCCTGTTGATAGTTTTGTGTTTTCTAAATTCGGACTTGGTTTGGATGGGCTTTTAAACTTCTATAAACTTCCAAACGATTCAGAAGAAAAGGCAATCGTTGAAGCATTTAGATTACATTATCCAAATGAAGGAATTCTTTCTCTACCCTATCTGGCCCGATGTTCTTCAAAATTAGAAGAAAAACTAAGTTCAGGGATGTTTAAAGGGATTACTGCCAGTTGTTCCGGTTTCTTTGCGCCACAAGGGCGAGTATTGCGATATGAATTGGCTCGACCTAATTTTATACAAACGCTCCATTCTTTTCATTTTGACAATCAGAGAATCACCAATTTTGAAATGGAGACTGGGGCAATGTACGGCCTGGCAAAAATTCTAGGACACAATTGTTGTTCTATTAATGCCATTGTTGCTAATCGAATCACGAATGAGCATACACAGAAAGGCGAAAAAACAATGAACCAAATGATTGAGACGGTGCTGGATAAGATTGCTGCTTTGTAATAAGTAGCAATTGGTGAAAAGTGAGAAAGTTTTCTACTTTCTAATAACAACTTTTCGACAAATCGCTTCTTTACCATTAAATATTTCTACCGAATATGCTCCGGCAGGCAGGTTTTTGGTTTCTATTGTTTTGTTTTGGCCAGCTAACTTACCGCTTAAAATCATTTTGAAAGTCATATCATAAATCTTATACGTACATTCTTTAAGTGGAGTAGTAATTATAAGATAATCTGATGCCGGGTTTGGGTAAAGAAGTAAATCCGACAATAGGGGATTTGAAATTCCGGAACCTACAGGAACCAATTTA
>CAYHCU010000432.1:0-2397 GCA_964355035.1 uncultured Flavobacteriales bacterium | reverse complement strand
CCGATAAAGCGATTGATCGCACTATCCATCTTTTCCCTTGGAGTATATTTTATGCAGCCTTCATATTTATCAAAACATCCTGGTCATGTAATGTATAGCTCATTGGGCGCTTATCCAAATTCACCCGTTAAAGGGTTTTCGGATAACATTTCATTTGAAAATTATTCAAATGCAACGGGAACTAAATTCTCCTATGAAAGTACGCCATCAATGTACGATTCCGACGTAATCATGGGCGAAGCAAAATGGGGATTGAAAGAGTTTTTGAAGTTTTCAAAAGAGCACCCTTTTATTATTTTAAGAAACGCAGTTCTCAATGTCTTCGAATCCTTTTCATTCGGATATTTTACAACATCAATGACTCTAACTTACCTATCTGCCTTTTTAGGTTTTTGTTTTCTAGTACTTATTTTGATTCGAAAAAAGCACACTCATGTCATTCTTTTACTTGCTTCTAGTTGCTCATATATTTTTTATCTAGCACCTGTTCCTATTTATCTCTATGGCACATATATACTGCTGTTATATGTTTTTATCGAAGCGATTGAAAAGGATTGAAATGAGAAAGGCCGAATCAATATTCGGCCTTTCTCATTTTTTAAAAAAAAGATTGATTATTTCACAACACTCAATCTTTCAACACGCATTCCTTTATCAGTTATTACCTGAACAAAATAGATCCCTGACTCATAATTTTTCAAATCCAATACATAGCTTCTAGTACTTGTTTGAGTTAGACTTAAATTCGTGATCATGCTACCTTGTGAATTGAACATTCTAATTCGGGCGTTATTTAAATCGATCATCCCACTTTTAATTGTCAATTGATCTGTTGCAGGATTTGGGAAAAAGGATAATACATCATTAGACAATTGGCCGTTCACATCAACAGACAAACCAACTGTTATACTATCTGTAATCGTACAACCATTCGGTCCTGAAACAGTCACCCAATAAGTTCCCGGAGCAGTTACAAAAATTGTATCTGTAGTTTCATTCGTTGACCATAGATAAGTTGTATAACCTGCGCCCGGACTTAGCGGAATAGTAAATGGTAATTGAGCAGCAGTATCTGCCCCGAGACTTGCCTGGATACCAGCTATCAAATGTATGTCGATTGCAAAACGCGGGCTCGCGCAAGCACCTACACCACACGAAAGAAAGGAGGTTGCAAGTGATGGATTTTGAGTTCCCGCTGAAGCTAAATCGCATGTCCAATCAACTGCCGAATTATTGTCGCTATTTCCTATTCTACTAGGCGTGTCTCCAAAATTGTTACATGTCGATGGTGTGCCATCTCCTGACCATTCAGAGCCAACAGAAATATCCACTCCGTTTATGTTCACTAATAATGTTTGAATAGTTGCACTGTCCCATTGCAGAGCGACGAAGTCAACGATATTGCCTAGTGGATCAATTATCATAAGCCAACCCGGGAAACCGGGCTCTATCAATAAATTTGAACCCCAATAATTTGGATCAGAACCATTGTCAGTTTTAAATTTAATTTCGCCCGGAGCGAAATAATCCAAGTCCCATGTTACAGAATTTACTAAATTAATATCTGTATAATCATCACTTGCCACAACTTTGTAACCTGTTGCATCGAAACCAATTCCTGAGACATTTTGCAGTTCAACATAATCTCCTCCACCATTTGGTTCTATTTCTGAAATTCTTAAACAACCGGCATTTCCGCTGCCATGTCTTGTTTCAACATAAAATGTGGTGTCTGCACTTACAGTAGGTGAAAATACTGAACCTGAAAATAAAAGATCCGTACTTGTTGCTTCTGCATACCACATTAAAACATCTCCTGAATCAGCCGTTGCTGTAATTGCCAAATTGTTGTCGCATTGATCTTGCGGAGTTACAACGGTTGGTGCGTTTGGATGATCTAAATAAGTAAATGTAGCACGGATCGTATCGTTTAATCGGTATTGGTCTAACGCTAAATTTGTATAGACTGTCAAATCAAGTACGCCGCCACCATATGTATTCAGCGTCTGAGCAAAATAAAATGTATCAATTCCATTTGAAGGTAAACTATTGAGGGTAGTTTCTGTTATTATCTGATTCCCGCCCGGAAATACAACATCGGCAACAATATCATATGGCGCTTGAGTGTTCAATCCAAGATTTCTGACAACTACTCCAATCATCGTTGCAGAATCGCCGCAACCACCTGAAGGAGATACTAAACTCACGACATAAAGATTGTCTGACAATGGCGTAAATTCGTCAGCTCCTAAATCAGGCGTACTGCCACTTCTTAATTCGCCATCAATATCTTCAAGCACTGATGCCAATGGTAAACCGAGATCATTATCTCCTGCGCTTCCGGAATGCAAATCAGTTGATGAAATAAATTGTGCAGATGATGAAACACTATTTAAG
>CAYHCU010000431.1:0-2425 GCA_964355035.1 uncultured Flavobacteriales bacterium | reverse complement strand
GCATTACCACCTGATGGCGACCATAAATAAGTATATGGTCCGGTTCCCCCAACAACTGATACAGTTATGTTTCCCGTTGGAGAGGAGCAAGTAGAATTAGTTATGCCGGAAACATACGCTACAGGTGATGAGGGTGCAGCTAGTGTCACATTTGAAGCACCTGTGCAACCGTGACTATCTGTAATTACAACTGAAAAATTTCCGGAGCCAAGATTTGTTGCTGTTGCTGAAGTTCCACCTGCAGGAGACCATAAATAAGTATAAGGGCCTGTTCCACCTGAAGCAACAACCGATGCCGCTCCATTATTAGAACCGCAAGTTGGTTGGGTTGGAGTAATTGCACCAACAACTTGCGTTGGCTGTGTCACTGTTGAGGAAGTTACTGCTGTGCAACCATTAGCATCAGTAACAGTTACAGAATAAGTTCCAGGCCCAAGATTATTTGAAGATGCACCTGGTCCTCCGGAGGGTGACCACTGATAACTATAATTTGGAGTTCCTAAAGTTGTTGCCACAGAAAGTGTGCCGTTGTTTTGTCCGAAACATGAAACGTTTGTAGAAGTAGACGTAGCCGCGACTCCATTGACCGTAATACAATAAGATAAAATTTGAGTCCCTCTATAAGGGCAGGCATTATCTTGTACCGTAACAGTAAAGCAGTGTGGGTTCGGGTCTATATCAGCTGTTGTCGGTGTCCAGCAAAATCGAGCACTATCTCTTTTGGTGCCAAAAGTTGTAAAAGTCGCTCCCGGTATTGTGTTGTCCCAGCTAAGAAAAGTGGAGTCTCCTGAATTATTATCGGTACTTCTAATCGTAAAACAAATTTGTTGGTTTGCGCAAACAGTGGCGTCAAAATTTGAGGTTCCGTTTATTCCACTAAGTGAAGGGAGAAGATTACTGCAATTTTGAATTGTAAGTTGAATGTCTCTTTCAACGGTACCGATGTAAACGCCATTTCTGTATTCATCTACAAGAACAGCAAATACTGTTACTCCTGTAGCACTAGGCGTAACACAAAAATCACCGGTCGCTGGGTCAAAAACTACTGGCAATGAAGATTGCACCGGATTGTCAAAAGTTAAGCCGTTAAGGTAAGTTACCGGTATTATTGCAGTAGGAAATAAAGGATCATCAAAGGTTAATGGGTCTGCCAACGAATAAACTAATGAATCCCCTTGAGCATCATAACCGCCTTGATTAAAACAAAAAGGTTGCCCACTGCAAGCAAATGGTACTGGTGCATTTGTGAATACAGGAGAATCATTGCAAATGCCATTAGTATTATTCAGTTGACTATAGACAACTTGTGTCTGATTCGCAGGGTCAAAAATAGTGGTGATGGCAGCGTTTCGGCAACATTCGCTGTGGTAAAAGGTCCAATCATTACAGGCACCGGGAAGAGTGATGATTCCGGTATAGGTATAGGCTTCGATTCCGGTTAAGGTTCCTCCGTTACATGTTGTGACTCCCCCTGGGCATACAGTACCGATTTGTACGGGCGCACCAACCTGATTTAAATCAATAGTATATCCATTGGGATAACAAGAAGAATAGTAAACAATATCTAACGTATTAAGAGGCACAATACCAAAGCAATCGCGGTAAAGTGTGTAGGTAAATAAATACTGATTGTTTCCCAGACATTCGTAAGTGAGTTCTCCCCCCATAGAGTGGCTAGCTTTCAACTGATTTATAGAAAAAATAAAGATGAATGAAATGCTGAGTAGGAGTTTATTCATTTTTTAGTCTTAAATTTTAACTTCGATAATTAGACAGTTCTTTTTGGTCAACAAATCACTTTGCGCGGTAAAAATCCTTCGAAAAGTAATTGGCTAAGTAACATTCTTTTATTTATTGGTTTATCCTCTAACCTTACTTACCTAAAGAGGGCGTAAGATGATTATTAAATTAGTTGTTAACCTAAAGATTTCAGACTTTACATGACTTTCGTCAAGTTGCCTTAATCTTCTTTCGAAAGCTATAAATATTCTTCAATAAATCCAACTTTTTGTGCCAAAATTCTGTTGAATGAGGTAAATGTGGTTTTAATGTCGATTTTTTCCTGTTCAGCAAAATATAATTTCCAAAATCAAAAAGGAGTATCTAATTTCGTCCATTATTTACAATTAAACAATAACCCAATATGAAAGTAACTGTTGTAGGTGCCGGTAACGTAGGTGCCACTTGTGCTGATGTAATCGCACATAAAGACTTCGTACATGAAGTTGTCCTGCTTGATATCAAAGAAGGTATTGCAGAAGGAAAATCTTTGGACATGTGGCAGACTGCCCCTATCAATCTTTACGATACAAGGGTTGTCGGTTCTACAAACGATTATTCAAAAACAGCAGGTTCGGATGTTGTAGTAATTACTTCAGGACTTCCTCGTAAACCCGGAATGAGTCGCGATGATCTTATCGCTACT
>CAYHCU010000430.1:0-2444 GCA_964355035.1 uncultured Flavobacteriales bacterium | reverse complement strand
TTTTAGGTTGTGGTTCTATAGGCTCCAGACATATAGCAAATATTCAAAAAATTCTTCCGACAAGTGAAATTGATGTATATGATCCTCAAAAAGAATTAAAAAAAAAAATTTCTAAAAAATTTCACACTAATGAACTTGAACAAATCTCACAAAATAAATCAACTTATGATTTAGTTTTAATTTGCACTCCTCCAACATCTCATATTTCACTTGCTATTAGTTTTTTAAAAAATGGCTCTAATGTATTTATTGAAAAACCTCTTTCATCAAACTTCATTGGAATTACAAAATTAAGAAATACTATTAAAAAAAATAATTCTTTAGTATTTACTGGTTACAATTTTCGCTTTAATGAAGGTTTAAACTATATTAAATAACTTGTTTCAAAAAATAAATTAGGTAGAGTTCTACATGCATCTGCATATTTTGGTCAATTCCTTCCTGAATGGAGACCAAATCAAAATTATAAAAACTGCTTTCATATTTTTCATTGAAATCCTTTTTATATGATTTCGAATAAATGATTTCATTCGGATTAAAATTCTGCAGAAGTTTTTCTACATACGATTCATTTCCCTGCGTGGCAAGAAATTCTCCTGTGCTGATATCGATAAATGCCACACCGATAGATTTTCCGTCGAAGTGTAAAGCAGCTAGGAAATTATTTTTCTTGTGATCAAGTATTTTGTCATTGTAAGAAACACCGGGACTAACTAATTCTGTAACTCCGCGTTTCACAATTTTCTTTGTCAATTTTGGATCTTCCAATTGATCACAAATTGCGACACGAAGTCCGGCGCGAACCAGTCGCGGCAAATAAGTATCGAGAGAATGATAAGGAAAACCGGCGAGTTCAATGTACGTTGCGCTACCATTTGCTCTTCGGGTTAAGACGATGCCCAAAATCGCTGATGCTTTAATGGCATCATCACTAAAGGTTTCATAAAAGTCGCCTACGCGGAATAACAGCAGCGCTTCAGGGTATTTCGCCTTGATGCTGTAATATTGTTTCATGAGAGGAGTTTCAACAACTCCCGATTTAATTTCTTCCTTCAACAAGTTTTTGCTTATTTGCACTCATTATTCTTTCTATGCGCAAGATACAAAATGATGAGTTGGGTAGACTAACTATCGATGATTTTAAGAGTGCTGAAAAGCGACCGATTGTCCTTGTTCTGGATAATGTCCGGAGTCTGAATAATATTGGCTCCGTATTTCGGACTGCAGATGCATTTCGCTGCGAATCAATCTATTTGTGCGGCATTACAGCTACGCCTCCGCACCGTGAAATTCACAAAACAGCGTTGGGAGCCGAAGAATCGGTGGATTGGAAGTATGAAAATAACGTTGTAGATGCAATTGAAAAACTAAAATCTGCAGGTTATATAATTATAGCTATCGAACAAACAGAAAGCGGAATTTCACTCCTTGACTTCAA
This sequence comes from uncultured Flavobacteriales bacterium, assembly GCA_964355035.1. Taxonomy (GTDB): domain Bacteria; phylum Bacteroidota; class Bacteroidia; order AKYH767-A; family 2013-40CM-41-45; genus JADKIH01. The sequence continues at coordinate 1,006 of CAYHCU010000430.1, read as the reverse complement.
GCCGGAGCCATCAACAAAATATGCTTTCATCTTTGGCCACGAAATCTACGGCGTCAGCGATGCTGCTTTAAACCTCTGTGATGTTGCCTTAGAAATCCCGCAAAGCGGCACAAAACATTCACTGAATGTTTCAGTGTGTGTGGGGATTGTGGTTTGGAATATGGTGTTGAAAGTAGTTGGTAATTAGTGAGTGGTAAGTGGTGGGCCTCCACTTACTACTCACCAATCACTACTTACTATTTATCATCAATTGAAAAATCCACCCGACGATTCATAGGATGCTTACCGGTGATAGGCTCATCTTTACCTAATGTCGCAGTAGAAAGTCTTTCAGCGTCGATGTTATAACGTTTTATCAAGTGTTTTTTAACAGCTTCAGCGCGACGTTTTCCTAACTTCACATTGTATTCAACGCTGGCACGCATATCGCAATTTCCGGTCAATACAAATTTCAGATCAGGATTTTTCTTCATCACCAAAGCGATTGAAGCTAATGTTTCGTCATATTTTTTATTGATTACATCGCTGTCTAAATCGAAGAATACAGAAGGTAAATATCCGCTCGAAGCCATGATTGAAGATTCTCCACCTTTACGAACTCCCGGACCATTTTGAATTGCAACACCGGTATTGTTCACTAAACTACCTTTTGGAGTTGCAGGTTCCATATCACGAACATCAGGAATACCATCTCCATCAGTATCAATTTCTTTTCCGGAACCATCTACTTTAGCATTTTTAGCTGAGAACGGTTCAGAATCTTTAATATCCGGTACACCGTCGTTATCAGAATCTACAGAAGTTCCATCACCATAAACTTTTGCGCCTTCTGCTGTTTCAGGTTCGCGATCGAAAAGATCAGCAACGCCGTCTTTATCTGTATCTCTTGACATCAGATCAACTTTATCTTTTATTTCGTACAAATCAGTATAAATACTGTGTATAATATTGAACAATTCTGAGACATATTGTCTATTACCAATGAGATAAGTATAGTATAAATTGA
>CAYHCU010000429.1:0-2445 GCA_964355035.1 uncultured Flavobacteriales bacterium | reverse complement strand
CAAATGCTTTCTGACGAAGGTTATTCCGTTGTAGTACCATTAGAAGAAGGGGAAGAAACCGAAACCTTTGTTTCCCGTGATTTTGAAAAGAAATTTTTCTCTGAAAAAACAAACCGGGTTTTCTGTCAAACTTTTTTAGAAAATGCTTTACGCGATCCGATAACTAATGAAATTGGCAAAACAATTATTTTTGCTGTGAGCCAGAATCATGCCCGTAAGCTGACCGAAATTTTAAATGAATTTGCCGAACAACTCTTCCCGGGTAAATACAATTCCGATTTTGCATTGCAGGTAACTTCTCAGGTTGGCGATGCCCAGCAAATGACCATCAACTTCACCAACAACAATCTGAATGGCAAAACAACCTGGCTGGAAGGTTATAAAACAAGCAAGACAAGAATCTGCGTTACGGTGGGTATGATGACCACCGGATACGATTGTCCCGACCTGCTTAATATTTGTATGATGCGGCCCATTTTCAGCCCAGCGGATTTTGTACAGATAAAAGGAAGGGGTACACGAAAAAATACCTTCGACTTTAAACACAAAAACGAATTGGGCGAAGAAGAGATCATCCGGCACGAAAAAGAGATTTTCAAACTCTTTGATTTCTTTGCCAACTGCGAATATTTTGAGGAAAAATTCAATTATGACGAAAAGCTGAACTTGCCAAAACCCAAACAGGGTGGCGGTGAAGACGGTGGCGAGAGCGGTGTCAATATTGATAAATACACCAATTATCTCAATGACCCGCTCAAACTGTTAAAAGAGCAGGATATCGGCTACGAGGGTATGAAAATCGACCGTATGCTGTTCAAAAAGTTTGAAGACAGGATCATGATGGACGATATTATCAAAAAGAATGTTGAGCTTGGAAACTGGGAGCATGTGATCAGCCATATTCAAAGCGAAATTTTTGATAAGCCCGAAGAATACTTTAACCTGGAAAAACTGCGTAAGGCAGCAAAAATTGACAGAAAAGTATCTATCCGTGAAGTAGTGGAAAAGATATTTGGTATCATCCCTAAATTCAAATCAAAGGATGAATTGCTGGAAGAAGAATTCGATAAATTCATTTCCATTTATCCGCCGGAAGAAGATGTAAACATCAGGGCTTTGAAATACTTTTTTAAGGCTTACATAGTAGATCAGGACATTCGCAGGATCATTGCAATGAAAGATTTCCATGCCTTACAAACCAATCCGACCCTTACCATTTCACAGTTCAAAGAAGTAGCAGTAAAATACCGGGAAGTTATTCCGGTTTACATCAAAGATTATATCAAGTTAGAGCAATTCGCAGCATAGCAAAGGAATTATGTTAGATACAACAACTAAGAAAAGAATAGACGATTGCCGCGACATACTAGTGGGTAAACTGCCTGACCCGAAAGCTCAGATAGAACAGATCACTATTGGCCTGATATATAAGTTCATGGACGACATGGACAAAGAAGCCATCGAACTTGGAGGAGCCGCCAAATTCTTTTCAGGCGATTATGAAAAATATAGCTGGGGTAGTCTCTTTGACACGAAAGTTACCGCTGCTGAAATGCTCCGATTATATTCGGAAGCTATTGAGAGCATGGAAAAGAATCCGAATATCCCTCAACTATTCCGGAATATTTTCAATAATGCCTACCTGCCTTATCGTGATCCTGAAACTTTAAAGCTATTTCTGAAAACCATCGGCGAATTTGAATACACCCATAGCGAAATGCTTGGCGATGCCTTTGAATACCTGCTATCTGTGATGGGCTCGCAGGGCGATGCAGGGCAATTTAGAACACCAAGGCACATTATAGATTTCCTGGTAGCCGTGGTTAATCCCGGAAAAAACGATACCATACTTGACCCTGCCTGCGGCACCGCCGGATTCCTGATCTCTGCCTTTAAGCATATTAAAGAAAAGAATAATAACGAGCTTAACCCTGATGAGCGTAAAAAACTCATTCAAAACTTTGTGGGTTACGATATTTCCCCAGACATGGTACGCCTGAGTTTGGTGAACTTATACCTGCACGGTTTCTCTGACCCTGATATTCACGAATACGATACCCTGAGCAGTGAAGAACGCTGGAACGATAGCTTCGATGTGATACTGGCAAATCCGCCATTTATGAGTCCGAAGGGAGGAATACGTCCCCATAAGAAATTCAGCATCAGCAGCAACCGTTCCGAAGTTTTGTTTGTAGATTATATTGCAGAGCACCTCAACCCAAAAGGCCGGGCAGGAATTATTGTACCCGAAGGCGTAATTTTTCAAAGCGGAACCGCATATAAGGAATTGCGGAAAATGCTGGTAGATAACTATCTCTATGCTGTAGTAAGTTTACCGGCTGGAATTTTCAATCCTTACAGCGGCGTAAAAACTTCTATTCTGTTAATGGATAAGGAACTGGCAAAAAAGAGCAATGAGCTGCTTTTTGTTAAGATCGATAATGA
>CAYHCU010000428.1:0-2447 GCA_964355035.1 uncultured Flavobacteriales bacterium | reverse complement strand
AATTACCCTGATTATGATTAAAAAATTTGTTAACCTTGTAAAGATGTTAACTGTTAATTATGTAATAATTAATTTGATTGCATTTAATGTGCACTTTTATATACTTTAGTTAATAATACTTGTATTGAAAATTGTTATATTTAATTAGAAAATTGTTTAAGTTGTTAAATTACAGCAATATTTTAATAAAATAGTACTAACATTTGTTAAATTTGTTAAGAAGGTTATTATTTATTATAGAATTAAACATAAAATTTCTTTATATAAATAAAGAAATGATAGATGATTCAAAAATAAAAAAATAGATTATTTGAAAAACAATTCTTGAATATGTTCAATATCTAAAGTTGGATAGCGATTTTGCGGAAAAGTGGCGCCAAGCTTTTCAAGAAGTACTTCGAATCGATGCCGTATTTTCTTTTGAGAGTGAGATTGTCCAAGAAAGGACTATGAAAAGAGAACGATTGTTTCTTCGTCCGGTTAAAGATTTAGTAGGGCATATTAAACATGTTGTATGTGTGTCAGTTAGCATGGATGAAGAAGGCCTGCAAGAATTATTTATAAGTAAACACAAAAGTGTCGCAATTGAAGTGTCCATTGATGGAATTGCCTTGCTCGATAGCAACAGTTTGTATTATTACCTAAATAAGTCGCATGTTGAAATGTATGGTTATTCCAGTTCAGAGGAATTGATTGGTAAAAGTTGGGAGGAGCTTTACACAATAGAAGAGAGGGATCGAATTACGAAAGAAATTTTCCCACTTATGGGAGAAAAAGGCTGTTGGTCAGGAATTACTACTGGAAAAAAGGCAGACGGTTCTTTGATTATAACCGAAATTACTTTGACTAGCCTTCCTGAGGGACACTTACTTTGCATTTGCAGAAACATTTCTGCGAAGAACCAGCAAGACCTTGAAATGAAGCGATTAGCTTTAGTAGCAAGTAAATCAAATTCCTTAGTTATTATCACAGATTCAGATGGAGGAGTAGATTGGGTTAATGAATCTTTTGTGAAAGTTACCGGATATGAATTAAATGAAATTAGAGGTCAAAATCTTTACGGCTTCTTAAGTGGACAAGAAACAGACTTCAAAACTCAACAAAAAATACTTCATTCACTAAATAATAAGTTGTCATTTAGTGGGGATGTTTTATCATATTTTAAAAATAATTCCGAAGCTTGGTTCCATTTAGAGTCAACTCCTGTGTTTGATACCACAGGGGGCTTTCAAAATTTTGTTTGTGTGGCTACAGACATTAGTCTTTTGAAGGAGGCTGACAAAAACATTCGAATTTCGTTTGAAAAGGAAAAGGAGTTGAGCCAATTGAAATCTCAATTTGTAAGTCTTGCTTCTCATGAATTCCGGACGCCTTTGTCAGGAATTCTTTCTTCAAAAGAAATTATAGTCGAACACAATCAACAAAGTGGCTCTCCAAATGAAAGAATTAATTTTCATTGTAACCGAATTTCTGCTGAGGTTAGTCGGATGACTGAGATCATGAATGAGATTTTATTAATGGAAAAATTGGATGCAGGCAGAATAGTATTTACTCCTGCTAGTTTTTGTTTGTTGGAGTTTACTGAAAAACAAATTGAGCAAATCTTATTTAAATTTCCCGAGTATTCTATTGATTTTAAAGTTAAAGGTGATGTTATACCTGTAAATATGGATTCGAATCTTTTTGAACATATTTACACAAATTTGTTTTCTAATGCATTAAAGTATTCTCTGCTTGGCGAGAAAAATCCAAATGTTACTTTGATATATGGAAAAGAGAATATTGAAATTATAGTTAAGGATTATGGAATTGGAATACCGGTGAAAGAACAACCGCATTTGTTCACTTCTTTTTTCCGTGCTTCTAATACATTAAATATTCAAGGTTGCGGGCTTGGTTTGGTGATTGTAAAGCAATTTGTTGATTTGCATGAAGGGCAGATTTTTATTAAAAGTTCAGAAGGAGAAGGGTGCGAAGTTTTAGTAAAAATTCCTTATAAATAAAATTGTACTGGTAATGTTAGAAAAAAATAAAATAAAGATTGTAATAATCGAAGATGAATTGGTGCTTCGGGAGAATATACAAGAACTTCTTACGATGGTTGGCTACCACATAGAAACCGCGAATAATGGTGAAGAAGGTTTAAATTTAATTTTAAGTTTTCATCCGGATTTAATATTGTGTGACATTAAGATGCCGCAAAAGGATGGTTATGAGCTTTTGGTGGAACTTAGAGGTTATCCGGACCATCACAACATTCCTTTTATCTTTTTTTCAGCTAAGGTTGAGAAGAAAGATGTTAGGTATGCTATGAATCTAGGCGCAGACGATTACTTGACCAAGCCTTTTTCAAAGGAGGAACTGTTAGCAGCCATAGATTCAAGATTTAAACGAAGTCAGCAGATTCAGGATGGCATGGAAGCCCAAAACGAAAACAGCATTTCTAA
>CAYHCU010000427.1:0-2461 GCA_964355035.1 uncultured Flavobacteriales bacterium | reverse complement strand
GCATCCAAGAATTACAGATGATAAATTCGTACTTCACGTTGATGTGAAAGACGAGAGCAAGGTGAATGATGTTGCCGCTTTGATAAAAAGTAATGGTGCAACAGATGTTCTATTCAATTCAATGCAATTTTCCTGAGCTGATAAATGAGAAAAATAGTTAGTATAATCGTTTCAGTTGCTGCAGTTGCCCAATTAGCATCTTGCACCAATGATGATCCCAAAAAGCCGGGATTTGAATACATGCCAAACATGTATCGATCGCCGAGCTATGAAACATATTCTTCGAATCCTCTTTTTGCCGATAGCATGACAGCTCGTCAGCCGGTAGCAGGAACGATTGCAAGAGGAGATATGATCTATAACGATTACGATCGTTTGCCTTATGCTTATCCGAATACAATTGAAGGATATGATGCAGCGGGATTAAACCTTCATTCTCCTTTGATGAAGAGTGAAGCGACTCTTGCAGAAGGTAAAATCATATATACCAATTTTTGCACTCAGTGTCATGGTGCAACAGGTAAAGGTGATGGAACCATCACGAAATTCAACGGCCCTATACCACCGGCATATGATTCAGACAGATTGAAGACATTGCCGGAAGGAAACATGTTTCACACGTTGACCTATGGAAGGAATATGATGGGCTCACACTCTTCGCAATTGACTCCAACCCAACGTTGGAAGGTGATCATGTTCGTTCAGACAATGCAGAATCCTGCAGGACAGACAGCATCAGCAGTACCTGCAGATTCATTGAAGAATGCAGGGAGTGAAAAAAAAATGTAATTGATTAAAACTATTGCCAACGTTCTATAAGATGGACAGAAAATACGAGCTTACCCGAAATAACAAAATGATCCCATTAGTAATGATTGCTATTGGAGTTGTTGCAATCGTTATGGGTTTTATGACTGACAAAACACGTATCTGGGCTGTATTGCTTCAGAACGATTTTTATTTCACTGCAATGGCATTGGCCGGAACTTTTTTCATTGCTTTTAATTATGCTGCTCAAGCAGGTTGGGCGGTTGGAATAAAAAGAGTACCTGAAGCCATGAGCGGTTTCCTGAAGTATGGAATGGTAGGATTGATTCTGATTTTCATTTTCGGACATCATGATTTGTACCACTGGACGCATCATACATTAGCAGAATTGTCAGATCCCAAAGGTGAATTTTTTGATCCCATTCTCGCGGGTAAGCTAGGGTATTTAAATATTCCTTTCTACTTATCAAGATTAATATTGTATGGTACACTTTGGGTGTCTTTTACGTTTGTTTTGCGCAGACACAGTTTGCAGGAAGACATTGATGGCAACATCACTCATTACAAGCGCAGCGTTACATTATCAGCAATATTCCTTGCAATCTTTGCAGTATCTTCATCAATGGCAGCGTGGGATATTTTAATGAGTATTGACGCACACTGGTTTTCTACAATGTTCGGTTGGTATACTTTTGCCGGTTTGTTTGTGAGTGGATTAGCGATGATGGCAATGTTTATTCTTTACCTTAAAAGCAAAGGATATATGGATCACGTATCCGAAAGCCATTTACATGATGTAGGTAAATTTATGTTTGCTTTCTCTATATTCTGGACCTACCTATGGTTCTCTCAGTTTATGTTGATATGGTATGCCAACTTACCTGAGGAAGTTGTTTATTTTCAGACACGTTGGAGACTATTTAAGACAATTTGGGTTGCGAATTTATTGATCAACTTCTGTGCGCCATTCCTGATATTGATGACTAGAGATGCAAAACGTACGAGACAAGTACTGATGGTAGCAGGAATAATTATTCTTGTTGGTCATTGGATTGATGTATTTGTAATGGTGATGCCGGGAACGGTTGGCGCCAACTGGCATATAGGTTTTATTGAGATCGGTACAGGAATTGGTTTTCTGGGTGCATTCATCTTAAGTACACTGACAGAACTTTCTAAAGCAGCATTGGTGCCTAAAAATCATCCGATGTTACAAGAAACGTTACATCACCATATTTAATCAATCACGCATTTTATTACAGCTAAAAGAAAAGATTATCCATGATAAATTTATTAATTCTCCTGACAATTGTACTGGCTCTAATTACCTGCTGGAGACTGATGCGTGTAATGGAATTAGTCCGTGACTTACGCGAAGAAGAAGGTGAGGTGACAGCAAAAGAGAACCAATTCAACGGGATTGCAGCTCTTGGTTTTTTAGTTGTCTGTTTTGTTGGAATGATTTGGTTCACAATCGACGCAAAAAAATATCTTTTGCCTGTGGCTGCTTCTAAGCATGGAGCATTAACAGATGCTTATTTGTATCAGAATTTCGCACTGATTATGGTGGTATTTTTTATTACGCAGTTTTTGCTTTTCTATTATGCATGGAAATACCAATACAAAAAAGATCGCAAAGCTTTGTTCTATCCTGATAATCACAAATTAGAATTTTGGTGGACGGTAATTCCTG
>CAYHCU010000426.1:0-2463 GCA_964355035.1 uncultured Flavobacteriales bacterium | reverse complement strand
ACGCTGCTTTTTTTATTGTACTTTTTTTATTCCCATGTTCGGCCATTCCCGCAATTGATGGATAATCCGGATAGCCTGACTACCTTTTTCTGTTTAAGATTGACCATTATATTCCGGGATTATACTGAGTAATTGAGGCTAAATCAGAGGATTTTACTTTTCCAAACGAACGGGAATTTAGTGGTCAAGATGTCCGGATTATCCATAAGTATGTAAAATAAGAAAATTATAGCAAACGAGAACTTGACCGACAAATATCTGCAAGTCTTTTCGAGCGGACGATGATTGGCAATTCAAAACTCTCACCAGCGGTGATAGAAAGCAATAAAGACATTTCTAACACCTTCAAAGACAGCTATGTGTTTGAATTTTTGAACTTGCCTGACCCTCACAGTGAAAGCGACTTGCAGCGTGGACTTGTAAGGCAAATGAAAAATTTCATTCTCGAACTTGGAAAAGATTTCTTGTTCATAGGAGAAGAATACAAGTTGCAAGTTGGTAACAGCGACTTTTACATTGATCTGCTTTTTTACCATCGTGGGCTTCAATGCTTGGTAGCTTTCGAACTTAAAGCCGACAAGTTTAAACCCGACCACTTGGGACAGCTTAACTTTTACTTGGAAGCATTAGACAGAGACGTTAAAAAGCCAAATGAAAATCCTAGCATTGGAGTTCTATTATGCAAGGACAAAGACAGTGAAGTTGTAGAATATGCTTTAAGTAGAAGCCTTTCTCCGACAATGGTTTCTGAATATAAAACACAACTGCCTGACAAGAAAATTTTACAACAAAAACTACACGAACTATTTGACAATGAAACGGACGAGAAATAGAGCCACTACTGCTAAATATTTAGCCGTGTAAGCGAAAAGCCCCGCGCAAAAGAATGCCCCGAAGAGGTAATAATCATCGGGGCTTTTTGCTTATGCGGTGTTCAGCGTATACTTTCAGGCTGAAGACGATTGCTTGTTCGTACGATTTTTTTCTATAGGTGCACTTGTAGCTGGTTTTTGAAGTTTGTAACCGGATTTCCACTTAGCACAGGTACCTGAACTTTTTGGGGCGGGGGAGGCAACTTCATCAGGTCAAACAATTGCTGTAGTCGCATGGTCCGGTGGTGACTGCGAGACTAAATTCAGTAAAATGGCTTAAGAAAAAGTACAAGGAAAATCCTAATCTTTTTCCGCACTGGGCATTGGTTCATCCGTAATGTATCATTACATTCGTGACTGAACAAGAAGAGCTCCCGGGAAGGCGGGACAAGCTGTATGAATCGAGAGGTTCACAGCCGGTCCCGCAATAGCGGGATACGGTTCCGTGAGAACGTAGGGGTGAAACTCCGCTGCGTGACTCGATTAGCTGCAATTGCAGGGGAAATCAATCTTGATAAAATTTCTCAGTTAGAAAAAAGACGGTGTCTATAAATTGGAGAACTCCTTCACTCGTTAATACATTTTCATCGTGCAAATCTTCGAGAATAATTCCTAAATCCGGATGAAAATAATCATTATCCTTTTTATTTACAAATCCATTTACTTTTAAGAAGTCGCTTACGTTTTGAAGATTCGTGCTTTCTGTTGCTTTCACGAATGGTTGTTTCACAACCGAATAAAGCTTACCATCCATTTCATGAAAGCCAATTAATTCGTAAGCTAAATGAGGGAAAAAATAATTATGAATTAATAAATTGTTGAAGTAATCTTCCCAAAAGGAATAATAAATTGTATCGTTTAATTTTAGAACAAAATTTGGGTCGGAAAATTCATAGATTTTTTGTTCAGCTCCTTCTCCAATATATTTAGTATCATCAATACCCGAATACCATAAATTAGAGTGAGAAATAAATCCTTTTAAGATCTGTGTTTCTTGGTTTTTGTTGAACTTCCCTTCTGCAAGGTTTGAAATTGCTTTCTTTTCTCTTCTAATGTACTCGGTGATTGACTGGATAACTTTTCCGTTCCCAATCGGTCCATTTCCTGAAATGATATTTTGTAATTCATGTTTTATAGACATAACATTATTTGTGTAAAGCTAAGAAATTTTAGAGAAATTTCAAAATCCTGAGAAAGCTATTGAAATCAATGGGTTTCCAGTATGTGCAAAAGCAGCTAACAGCGGTCCTGCAAAATGCTCGCATTTAGCTTCGTAAGAAAAAATGAATTACATTTGAATAACGGCTCCGCAATTGTGTTCAAAGTAAAAATCGCACTTCGCAAGTCCCCGAACCGTGTGTGTCCAGAATGATCCTGCTAACTTGATCGCATCGCGCAACAAGTGGTAAGAGCACATCTTGAAAAGAAAGCGGAACCACATTTTCACGACAGTTCGTTTGGCTACCGGCCAAAGCGTAGCTGTCATGATGCCGTCCGGCAATCGTGTAACAATTGTTTCAATCATGATTTTGTCATTATGCTGATGATGTAGTGGTGCATTGCAAAACGGAGAAGCAAGCGAAATTTGTTT
>CAYHCU010000425.1:0-2471 GCA_964355035.1 uncultured Flavobacteriales bacterium | reverse complement strand
TGTTGAAGTTGTTTGCAATGAGAAAAGTTGGTGGAAGAGGTTTGTGAAGGAGTGAGTCGTTGGGTTCGTTGGATCGTTTTTCGAAAGTCGTGATTCGAACCACGATTTACGAACATCGAAAAACGAACCACGAAAAAAGGCTACCCAAACCGGGTAGCCTTTTTCGTTATTAGTGGTTCGTAAGTCGTGATTCGAACCACGAAAAACGACTCACGAAAAACGATCTAATGAATAACGATCTTGCTCGTCGAACTTTGGTTTCCTGTGGTTATTTGAAGGAAGTAAATTCCTTTTGCATATTTGCTGACATCGTAAGTGCGTGTTGTATTTGCACTGTTGTTGAGTATGTCTGTCATTAAAATCTGACCTTGCAGGTCTGTCATTGTAATGGTTGCATTTGGTGATTTACCTGTTTCAACAGTGATATGAGATTGAGTTGGATTCGGGTAAATTCTGATTCCTTCTGCAATCTGAGTTTCAGTCAAACCGATCGTGATTGAAATATCTATAGTGTCTGAATTGATACAACCATTTACATCTATTACTGCTACAATATAAATCGACGATGAAGTGACAGTGATCATTTGTGTAGTTGCAGAAGTATTCCATAAGTACTGAACAAAGCCTGCACCGGCATCAAGAATCAATGAATCAGAAACTACTGTGTCGTTTCCTAATGTAACATTCGGTAGAGCGTTTATATTTGCAGTTACTGCAGTTCTTGGTTGTGTATTACAAACATTTCCATCCTGTGCGTAGAATGTTGTTGATGCGCTGAGATTTGGAACAGTATAACTATCGCCAATGTGAAGTAAGTTGCCACCTGATGGAGCATCATACCATTGTGTGATATTAGTTCCTGAAGCATTTAATATTACAGAACCCGGTCCGCATCGTCCTGCTCCTATACCTGCAGGTGCAATTGGCGCAACGTTTAATGTTACTGTACTTCTTGTTGTATCATTCGTGTTGTCTTGATCACTAGCATAAGAAGTAAAGGCAGAAATAGTATAAGTTCCGCCAGCACTAGTATTGATTGTTCCCATTATTACTATAGCCGAATCGCCCGGATTCAAAGGGCCGGCTACTGTTTGAGAAAACGATGTTGTCAATGTTCCTGTAATGTTCACGTCCACAGGAATAACTAAAGCGGAAGTTGAACCTAGGTTTTTTACAACAACTGTTATATCTGTCGTGCTGCTTGCGCAATCCAGATTTTTTGGATTAACGATACTTGTTACTCCTGCATCAATTGGTACTGTCACAATGATGCAAATTTGATCGGAAGCTGTACAACCAAAAGTATTGGTTACCGTTGCTGTGTAGCATCCGGCTGTAGTTACATCGATGGTTTGTGTTGTAGCTCCTGTTGACCATGAATAAGTGGTAAAGCCTGCTCCTGCATCAAGAGTAATATTATCGCCACTTAAAATTGAAGTGTCATTTCCTAAAGCAACAACCGGTATTGGGTTGATATCGGCCTGAACTGCTGTTCTTGTTCCTTCGCAGAATCCGTACGCTGCTACATAATATGTTGTTGATGCTGTAATCGACGGCGTCGTAAATGTTGAGCCTGAACCAAGGTGTGTTCCTCCGACTGCTGCATCAAACCAATTTAATGAATCTAAAGAAGAAGCTGAAAGTTCAACGGTTCCCGGACCGCAATTTGAACCTGCTGTTGCTGTTGGTGCTACCGGAGGAACTCCAATTGTATAGATAGCAGTCAGTGTATCATTTGCATGAACATCATCTACACCAAGCAAAGTGTAGCTGGTTGCGTTTAATGTTCCTCCTGTTGAAAGATCAATAGTTCCTGAATAGGTGATGGTGTCAGATGTTCCGGGAAGTATAGCAGTTGTAATTGTAAATGTCATTGTTCCTGCATACGCTCCTGTAAAAACAGTCGTCACATCAAAGTTGTTTTCTGAAAGTGATCCTGTGTTGGTTACAACAACAGTAACCGGTGTTAGTGCATTACCGCAAGTGCTATCAACCGGACTTAACATAGCTTGAACACCCACATTACGTTGAGCTGCTGAATATTCATCAGCACCAATATCCGGTGCATTTAAGCTGCGCAATTCTCCATCAATATCATCGTTCACATTGGCAAGTTTTTTACCTAAATCTTCCATTGCAATTGAAGTAACATGTAGATCTGTCGGTGTAACGAAATTTGGATTTACCTGAACGGAATTGGAATCTTTTTCAGATGCATTAATCCAGTCACTTAAAGTTGCAGCTGTTATTCCACCATAAACTCCAACATTTGTTCCGGTAACAAACAAATTGTTATTGTTTGAAATTGCAACTCCTGTTACAGCAAGATCAGAAACGACATAAGCATATCCACCGCCTGTATTGTTGAGAATGTTATTTCTAACAACTTTTCCTGTTCCGTTTCCACGCACAAATAAGGCAGAGTAAGTTGGATCACTGCCTCTCATTACGATTGTGTTATGAACGATATC
>CAYHCU010000424.1:0-2496 GCA_964355035.1 uncultured Flavobacteriales bacterium | reverse complement strand
ATTTCGCTTTGCGAAATGCGCCGCCAAGAGAAAAGGTTGTGTTTGCCCCGCCCACCCGTGCGCACACAACAAACAAAACTCCCTTGTTAAAATTAAAGAAAAGATGTATTCTAATAATATGATTTCAATATAAGTTCGCATAACTCTATTCTATCAATAATAGTATTATAATACAAGTATGGCACAAGAGAATAAAATCAGCAAGAACATAAAAAAACTAAGACAAGCCAAAGGATTGTCGCAAGATCGCCTTTCAAAAGCGGCTGATGTTTCTTATAATTCTATAATCAAACTTGAAACTGGTGGGATTACTAATCCGACGATTGAAACCTTGCAAAAAATTGCCAAAGCATTGGATGTTTCAGTTGACGATTTATTGAAATAACAAATATGGAAAGCTTTGAAAAACAATTTAATCAACCTAAGCCAGTAGAGGAAACAACAGTTCCCGAACTAAAACAAGAAACCCCCACGGTTTCCGAATCTGTTCAGGAAGATCCAAAACCAGAAAAAAAGAAATCAGGTTTTGGCTTGTATGATGTCAACGAAATTGAAGGCGGTTTTGAAGTAACTATGCCAGGGCTTTTTGATAAAAAACGCGAGGCGATAGTTGGAACGAGCAAACAGCGTTTTGAAACCAGAGAAGAAGCAGAACAAGCCGCAGAGCGAGCGCGAGAAGGCGCAAGAGAACATTTTGAAAGAGCGTCTCTCGAAAAAACTTTTACAAAATATTTTTACAGAATCGACGAAACGCAGGACGGAAAATTTCGCGTTGTACTCCCCGGGCTTATTGATTCAAAAACTGGCTATTATGTCGGAACCACTCATAAAGATTTTGATTCTTGGCAACAAGCAAAAGAATATTTTTTACAACAAAGAGAAAGTGAGGAAAAATTAACACAAAAACCACTTCTTGAAATTCAAACAAGCGGAAACGAAAAAATTGCTTTTTCCGACCTCGACTCTTTTAATCCACGAATTGCCCCATCGGAAAAAGCGCATGAAATTCCCGCTTCAATTGAGAAATATTTGCTTGGTAAGGAAAAACTTGCAGGGACTGAACCCGGCGCGTCAACCTACCAAGAAACAGTTAAGGAAAAGGATTGGGAGAGAAAATTATACTCTTTTGTTTCTTCATATCTTGAAAAGGACGGGGAAGAAGTGGCCAAACAATTAAGGATTGAACATCTTGAAAGTCTGACGCCAAAACAAGCGATTGAATTGGCTACCCAAATAGTTATTGATTTAACAAAATATAAATATAGTGACACAAAAGAACAGCGGGGCGACTTATCTGCGAAACCAGAAAAAACAAAAGCTGACCAAAGCACAGTTCTACAGCTTTTAAAAGAAGGACAGTCAATGCGAAATGATTCCGATTGGGAAGGTAATGGTGTTTGTAGAAATTTTGCCAGTTCAGTAAAAGCTGTTTTTGAAGCATTGAAAGTAAATCAAACAAAGTTTAGCCAGCTTCGCGATACATATTGTGTATATGAAGGTGGCGCCGAAACTTTTGCGCCCAAAAGAGGAAAGAAAAATGTTTTTGAAATGAATAAAACTGGTCACGCTTGGAATACATTTGTGACAGTTTCAAGGGAGGGAGCGGCTAACGCTGTTATCGTTGATGCTACATGGGCAAAAAGAAATTTAGAAACTAAAAAGATTGAGGGCTTGGATTATACGCTTACACGCATGGAGCCAGTTGTAAACGCGATAGGTCAAGAGCTTCAGGAAACCGCGCCAGACAAGGAAGAACAATTAAAACACATCTTGTCTTTTTACATGCTAAAAATGGAAAAACCTGGTGATACGGGCGGTTTCGTAAGTCCAGAAGAAGAAAAACAATTTTATGTGACAAGAGCATTAGAGTTGATGACACGACAGGGAGTGCCACAGGAATTGCCCAAACCACTTGTCGAAGCTATCGGGCAAGAATATTTGAAAGTTGCTGATGATGCGGACAGGACAGAGATTGAAACCATTTATAAAATTTCACAAAACAATCCCGAGTTAGATTTTAGAAATATTTTCAAAAATTATTTGAAAGACAAGCAACTTTCAAATTATCATGCGGACACTCTAATTTTTAGAGACAACAATTTACAAAGAGCTGCTTTTGAAGAAATAAAACTCGACAAGGATTTTGATAAATTCTTGAAAGAAAGTCCAAAATTTAGGATACGCATGAGAGAAGCATTGCCGCAATTGTTTATAGATTTTTTACCAGCAACAAAACCAGAGGACACGGCAGAGTTAAAATACATAGTGGGCGGTCAAGGAATGTTAAGAAATTATGAATATATGATTGACCCAAGAAAACCGTCGGAAGAGAAAATAAAAAGTTTTTTTGAAAAAGCACGGCAATTATTAAAAACTGTAAATCCGCAAAAATACGACGACAACTTTGCCAAACTTGATGATTATCAATTGGTTAAACAATTCGATAGAATTTATAGGGAGTTAAAAGCATAAAGGCGGCGTGCCAGTTTCACTGGC
>CAYHCU010000423.1:0-2497 GCA_964355035.1 uncultured Flavobacteriales bacterium | reverse complement strand
AATGAATCGGGTCGGAATTCCCTGCAGTGATAACAACGATAATATCGCTACTTACTGTGCAATTCGGACTATTGACCAGCCAAATGCCGTATAGCTTTGTCGCGTTAAAACTTCCTATTAGTTGGATATTATTCAAACTAATGTCAACCTGCTCACAGCCGTTCAAATAAACACCTTTCAATTGATCGTTCATTTGGTTGTTGGTGATCGATGCAGTAGTAACTCCCGGCAAACGATTTTGAAGTTTTACAGACCAGTTCACAGCTGCACTGTGAACTGGCGATGTGTTCAAGTTCGAAGAAGTCGTAAAGATATTGTCGTGAATATGTGTGTTATTTGCAACCCGAGGTTCTGAAATGGATACACCATTCAAGAAATGAGAAATAGTATTGCCATGTATATTAACATCTACTCCTGTTGGATTTACGATTGATACCGCTGCATATCTCAATGAATCAAAATAGGAACCTGCAACTTCAGTTGTAATTGCATTTTTAGCCGCAACTCCATAGCCGCAATTTGTGAAACTATTTCCTTGTACTGATAACGAAATTGCACTTCCGGAAGAATTATTAGAATAAATTCCGAATCCATCATTCACCCAAGTCCATGAAGCTGGTTTTAAATTGCTGTAAGTGTAACTGTACCGTCGCATATCATTAAAAGTACATGTATTAAGAACGAGCGAACTGTTTTCGGACTTTATTCCATAATATAAGTGGTTAAAATGATTTGAATTAAGCGTCCATCCATTCATACCACTCATTTCAATTCCACTGTAAGCCGAACCTCCGTCTTTTGTCTGTGAAACAATTCCACCATTATCTTGACAAGTGAATGTGCAATTGGTAACCATTGAGGTAAGTGCTGTTGCAGAACCTACGATAAGTATGGCCCTTCGGTTTTTATTAAATAGCGTATTTGAGACTGTGATTTTCGCACCCGCAGAATCAGAGATCGCATGAAAAGAATCTTCAATGGTATCGCCATTCAATATTAAAAGCGATGTATTATCTGTAAATGAAATTCCGTTCCACATACTGTCGCAAGCACTCAGGTGACAACCATTCATTGTAAGAGTTGAAGCACTACCAATAATGATTTGCGAATAATTACCCATGTAGAATCTTGTATTTGAAACGGAAACCGTTCCACTTGCAGTCACAGTTCCGTTTACATTATAACTGCTTCCGGAAACTAACGATGTGATATTAGAAGGCGCATTTAACTGCCCCATGCCACAACAATTCAGGCTTTCTGTTAATGCGATTGTGTCTCGATCTGTGCAGCCGAATGAATCAGTAACAGTTACAAAGTAAGTTCCTGCGGAAATTGTGTCTAACGGATTTGAAGTAGTCCCGTTTGACCATAAATAATGATAAGGAGTGGTTCCGCCTGTAGTAGTTACAGAAATTATTCCATTAGTTCCACCCATGCAAGGCGTACTTACAATACTTAAAGTGTTAGAGGGTTTCTGATGAACCGTTACGTTTATTGTTGCAGTAGAACTACCGGCACATCCATTACTGTTCAAAACTGTTACAGTATAAGTGCCGGTTGTTTTAACATAGATTGATTGTGTTGTTGCGCCACCTGTCCATGAATAGGAAGACCCCGAAGAAGCAGTCAATCGAACACTGTCGCCTTGACAAATGGAAGTTGATCCGGTAGCAGTAATCGTTGCTCCGCTAATAAAAACTGTATCGCGATAAGTATAAGGAACACATCCGCCAATTCCTGTGTCAGTTGGAGCCGGATAATAGAGTGTACAATTTACAATGTAGGTTCCACCAGATGGAAAAACATGATTTCTATCTTGAGCAGAAATTGCAGGGCTAACTAAAGAATCTTTGGTTCCGTCAGCATAATCCCAAACGAAAGTTGTTCCTGATTCATTCGGGCCAATATAGTTGAAGTTAACATTTTGACCGGAGCAGGTTGTTGCAGGTCGCAAGAACAAAACGTTATCTAAGAATCGTACCCCTCCAGCCGTTGGTTTAAGTTTTAACTTCGATTGATCGAACCAGTTGAATGCTCCGTAATTAAAAGGTACGTTATCTCCATTGGTTGCAGAGCTAAAATTATTCATCAAAGCTTTTTCTGCTTCAAAGATAGTTTGTCCTGCTGTCTGATTTGTCAAGTAAGGTCCGAGGTAAGCAGGTTCGGCTGAAATGATTGGATGGATAATAGTGTTTGGTACGTGATTGTGTCCCAAAATCCCAACTCTCCCTGCAATATAACCCCACAAAGTGGTAACAGTTGTTCTGTATGAATGAAGGCCTATTCGATCAACACAAGAATCTATGATGTCTGTTTGGAGTGTATCGTTAATTGAATCATTTCCAAACCAACCTAGATATGTGTCTATTAAGATTCTATAGGTTGAATGCGCTTGAACTGTATCAACATGTTGCAGTAATTGTCGATATGCCCAAAACTGAGTATTTGTTTTACAGAAATGCAACATTGAGCCAGGACGTCGAATTATTCCATCCCA
>CAYHCU010000422.1:0-2507 GCA_964355035.1 uncultured Flavobacteriales bacterium | reverse complement strand
TACAATTACATTGATTTTTAATTAATTAAGAAATTATTATTTTTATTTTTATTAGTTTCTTTTTCTTATTTATTAAATCCTGATGCATGGAATAAAACAGATGTTAATTTTATATGAGTAATGATGTTGGTCGAAGTGAATAAATGCGTTCGATAATATCGACGACTTTCAATCCTTCCAAAGCGTTTGTTGTTGCAGATGTTCGGCCTTTTAATGTGTTCACTACATTTTCTATAATGTAATGATGGTTTGCAGCTGAGCCTTTGTAACTACCGTAATCGTTAGCAGGATTTACCGGTGCAAGCTCGGGCATTTTGTAATCTTTTATATTGCAATACTCAACTTCATTCATGTATTGTCCACCAATTTTAACACTACCCTTTTCGCCAATGATTGTGATGCTGCTTTCTAAATTTGAATCCCATACAGAAGTGGAGTAATTGATGCAACCAAGTCCGCCATTTATGAAGTTGAAATTTACGATACCGGAATCTTCAAATGCAGTTGTCTCTTTGTGAGAAAAGTCGCTAAATTTTGCATTGATATTAATAATGTCTCCGAAAAGCCAGTACATGATATCTATGAAATGTGAAAATTGTGTAAAGAGCGTTCCACCATCTAAATCTTGTGTGCCTTTCCAATTTTTTCCGTTGTAGTATCTTTCATCGCGATTCCAATAACAGTTTAACTGTACCATGTAAATATTGCCGATGATCTGACTTTCTATAATTTCTTTAATCCACAGCGATGGAGGTGAGTAACGATTTTGCATAACGCAAAATATTTGTTTGGAGACTTGTAGTGATTTGAAAATTATTTTTTCGCAATCTGCCACATTCAATGCCATCGGTTTTTCTATGACGACATGTTTTTTGCGATCCAGAACTTTAAGAGTGTGTTCTGCGTGAAGGCCATTTGGAGTACAAACGCTGATCACATCGAAATCGATTCCCGAATCCAGCATTTCGTCGACTGAATTAAAAAAAGGAACTTCAAGATCTGCAAGGCCCAAGGCCTCTTTTGGTTTGATGTCGCACATAGCCGCAAGCTGTACTTCCGGATTACGTCGTATCATTTCTGCATGACGTTTACCGATGTGGCCGCTGCCTATGATTCCGAATCTTATTTTATTTTCTGAACTCATATTTTATTTTATTCGGCAAACTTTGTTACCGATTAAAGAATATTCTTGTTTGCTTTCAGGACAAATTGCAAGTCCGTTTGCATCGAATCTTAATTTATGGCCGAATTCGCTCATCCATCCTGTTTGTTTTGCGGGATTACCTATAACTAAGGCAAAGGCTGGAATGTCTTTTGTAACTACAGCGCCTGCACCAATAAAAGCATATTCACCAATGTTGTGTCCACAAATTATTGTAGCATTTGCACCAATTGATGCGCCTTTACCAACATTCGTTTTTAAATATTGATTTTTGCGAATGACTGCAGAACGCGGGTTGTTGACATTCGTAAAAACCATGCTTGGGCCCAGAAAAACATCGTCTTCGCAAGTTACTCCTGTGTAAATGGAAACGTTGTTCTGTACTTTCACATTTTTACCCAATTTTACTTCTGAAGAGATGACTACATTTTGTCCGATATTACAATTTTCACCAATTTCACTACCACTCATGATGTGACAAAAGTGCCAGATTTTTGAACCGGTACCAATTTTTGCTCCCTGGTCTATGACAGCAGAAGGATGTGCAAAATAGTTATTTTCCATATAGATTCAGGTGTTCGAATTTGTGCGAATGTACGAATGAAAAGTTGATATCATGGTCTGAAAATCAGGAAAACCGGTGTGCTGAATCGTAGAGCTCTTCTTTCGAGAGTCCTATAAAATAAGCATAGGTTCTACGCAACCCTTCAGCACGGTCGATTTTTGGTTCCCAGCCTAATACTGATCGCGCACGGGTAATGTCCGGTTGCCTTTGTTTGGGGTCGTCTTGCGGTAATGGTTTTGAAATAATTTTCTGGTTCGTTCCTGTTAATTTGATGATTTCCTTTGCGAAATCCATAATGGTGATCTCATCCGGATTCCCAATATTAACCGGAAATTGATAGTCACTTAGTAACAAGCGATAAATACCTTCAACCAAATCATCAACATAACAGAATGAACGGGTCTGGCTTCCATCTCCGAAAACTGTAAGGTCTTCACCACGTAATGCTTGACCAATGAAAGCCGGTAAAACACGACCATCATTCAATCGCATTCTCGGACCGTATGTATTAAATATGCGCACTATTCTAGTCTCAACGTTGTGGTAAGTATGGTAGGCCATAGTGATTGCCTCTTGGAATCTTTTTGCTTCATCATAAACTCCACGAGGGCCAATTGGATTTACATTTCCCCAATAATCTTCAGTTTGAGGATGAACTAATGGGTCGCCATAGACTTCAGACGTAGATGCAACTAATATTCTTGCTCCTTTTGCTTTTGCCAATCCTAAAAGATTGTGTGTTCCAAGAGAACTGACTTTTAATGTTTGAATTGGAATTTT
>CAYHCU010000421.1:0-2517 GCA_964355035.1 uncultured Flavobacteriales bacterium | reverse complement strand
GTACCGGTAGGAGTAAATATCGTTTCGACATCAGGGTCTTCTATTGTGGTAGACTTCACCGGAGCATTTACATCAAGTGGTAATATTTGTGTAGCTGCAAATAATAGTTGTGGATCAGGAATACAGCGTTGTTTTGCTGTCACTTCTCGTCCTGGAATTCCTGTTATTACAGGAGCCACTTCTGTTTGTAAATCACAGACTAGTGTGCCATACTCCGTAAGTGCAGTTTCAGGAGCAAGTTCGTACATATGGTCAGTCATTGGTGGAGCGGTAGCAACACCTTCCGGTTTATTAACTGCGAATGTGAATTATACCGGTTCACTTAGTAGTTCAGCGGTAGTGAGAGCAAATGCAGTGAATACGTGTGGTGCTTCACAACCAAGTGGATTAAATGTAAATGTGAGTCTGTTCTGCAGAACTGCTGCAGAAGATAATGCACCAAATTTCGCTACAGAAATTAGTGCTTATCCAAATCCAACAACAGGAAAAGCTGTGGTTTCATTCACTTCAATTAGTAATTCAAAAGTTACTATTAAGGTAACAGATCTTCTTGGTAATGTAATTATCAGCGAGGTAGTGAATGCTGTTGAAGGAGATAATTCTCTGGAAATAAACCTTAGCGATTTCGCAAAAGGAATTTATCTCCTTAACGTTAAAGCTGAAGAAGAAGTGTCTCAAACACTTCGCTTGGTTGTTGAATAATTAGTTGTTAGCATTATTCAATATTAAGGGTGGCAGATTTTTCTGCCACCCTTTTTTTATTCCTTTTACGAAGAGAAAATATGTTTCTATTAGGTTCAGCGGTATAAAAAATCAGGGGTCAACAACTACTGCACTCACCTTCGGAATCAATTGCTGTAACAATCTCTAGGCACGGCAGCAAAAGCAATCCAACTCTTCCTATAGACACAAATTAGGTATGTGTTTTTGTTCACTCCCCGGAAAATGAATGCGACTGCTAAACTTTTTTTACATTCAACAAAATTGCAGGAATGTCATTGTATGAAATTTTCATTGCATTGATTTCGATATTCATTGCTTCGCCTGTAATAATAAAAGCTTGACTATGATGTTCCGAAATTTCGCCACTAAACATTCGCTTAAAATCAGACATAATTTTTAATTTTTCAGTCGCTGGTACTAATTCAGTGAAATTTTTACCTATTAAGACGGATCTTTCAAGACCTTGGAGTTCGCAAGCCTTTTTATTTACATTTAAAATAGTTCCATCTTTATCTTCAATGAAAATTGCATCCGGTAAATTGTCAAAGAATGAATTAAATAATTTTTCGGAAGCTAAAAGTTTGTTTTCTGTCTTTCTAGAATTTGTTTTATCAATTATTATACCGGCCATTTTTTCTACTTTGTTCTCGGAATTCTTCATTCCATAAGAAAAAGTGAGATGAGTCCTAATGTCGCCACGTACAAAAACCCTGTATTCATAAGAAGATTGTTTGGCCCCTAAAACCTGACCATTATAGAAGTCAAGATATCCTTGGCGATCATCAGGATGAATGAGTGCAGCATATACTTCTAATGATAAAGGTGCATCACTACTCTTAAGCCCAAACATTCTCTTTGTTTCTTTCGACCAAATTGTAGTTCTGTCTTTTACATTATGCTCCCACAGACCTATATTTGCAATTTCAAAGGCATCGCTCATCAGGCTTTTTTGATTCAAGAACTCTATTTCTTTATTGGTAATGGTCGTCAAATCCAATACAGCACCTGTCATTTTTATGACTGTATTATTATCATCGAAAATTGGAAAGGCTGAAAGCAAAACATGTTTGACATTTCCCGAAGGAGGAACTATTCTGTGCTCAAGATTTGCAAATCCACCATTTTGAACATTTTTAATGGCGGTAATCAGATTTTCACGATCATCAGGGTGAATGAAATCAATAATTTTAGAGAAAGGAAGAATGCCATTATTTTTATTCTGTTCAAAAATAGTATAAAGAGCATCAGACCAATTCGATCTGCTTTCTTCATTAAAGTCACGTACAAAAAAACCAATTTTCGAATTGTGTTCTATTGCACTAATAATTGTTTGCTTTTCAAGTAACTCATCGTAGGCATTCTTCAAATTTGAAATATCGGAAACGGTACCAATTCCGGTAAAGGAGTCTTCGCTTTTAATAACAGATATTAAAATTTTTGTCCAGATGGTTTCCTTTTTACTATTGAAGAGCCGAACATCCTTAGAAAAAGTTGTTTTTGACTGAACAAATTCATCCAGCGCTTTACGAAATTCAACTCTTTCATGCTCATAAATATAATTAAGCCACCCCTGATTCTTAAGACTTTCAAAATCAGTGAGCAAAATACTGCTAAAGTACTCATTGGCATAAGTGCAATTTCCCAAATCGTCAATTTTAAAAATTCCTACGGGAGCGTTTTCCGATAGCGTTCTGAAAACTTGCTCACTTTGTCTTAATTCCAGTTCTATTTTTTTGGAGGATGTAATATCATTTGCCAAAACAGAAACGCCGATAATTTCATCATTCACTCTTG
>CAYHCU010000420.1:0-2524 GCA_964355035.1 uncultured Flavobacteriales bacterium | reverse complement strand
ATTAAAACGCAGATTCGATGTGACCTCAAGTCCATTTATTTTTCTGAAAAGTTCCTGAATATTCCGCGAATTTTTTTTTGAAAGGCTCCCGCATTAAGTCACCCCCCAACTTTTAATGCCGACCCACTATTAACGCAGGAGAAAAGGGTTAAAAAAAGTCAAAAGTCAAATTTGTGAAAGCTAGTAGTCTTTGAAACAATGTTTAATTATTTTTAACAACAAACATGTTCAAAGGAAACACTCAACTAACCCCGCATTTTGACTTTTGACTTTTGACTTTTGACTTCTAACTTTTTACTTTTTACTTACCGCCTACTAGTACCGATAAGCATCTCCTTTGTAAGGACCATTTTTCGCTACACCGATATAGTTCGCCTGGAAGTCAGTTAACTCATCGATCTCTACTCCTACTTTAGCTAAATGCAGACGAGCTACTTTTTCATCTAAATGTTTTGGCAGAGTATAAACTTTGTTTTCGTATTTATCTGTGTTTGTCCAAAGTTCTAACTGAGCTAGAGTTTGGTTTGTAAAGGAATTCGACATTACGAAAGATGGATGACCCATAGCGCAACCTAAATTCACTAAACGACCTTCAGCAAGAACAATGATATCTTTTCCATCAAGTGTATATTTATCTACTTGCGGTTTGATAGTATCTTTTGACTTACCATAATTATCATTTAACCAAGCCATGTCAATTTCATTATCGAAGTGACCGATGTTACAAACGATAGCATTATGTTTCATCGCTTTGAAATGTTCGCCGGTGATGATATTGCAATTTCCTGTAGCCGTAACAACGATATCCGCTTCTTTAATTGCTGTCGCCATTTTCTTTACTTCATAACCTTCCATAGCCGCTTGAAGCGCACAGATTGGGTCGATCTCTGTAACGATGACACGAACTTTCGCATCGCGAAGAGATTCTGCAGAACCTTTTCCAACATCACCAAAACCTGCTACTACAGCAACTTTTCCTGCAAGCATTAAATCAGTTGCACGACGAATTGAATCTACTAAAGACTCACGGCAACCGTATTTATTATCAAATTTTGATTTCGTAACCGAATCGTTGATGTTAATCGCCGGAATCGGAAGCGTGCCTTTTTGCATGCGCTCGTAAAGACGGTGAACTCCTGTTGTTGTTTCTTCTGACAAACCTTTGATGCCTTTGATTAACTCCGGGAATTTATCAAACACCATGTTTGTTAAATCACCACCGTCATCAAGAATCATATTAATTGGCTTACGATCTTCACCGAAGAACAATGTCTGCTCAATGCACCAATCGAATTCTTCAGCATTCATCCCTTTCCAGGCATAAACTGAAATCCCTGCTGCTGCAATTGCTGCTGCTGCATGATCCTGAGTTGAGAAGATATTACATGACGACCAAGTAACCTCTGCTCCTAATTCTGTTAATGTTTCGATCAAGACAGCCGTTTGAATTGTCATGTGAAGACAACCCGCTATTCTTGCGCCTTTTAACGGCTTTTTAGCACCAAATTCTGAACGAAGAGCCATTAAGCCCGGCATTTCAGCTTCTGCCAATTTTATCTCTTTACGGCCCCATTCAGCCAAAGAAATGTCTTTTACCTTGTATTTCACGAATTTTTCTACTGATGTTGCCTGATTAGCCATTAGATATTTTTTATATTAAGTGTTGAATTTCAGCGGGCAAAGATAATTAATAGACGCTTAAGAACCAACAGACTTCTCTTGTCCCTGAGAAGAAATAATGGCATCTTGCACCTCTTAACACACACCAATGCCAATTGTTTATCAAAAAGTCCACCTTTCTTCACATTTAGCGGTTTGGGAAAGCACAGAAGAACTGGATTTACTGTTCAAAAAGGCGCTTTTGTCGAATGACGAAGTTGCCCTTTTCCGAAATTTCAAAAGCGAGAGTCGTAAGCGCGAATTTCTGACTGTGAGAGTGCTTCTAAATGAACTTTTCCCAAACCAAAAACTTTCTATTCTCTATTCGAAAACCGGCAAGCCAAATCTTGCAGGATCTATGAACATTTCTATTTCACATACTCGCAATTTTGTGGCTATCATGGTTGGAGAATTTCAGCATGGTGGAATTGACATTGAAACCATCAATGAAAGAATATTCAAACTTGCCACTAAGTTTCTCAATGAAAAAGAACTGAATTTTATAGGCAATAACCCATCCGCTGAAATCCTTCAAATTGTCTGGGGTGCAAAAGAAGTACTCTATAAAATTCACGAGATCGGCGATGTCGACTTCAAAAAACATCTCAACGTAAACGAATTCACTGAAAGTACTCTCGGAAATTTGGTGGCAGATATTACAAAAACCGGATTTGAAAAAAGCTACTCTGTGTACTTTGAAAAATTCTCGCCTTTAATGATTACGTGGGCAAGTGAATAATACCAACAGTTCTTTACCATTCACCATATTTTGAATTTCAGGATTTAATAAAATAACTATCTTCGTTTCATGGACATTCTGAATACAATCAATTCTAATGGATGATATGCCCACTGGATTGCAAGT
>CAYHCU010000419.1:0-2529 GCA_964355035.1 uncultured Flavobacteriales bacterium | reverse complement strand
AAAAAATCGGGTACAAAAGATATGATGCGGGGGAGTGAGGCGAAATCCCCATCTTCTGTAGTCATTGCGAGGTACGAAGCAATCTCCCAACTACTAAGAAAAAGACTCTTTTTGTCGTACCTCTTGTCTAAAGGGCGATGTCGCTAAAGGAACGAATCTTGAAATCGCAATTTGCTACATCAAGACACGAATCATCAAAAGCTCTAAAGTTCCAATTTGTGAAACTCCAAAGATTTTAACATTTAATCTTCGTAGTTATGGTTTATTTTTAACAATCCAAACTTTTCATCGTACGCTGCACTTTGCTCTAGCGTTTGTCGCTCAAGTTCGTTTCTTAAAGGTTCCTAAAACTCAGAAAAGGCTATTGTGCTCTAATACTTCAGTGCAGACGAACTTCTATACCATATGCAACTATTAAAGGTTGGGATTAGTTGTCAAAGCATAATTGGCTACGTGTTCTTCAAAGTACTCTTTACTAAGCTTAATTTGATCAATAATAACATCAATTTCATTTATAGTATATGAATCGACATATGAAATGGGGAGCGGAATTCTATAATGAATGCCTTTGCATACAAAAGGATAACCATTACCATTTATTACACCTTTGTCTGTAAGAGTGAAGCCATTTTCAAAAAGAAAATCAAATAGTGCATTTTTGTTTACAGGATAATTCATTGCTACATTCCTAAATAAAATAAAACAACAATACCGTTGCAAAACTGGGAATATTTGGTTGTATTTTTAAGATCCATTAGTATCATACTTTCAGTAAGATGAATTTGAAGAACAATGCCCTAGTTCTCATCAATTATCAAACTTTTGCCAGGCAATCACCCTACCATTCTCAACATAAACATACCGGCCAATGTCATAAACATACTGCTTATGAACTAGTTCATTCATAACGGTTTCATTGACTCCGCCTGCTGGATAGCCCAACGCCTCCAACACTGCTTTTTCACTCATTCCGATAAATATCCTGCCTTTGTTTATGTATTCAATTTCTTTGGCAGTATAGTTCTCTTGCAAATATTTGTTTCTTTCGAACTCTTGCATTAGCAATTGTCTTGACTGCATTTTAATTATTTCATTATGAATACCCCAAGCGCATTCAAAATCGTAAAAAGCCATTGTTGTATCATATTTAACAAGAAAATCCTTCTTAACAATCTTATCGGTAATATCATCGTATTCATCAACAACCAAGTTAAGTGAATCTCCTTCAAATGTGATACTTTTTAGCTTATAATAATTAGTTTTTAAACTAAAAATATCTAGAACAAAATGTCGAGATTTAATGGAATCATTGTTATTGACATATTTTACAAATTGATTTTTCTTTTCAGAAAGTGAAATATTTGTCTTCGTTTTAAAAATTGGGTACCAATCTGAAGGATACTGCATGCTATTTATAACAACCATATTATCTAATGTCTTAAAATAAAAATGATGGTCAATTGAATTTTTATTTGTCAAGTAAACGATTAGCTCTTTGCCAAGAAACGTTTCAGGATTTAAGGTATTTGAACCTTCGGGTAGAAGGTACCCTTTTAATGAATGGTCACCTAACATATTATCTACTACAATATCTCTATTTATCATTTTATGCATATGAGTAGATTCGGTTCCAAAATTAAGTTCCAGACGATTGTAGACATCATTAATTTGCTCTATTGTAAATCCTTGTGCAATAAGTGTTTTTCTTATTTCTTCCTTCTGGTAATCCCGATAATCTTTTTTTTCACGAAGTTCAATTTTATATTCAGTTAAAGCATCAAAAACGGGGTAATCCATAATATATTTTCGTATGATTGGGTTGGTCGGCTTGCATATATACCAATCGCGATAAGGATTTTCGCTCCTGACAAGCTTATAAATTTTATCTTTTTTAAAGAATGTTTCATCATTTGGATCATTGATGTAACTTTCGATTCTTGAATCTGTTTTTTTCTTTCTTAGATACTCTAAATCTTTTAGTTCTTGCTTCTCTGCATTTCTTAAGTACTCTGAAGTAAAAAATACTCTTGGGGTTTGTTTTAATGTTTTTAAGAAAGTCTCATTGAGAAAAACAGTGTCACCTTGAACGACTTCCTTAATATTTGTAAAATCTTTTTTAAGCAATGCCGTATCAAACAAGTTAATAAAGATTCTACATTGTGAATAGCTTTGCGCAATGCCATTTGAACTGGCAATCATCGAAAGATAAAAAAATAGTCTCTTCATATTAGCAATTACATATTTGAATTCCCGTGTCGTTAAAATTTGCCTTCAATCTCTCCCCCAAAGAAACAAAATTTTCACTTACTCTCCTTATAAATACTATGTTGATCCTAAGTAAAAAGATTTCAGATGCCAAGGTTGAGTGCATTTTCTATCAATGTTAATTATAGGATTCTGGGTTTAATGCTGTCTCCTATAAAACAGCCCTGCCGGTTAAATAGCCCCGGCTGCAGCGGATACCCCGCATGCGCCGGCCTTCAGCGTGAGCCGGAGTAGCAGCGGAAGACGGGCAGTGTGGTAACTATA
>CAYHCU010000418.1:0-2537 GCA_964355035.1 uncultured Flavobacteriales bacterium | reverse complement strand
GGCATACACTGTTCATTTTGATTTCAGGGGTCAGTGTTTACAATGACCGCTAACAATTAAGACTTCATGTGGTCGGAACGACCCAACATGAAGTCAATGTTGCACGAAACCCCGGCGAGTGCGGGGGCATTTTTTTTATGGGTATTGAATGTTGTTTTTACGATTTGCTGAATGGAAGCCGATTTAACATTGACTTCGCACTACAATAGTAGTATAAAAATAGCTTACATGAGTAGTATTTTTCATTGAAAAAATGGTGTTTTGTTCTTCATTTTGTGATTTACTTTCGATTTTAGAATAGTATTTTCAGCTCGCATGGCAAGTGTTTTTATGCTGTCATTTTTAATTGATCCCATTGGTCGATCACTGGTGGGCCCCGGCGTGGCTTGGCCAAATATTCTTTGGTAATCATTCTTCCTTTTTTGCAGCAAGGACACAAGTCCGGATCAAAATTGAGCTTGTCTTTGCAAACCTGCTTCCAGTCTTTCTTTGCCGGCTTTACTCGCTGTGTTACCACTTGACCGAGCATCCTGCATTTTGTTTCATGCAATCGGTTTACAGAACGCGCTGAGAAGATGCCAAAATGCCGAATTTTTACAAATGCTTTTGGTAAAATGTGCAAAGCAAATCGTCTGAGAAATTCTTCTCCCTGAAGTGTCATTACTTTTTTCTTTCCTTGGCTTCGATAATCTTTGTAAGAGAATGAAACTTCTTGATCCGTAATGGCGAGTAGTCGATGGTTGGAGATGGCCACTTTGTGCGAGTACCTACCGATGTATTCCATCACTCCTTTGCTATTGTGGAAAGGTCGTTTAGCATACACCACCCATTCCTTCTTAAACAAATCGTCCATAAACTTTTTTCCCTGATCGTTTATCTTTCCCTGAGTGATTAACTTTCTGAATGCTGAGACAAACTTAGCCCGGTACACTTTTTTCACCTGTTTTATCGGGAAAAGATAATTGCCTTGCGATTTGGTGTTTTTCCAGTTCTCTGTTTCATCTATTCCACCACCGGGAACAATGCAATGAATATGTGGATGCAGCATGAGTTGTTGTCCCCAGGTGTGCAGAATGGAAATCATTCCTGCATCTGCTCCCAGATGATTTTTGTTTTGAAAAAAACCATCCATTGTTTTCCATGCCGCTTCAAATAAAAGGTTGTATAGAAGTTGTGGATAACGAATACAAAGTCCGTTCAACTCATGTGGCAATGTAAACACCACATGAAAATATTTTACCGGTAACAGTTTTTCTGAATGATGTTCAATCCACCGTTCACGATTGGTAGACTGGCATTTGGTACAATGCCGGTTACGACACGAATTATAACTGATTCGTGTATGCTTGCAATCGGTGCACACATCGATATGCCCTCCTAATTTGGCAGTACGGCAATCTAACAGAGCCTGTAGTGTTTTGCTGATGTACGGAGATGGAGAATACGTTTTCTGATAAGCGGCATTAAATTGTTCGATGATGTGCGCCACTTCATAGCGCGGACGCATTACAACTTTCCGTAAAGAGTGTCGAACGGACTGTGTGAAATACTTCCTTCGGTTGGCTCTTTCACATGCAGATAGACCATCGTTGTTTTAATATTGGAATGACCGAGCAGATTTTTGATTGTAACAATATCTACACCATCTTCCAGCAGATGCGTTGCATAACTATGACGAAGTGTGTGAACACAAACTTTTTCTTTTGTAATTCCGGATTGGTTTACTGCATCCCGCATTACACTTTGAATTGCTCTTTCAGAATATGGTTTTCCGGGAACCATTCCTTCGAATAAATAAGTCTTAGGACGCGCTGTGGATAGGTGTTGTTTTAATCCTCGCACAATGAGTTTTGATAGAGGAACATACCTGTCCTTTTGTCCTTTACCTGATCGTATATGTATCATCATCCGGTCAAAGTCAACTGCATTAATTTTCAGATTAGAAAATTCTGAAACCCGAAGCCCTGCTGAGTAGACAAAACACAATGCAAGTCTGTGCTTGAATAAATGAGGTGTTTGGAAAAGCAGCTTACACTCTTGCTTGGATAATACAGTCGGCAGTTTATGAATCGAGCGGATGGAAGGAAATTCAATGTTACGATGGCTAAGTCCGATTACCTTAAAATAATACCGTAGTCCATTTACAATATGCTTGAAACCGGAGCGGGAGGGAGAGGTGACTGCAACTGCAAGCGCCCCCAGGTACTGTTGAATTTGCTCCTTATTGAGCAGCTCAGGCATACAACCGAAATGCAAACTAACGTTGGCAACTTGTGTTGCATAGCATGTTAAGGTGCTTTTACTTAGGTTACTGATTGCAACCTGTCGACTTATTTTTTCAAAAGCTGCTTTAAAACCCTCAATCCGGTCGCTTGCTTGTGAAATAATAGTTGGTTCTTTTTTTTCATGATGTTTTAGTTTAAAGTACAATCATGAAGGTACGCATTGCAAAGCTACCACGGCGATAGCCGGGGTTTTGTGCAACATTCCGCTTTACGCACCACCCAACTCTTCGGTGCAGTTACTCTCTCCACCCC
>CAYHCU010000417.1:0-2549 GCA_964355035.1 uncultured Flavobacteriales bacterium | reverse complement strand
CAAGGTATTGAAGTAATTGGACTTTGTGATGATGGAATTAATCATTCTACCATTGAAAAGAATATGATTAACTTTCATTATAACGGATTAAAATACCACGGGAGTGCAATAGTAAATGAACAAGTCCATAACGGGAATTTATGGCCCAATTGGTATACTTATTCCGGAAAAGGTGCTTTGAATTTAAATATTGACCCTAATATAATCAATGATGAAAAATACAGAGTAAATAATGGTGGTGGTGGAAGTTTACCTCCAAGCCGTTATCCAACTTATTGGTTTGTTCCGGATGGAGACCCTGATTCGATAATTAATTTTGCAGATTGCGATCATTACGGAATAGTCAATCCCAATCCGATTCCGGATTTGTTAAAATTGTCCAGTGACTCTATGAGAACCATAGAGTATCAACAAGAACTCAACTGGCAGGCAAAATTAAGAGTCTATCAGAAATTAATTGAGCACCCGGAGTATCTTGCAGAAAATGCAGACCTAGCCGATTTCTATGCATTCAATGCAGCAACATCCATTCACTATATTGCTCTACTGAATGTTGAAAATGACAGTTTATTAATTAACCAAAAAACAGTCATTGAAAACATAAAAAACAACTCGATTGATATTTATCAAAAATCAGAATTGTTAAAGCAAATTTTTACTCAACTTGAAAACCCGGATTTGAAGCAAACAGAAATAGACAGTTTGCTAATTCAATTGGATCATTTCATGTTGGAATTAGATCAAAGCATACAATTAAATGATTTTTATATTCTTCAATTGAGGAGTTCTATTGGAAGCAACATTGATTTAATTGGACAATTGACTGATTCAATTCTGGGCACAGAGGTATATGAGGTAAACGAAAGAACAATGAATGAAATTTCGACAAGTCTTGAACTCAATCCGGATGAGACACTGTTGAATTCGTATGAAAGTACGTTATATGGAATAGCGAGTCAATGCCCACTTTCAGGTGGGGTTGCTGTTTTCAAGGCAAGGGCATTTTATAAACAAATTAACCCGAATGTTTTTTATGATGATGCATTTACTTGTATTCAATCTGGGATCGTTTACAAGAAAAAAGATATAATTACTCATCAGTATTGTAACTTATTCCCTAATCCAACGACAGGATTATTGTTTGTTTCATATTCAGTTTCTGTAAATGCAACACTTGAAATCACTGATGCTTTGGGAAGAACGCTATTGTTAAAAAAATTAGATTCCACATCAACAAATGCAACATTTGATATGTCTAAATTCCAAAACGGATTTTATTTTTATAAATTCCATGACGAATCAAAACTTTTAACCAATGGTAAAATAGTGTTAGCAAAATAGATAAATGAAAAAAATTCTTTATTTGCTTTGTTTCATCTCACTGGAAATGGCTGCACAAGGTGTATCAAATCGATGGGTTATGGGGTATTCTTGTTGCCAAGGAGATTTTGGCGGAATGGATATCGATTTTAGCACAGGTACGCCAAATATTATATTGAAACAACGATATATGAATTTTTCTGAAACCAATGGTGTAATTTCAAATTCTGCTGGCGAACTTTTATTTTGCAGTAACGGCATTTATGTAGCCAACGCACTTGATGATACCATGCAAAATGGGACAGGACTTAATCCAAGTACTTACACTACCAATGAATTCAATTGGGGGCTATCTATACCACAGGCAAATCTTATAATTCCCATACCGGGAGATTCTACTAAGTATTATCTATTTCATGAGACCATAGATAACCAAGTTGGAATACATGTAACCTTATATTTGTATTATTCTGTTATTGACATGACGCTCGATGGTGGATTGGGTTCAGTTATCCAAAAAAATACAGTATTGTTAAATGATAGTTTAATCGGTGGCCGTATCACTGCCTGTAAACATGCTAATGGCCGTGATTGGTGGTTGGTGGTTCATCAATTCAATACCGGTATTGTTTATAAGTACTTGATTACACCGCAAGGAATATCCGGACCATCAATTCAAGACTTGTCCACTCCAAGAAGTTTGGCCTATGGACAAATGTTGTTTTCGCCTCAAGGAAATAAATTTGCATATTACGAACCTTATGGTGATTTGGATATTTTTGATTTCGATCGCTGCACAGGGAATTTCGCGAATTTTGTTCATATTGACATTAGTGATTCTGCGGGAATTGGTGGTGCGGCTTTTTCTGCTTCCGGAAGGTATTTGTATCTGTCGAGTTTGAATTATATTTATCAGCTGGATATACTCGCAAATAACATTGACAGTTCAAGGATAACAGTTGGAGTATATGACAATTTCCAATTTCAAGGATTTTATCAAAACTTCTATTTAGCTGTATTAGCACCGGATGGTAAAATATATATTAACTGTGGTGACGGGTCACGATTTTTTCACATAATCAATTCTCCCGACAGTGCAGGCTTAGCATGTGATTTTGTTCAACGTGGTTTGCCATTGCCAAGGTGGAATGCTTTCACCATTCCCAACTACCCTAACTACTTTCTAGGCGCAGACACAGGAACAATCTGTGACAGCTTAACAGGTATAG
>CAYHCU010000416.1:0-2555 GCA_964355035.1 uncultured Flavobacteriales bacterium | reverse complement strand
TCGTAAGTCAACTTGACAACTCTCTTCTGAATCAAAGTTATCAGATTTTTAGCGGCGGAAGTGCTATTTATTATAATCCGGGACTAAACGGCTTCTTTAAATTAGGTGTTAGTGATTTGCTGGAAGACTATAGAATTACCGGTGGATTTAAATTGGCGGCAGATTTAAATAGTAATGAATATTTTTTAAGTTATGAGTATCTGAAAAAGAGAGTTGATCGTCAAATGACTTTTTATCGCCAGGCAACACTCTTGCCTCAGTATGGCGCAAAGCAATATTCTCATGAGTTCAGATATGCAGGAAAATATCCTTTCAGCGATATTTCATCTTTACGTGGATCTATTGCTTATAGAAATGATAAGATAGTTACACTTTCACTTGACCAACCTTCCTTGGAAACACCTGATATATTATTAAATTGGGCTACTGCGCGTTTGGAATATGTACTTGATAACACTATTAACGTTGGATTGAATTTATTTAACGGTACGCGTTTCAAGATCTTTGGTGAATATTACAAACAAATAAATAAAAAGGAATCGGGAATGGTTATTATTGGTGCTGATTTCAGACATTATATAAAAATTCATCGCGAATTAATTTGGGCAAACAGATTTGCAACAAGTACTTCTTTCGGAAAAGAAAAATTGATTTATTACTTGGGAGCTACTGATAATTGGATCTCTCCGGGATTCAATTACGATACACCGATTGATTATTCGCAAAATTATTATTTTCAGGCTTTGGCCACTAATGTCAGAGGTTTTGATCAGAATATCAGAAACGGAAATACTTTCGCTTTAGTCAATAGTGAAGTTCGTTGGCCAATTTTTAAATATTTGCTGAATCGACCAATCAAATCGGACTTCGTCAGGAATTTTCAAATCGTTGGATTTGGCGATATTGGAACAGCTTGGAATGGCGCTTCACCTTACGATTCTACGAATGTCTTCAATAGAACAATCATTTCAAATACACCGTTTGTCGTGACTGTAGTAAAACAAAACGAACCGATTGTTGCAGGATATGGATTTGGTTTGCGAACGCGATTGCTTGGCTATTTCATTCGAGCAGATTGGGCTTGGGGTGTTGAGAATAGAGATGTTCAGCCGTATAAATTCTATTTCTCTTTTGGTTTGGATTTCTGATAGTCATTAAACTTTAAATCTTAAACAAAAACATCCTTTCGTTTAAATTGTCAAAACTCTCTAGATTAAGAACATGTTGAAAGAAAAAATAAAATCCCTTACTGCCAAATTCCAACCGGAAGTTGTGACTTGTCGGAGACATTTACATATGAATCCGGAATTATCTTTTCAGGAATTCAATACTCAGAAATTTGTTGAAGAGAAACTAAAAGAATTTGGAATTACAAATCAACATCGCCTTGCGAATACCGGCGTTGTTGCTTTGATTGAAGGTAAAAATCCTTCCAAGAGAGTGATTGCACTGCGGGCAGATATGGATGCTCTTCCAATTGTTGAAACGAACAATGTTGATTATAAATCGAAAAATGGTGGTGTTATGCATGCTTGCGGACATGATGTTCATACGTCATCACTTTTGGGTGTAGCAAGAGTTTTGAATGAATTAAAAAATGAATTTGAGGGAACAGTAAAATTTATTTTTCAGCCCGGTGAAGAAAAATTGCCAGGCGGTGCATCGATGATGATAAAAGAAGGTGTGCTTGAAAACCCTAAACCACATTCTGTCATCGGACAGCATGTAATGCCACAAATTAAAGCAGGGAAAATAGGTTTTCGCAAAGGTCTTTACATGGCAAGTACGGATGAAATTTATGTGAAAGTAAAAGGAAAAGGCGGGCATGGTGCTATGCCACATTTAACGATCGATCCCGTATTAATTACTGCTCACATGATTGTTGCTTTGCAACAAATTGTAAGTCGCATCGCAAAACCATCCGTCCCTTCAGTGCTTTCATTCGGGAAAGTAATTGCCAATGGTGCCACAAATGTTATTCCTGATGAAGTTTATCTGGAAGGAACTTTTCGTACTTTAAACGAAGAGTGGAGAGCAGAAGCCCATGACAAAATGAAAATAATGGCCGAAGGTCTTGTTGAAAGTATGGGAGGAAAAGTTGAATTCAACATCGTAAAAGGTTATCCTTTCTTAGTTAACGATGAAGAGCTAACCGATCGCGCAAGACAATTCGCTACAGAATATTTAGGCAGCGAAAATATTGAAGACCTGGAAATCTGGATGGCAGCAGAAGATTTTGCTTTCTATTCACAACAAGCTAACGCATGTTTTTATCGCCTTGGTGTACGCAACGAAGAACGTGGAATCACTTCTTCTGTTCATACAAGTACATTTGATATTGATGAAACAGCATTGGAGACAGGAGTAGGGCTGATGGCTTATATGGCTGTACGAGAGTTAGAAGCTTAATCTGAATTCGCAAATCTGAATTTCAGAATTCTTATTTGTTATTTTATTTGTTATTTTATTGTCGTCTCTTTTATTGTCGTCACTTTATTGTCGTCCTTTTATTGCCGTCCCTTTATTGCCGTCCCTTTTAAGGGACGGATAAGAAA
>CAYHCU010000415.1:0-2559 GCA_964355035.1 uncultured Flavobacteriales bacterium | reverse complement strand
CAAGGTAAAGTGAAATATAATCCTGACTTGGTATTTGATTTCAGTCAATCCACTGGTGGTATTGGCTTTAAATTGAATAAACATTTTGA
The DNA here is from genome assembly GCA_964355035.1 of uncultured Flavobacteriales bacterium. Lineage (GTDB taxonomy): Bacteria > Bacteroidota > Bacteroidia > AKYH767-A > 2013-40CM-41-45 > JADKIH01. Next base: position 2,470 of record CAYHCU010000415.1, on the reverse strand, counting down.
TTTCTTATTGGCACATGATAAAATATTTATTGGCGACGGTTATCGTTCACTCCTGATCTCTGATAATTCATATAGCTTTCCTTTTCTTAGAATAAATATGACATTCTGGAAATTTAAATACACTGCTATTTATGCTGTTTATAGAGATCTGCAAAGTGTTTCGGATCCAAATATAGGTTATCTGAAAAAATATAATACCACGCATAATCTTGATTTAAATATTGGGAAGAAAAATAAACTGACGGTTAGTATATTTGAAACTGTAATGTGGAAGCCTGCAGCCTCTCGTGGCTATGAACTTGCTTATCTAAACCCAATGCTTTTTATTCGTCCGGTTGAAAATTCTATAGGATCACCTGATAATGTCTTGTTAGCTTCTAATGTTAAATGGAAAATAAATCATTGTAATACAGTGTATGGTCAGCTCATGCTTGATGAATTATTATTGGAAGAAGTGCGTTCAGGAAATGGATGGTGGGGAAATAAGCAGGCTTTTCAGTTGGGCTATAAAAGCAGCAATTTGTTTCGAATAAGCAACCTAAATATTCAAACTGAATTTAATTTCGTGAGACCATTTACATATCAACATAGAACGTCGGCTCAAAATTATAGTAATTATAATCAGGCTTTAGCGCATCCGCTCGGTGCTAATTTTGTGGAATCGATATCGTTTATAAATTATCGTTTTAAAAATTTATTCGCTGAAGTGAAGGTTCAATATGCTAAGATGGGAAGGGATACAGCAAATTTAAATTATGGAAATAATATCTTTGAAAGTTATGATTCCCGTAGCAGTGAGTATAATCATCGAATGTTTGATGGTTTAGAAAGCACTCTTAAATCAGTAGATTTGCGGATTAATTATCTGGTAAATCCTAAAACTAATTTTGTAGTGAAAGCAGGGATCAATCTGCGTAAATTTGAAAATGCGTTTCAAAACGATCAGTCTACATTCTTTTATTTTGGGTTGAGTACTTCATTAGAGAATTATTATTTTGATTTCTAAATTTCAATAAAATAGACAATGTTTTTTTTAATTTGCTTCGTTACGGCCTTTTTAATTTCGTTTGCCTCTATGCCGACAATCATCAGAATTGCCGGTAGATTACAATTATTTGATGAACCGAATGAGAGAAAATTACATGTCCGTAGAACTCCTTTGTTAGGTGGTGTTGCCATTTTTGCTGCTTTGATTTTTTCCTTCACGCTGGGAGCTGCTCCTTATTTTGAAAAGCAACATTTGTTTATTATTACCTCGTTAATTCTTATTTTCTTTTTTGGTTTAAGAGACGATATTGCCCCACTGGCTCCTTTAAAGAAGTTTTCCGGACAAATTACGGCTGCTGTAATTTTAATTCTGTTTTGTGATATCCGATTGAGTTCATTGCATGGACTTTTTGGAATACATGCACTTGGTGAATATTCTTCATCGATAATTACTCTGATGGGAATTTTGTTTATTGTTAATAGTTATAATTTGATTGATGGGATTGATGGATTGGCTGCCGGCTTAGGTATCATTGCTTCTTTCTTTTTTTCAGTTTTATTTTATGTTTACAATGAACCTTTAATGACAGTGCTTGCATTGTCGTTGTGTGGTGCATTACTGGGATTTTTTCCTTACAATTTCAGAAATGCAAAAATATTTTTGGGCGATACCGGCACGATGACCATTGGATTTGTGCTCTCTATTTTTGCTTTTCATTTCATCGAAATTTCAAAGTCTGTTGATGTTCACGAATGGTTCGATTATCAAACTTCTCCAATTATTGTCTTTGCTATTCTTGTAATCCCATTGATCGATACTTTACGGGTTTTTACAATTCGAATCTTTAATTGGCAGTCTCCTTTTAGTGCCGATCGAAATCATATACATCATCGCTTATTAGAATTGGGTATGCGTATGCATCATGTTTGTTTGCTGCTTTATCTTGTCAATACATTGTTTATTTTGTCAGCATGGTTTTTAAGGCATGAAAATCCTTCTTTTGTACTTTATTCTTTAGTTGCTATTGCTTTAATATTCACTCAGTTACCAAGTGTTTGGAGGCGATTCAAAAAGCCTCGCCAAATCATTTGAAATTGCAACCACTTTTGACTCTTTCAGTATAAATGTGTTAGGCTTTGTAATCCAAGCCTCATCCTGCATTCAGCAGTTATTTAATTCTAAAAGTGAAAAAACAAACTCTCCTCTTTATTTTTGGTACTCGTCCGGAAGCAATTAAACTTGCTCCATTGATCAAGGTGTTTAAGCAACGAAAAGAGTTTACCACATTGGTTTGTGTAACTGCGCAACATCGACAAATGTTGGATCAGGTGCTTTCGTTTTTTGAAATTGCTCCTGATTACGATCTTGATATCATGTTGCCAAATCAAACCTTGTTTGATGTTACTGCAGCAGCACTAAAAAAGTTGGAAGTTGTATTAACGGAGAGCAAAGCAGATTGTGTTTTTGTTCAAGGGGATACAA
>CAYHCU010000414.1:0-2560 GCA_964355035.1 uncultured Flavobacteriales bacterium | reverse complement strand
AAAAGCATCAGTCTTTTCAATTGCTTTCAGCTTCAGATTGGTGAAGTGTGGAGTAAGTTTATCAATGAAGTAGCGGAACTGTGTTGTTTCACAACCTAAGTACACTTTATCGGTAATTGCTTCCAGATCCCGGGAAGTAAATATTTTGAACAGGGTATCAGAACTTGTCTGGTCTTCATTCAATAATTCAATCTTTTGGCAAAGCTGAACTATCACGGCCTTCAACCTTTCTTTATCACCAGTGAAGCCAAAGGAAAGTTTATCCTGAATGGTGTTGTTGGAGTTTTGTTCCTGGCTGTTATTAGTAGGTTCACCAACAAGTACCGGATAAACAATATTTGTAATTGGCTCTTCCAAATCCAGCAAGTAAAAATCTTCTATGTTTGTTGTTTGTGAAAGGCTTGCCTTGAACTGTTCCTGTATGCTGAAATAAAGCTGAATAAGGCTATGTTTTAAGTAATACAAAGCGAAGTGAACAACGCTGCTTTGTGCATCTGGAACCGTTGTAAAACCTTGCTCATTTAATTCTGTGGTAACCTGCTTGGCTAATACTCTCACATTGGTAAGGGTCTTTCCAACCTGATAGCGAATATCAACTAACTCTGTCCAGTTTGCAGCTTGCTGCAATACTGCATTGAAAACACGAAGTGTTTCTGCTGTGATTACGAATAAATAAAAGTGGGTAATGGCATCTTTATACTTAGGCAAATCCGTTTTGTATAAAAGCTGCTGCAATGCTGTGTTGGCTATGTCTTCTTCACACACTATTTTTTGAAGGGTTGGGTAATCAACCAACAAAGCTGTGAGTTGCGAAAGCAACTCAGCATTGGTGCTGGGTGAAGCTGCTTTTGCAGCTTTCACCAATTCAGTGAACCGCCTTGTGTTGGTGGTGTCTAATTTCCACGGCTTCAATACTCCGTGCATGATGCTGTCTAATACTTTTACTTCCATCGCTATAAGTCTAATTTAATTTTATTGGCGGCCTCCTGTTTTTTATGGTCAATTACCTTAGCGTAAATTTCGGTTGTTTTTAAATGCCTGTGACCTAAGAGTTTTGAAACCGTGTAAATATCTGTTCCTAATGTAATTTGTAAAGTGGCGTAGGTATGCCTTGCACAGTGAAAAGTGATGTGCTTGGTGATACCTGCTTTCATTACCCATTCACGGAGTTTTAAGTTGTGCCAGGCACTGTAATACAATCCTTCAAATACTTTATCATCCTGCTTTCTTCTTTCGCCCAATAATGAAAAGGCTTGTTCTGAAATGGGCAATGTTTCTGCTCCCTTTGTTTTCTTCTGCCTGAAACGGATGTAATACCCGGACTGCTCGGAGTGCTGCACCTCTGACCAAACCAACTTTTCAATATCCGACCAACGCAAACCACTCAATGCAGAAAAGATAAAAGCATTTTTGAGCACCGGCATTTCACACTCCACTTTTGCTGCTGCCTGTAATTCTTCCAATGTGAGGAACTCTCTATCAGGATCATCTGACCTGATGCCTTCCACCTGGTTTGCCGGATTGGTTTGGATGATGCCTTCTTTTACTGCTTCCTTCAAAGCTGCGGTTACCTTGCTGAAATAGGAGGACTGTGAATTTTGCGAAAGGTGTTTATTGGTTTTACTCTTTGCTTCGGATATGAGATAGGTTTTGAAATCTTCCAACCAGTTTTTATCTATGTCTTTAAATGATGCACCATTCTTGGCAAACTTCTTTAAGTGTTTCAGCACACTATCCCAATTGCCCCAATTACCCTCGCTGCCTTTTCTTTTCTCGGTAAGCCTTTCAAAGTAGGCAATGAAACTGCCTTTGGCTTTATCGGTATCCCGAAAGCCATATTCTTCATTCTTTATCTGGAGCAATCTTTTTGACCGGATGGCTTCTGCCAGGATCATTGTTTTACGGTTCTCTTCCTTCTGCTCTTTGGTGAGCTTGCCTTTCTCCGGCTCGGGTATGATGTATAATTGCAAATACTCATAGTCTCTTTTACCATCACCATAGTAATCAAGATACAGGCTGATTTTATCGCCCTTTTTGCGTTGCCTTAATGTTACTGTCATGCTTCAGTTAGTTTGAATAGTTCGTTGATAGCTGTTCGTGGGATACGGGTACTTCTGCCCAACTTACCTGCTTTAAGTTCGCCTTTGTCGATGAGCCTGTAAATGGTCCATCGGCTGGCGTTGATTAACTGGCAGGCTTCCTCTACGGTTAGAAATTCCTTTTGAGAAATGGCAGGGTTGTAAATGGCTTTCTCGGTTTCTTCCTTGATGGCCACTTCAATTTTTTCATCCCGCTTCCGTTGTTTGTAAGCTCTCTTGGCACAGGTATCTGAGCAAAACTGTGTAACAGTAGTCTTGGCGGTAAACCGGTTACCGCAGTGCTGACAAGTTTTTTGAAGACGAATGTTGCTGCTCATTTTGTTGCCTGTTGTTGCTACATGTAGCAGCTTGTAGCTGTATGTAGCATGTTCTCTCCCGAGTGTTGCCTGATTTGTGGGCAACAAATCTGGGCAACAATCAGGCAACAAATATAGGTAAAAAAGTGGAGTTGGGCAACAAAA
>CAYHCU010000413.1:0-2563 GCA_964355035.1 uncultured Flavobacteriales bacterium | reverse complement strand
AATGCAGAGTGCTCGACAGAAATAATCTCATCTTAGATATTTTTGCAAATCGTGCCCGAACAGCACAGGCAAAAGCACAGGTTGAGCTTGCACAATATCAGTATTTGTTACCACGACTTACGAGAATGTGGGAGCATTTGGAAAAACAACGTGGTGGTATTGGAATGCGTGGTCCTGGTGAATCAGAGATTGAAACTGACCGTCGTGTAATCAAAGACAAGCTTTCAAAATTAAAGATCAAATGAAAAGAATTTGAAAAGCAAAGTCAGAAAAAAAGAAAAAAACGTGGCTAATTTGTTCGAGTAGCCTTAGTTGGATATACAAATGTCGGCAAGTCAACAATAATGACAATGCTTAGTAAAAGCGAAGTATTTGCTGAGAACAAACTGTTTGCCACTTTAGATACAACTGTTCGTAAAATCGTTTATGACAGAATACCTTTTTTACTTTCTGACACAGTAGGTTTCATTCGTAAATTGCCACATGATTTAATTGAGTCTTTTAAATCTACACTTGATGAGGTTCGCGAAGCTGATATTTTATTACACGTAGTCGATATTTCACATCCTAAATTTGAAGACCAGATCAATGTAGTAAATCAAACACTGGTAGATATTGGAGCAAGTAATAAAAAAGTCATTCTTGTTTTTAATAAGATCGATGCTTATACATGGGTAGAAAAAGAAGAAGATGATCTGACTCCAAGTACCACTGAAAATATTTCTCTTGAAGAATTAAAACGCAGTTGGATGAACCGCATGGATATCAATTGTATTTTTATTTCAGCCGTTAAAAAGGTGAACATTGCAGAACTGCGGGAGATGCTTCTGAAAGAAGTGAAGGCCGTGCATTATGATCGATATCCGAATGCGGTTTGATGACTGAGGTTGGAAGTTAGAAGTCAAAAGTGATAGCACCGATTAAATTTTTAAAAAAATAATCTTTAAACAATAATTATGAAAAACAAATTTACATTAACTCTATTATTTCTATTATTTATTTCCGGACTATATGCTCAAAAGAACATTGACGGTGTAGAGGAAATTGATGCAAAAAACATTGGATATATTCAATATCAAAACAAACCATTTGGTTATTACATATTCTATAAGGATTCTAAAGTCGATAAATCAAATGAGCTAAACAAACTTAAAATATATGATTTAAATTTTAATGAAACTAAAACAATTGATATTGTCAACCCAAAAGGAACTACTCTCCAGGAAATGACTTATAATTCTAATACCTTTCTTTTGAGTTTTAGAACCAAGGGGAAACCTTTTTTTCTAAGCTATGATAACCAAGGCAGTAAGACAGGGGAAAAGAAATTTGAAGACTTATCTGCAATGAATCGTTCTACCTTCAATACATCAATGCCTAGCGCTAATAAAATTCCATCAACAATATTTCCTTTGGGTACAACCGGATTTGTAAAATACTCTGCAGAGTCCAATTTAAAAATGGGAATGATGGTAATGGGTTTTGGTGGCTCAAAGGTCAAAGTTTCGTTTTCATTGAAAGGGTATTCTAATTCATTAAAAGAAACATTCAATTTCAATTTTGATGGCACAGAAGAGAACATTGCCGGCGTTGTGAATTTTTCCAACGAGAAACTTATCGGTATAACCGTAACAAGGCAAGGTGATACTAAAAGTGGAGGTGTTGAAACTTCATTTCTCGTCATTGATGCAACCAATGGCCGTATGGTTTTTGAGAAAAATATTTCTGAAGGAGAAGAGTATTTGAATATAATTAATGCTGTTTATAATGAAAAAGAAAATAGTTTTCTACTTGCCGGAGAAATTTTTAAAAAAGGAAAACGCTTTGAAAATGCAAAAAGTCTTGGTTTATTTTTCACCATACTTGATGCAAAAGGTCATCAAGCAACACTTAAAGAACTGACATATGAAAAAGATCTCGCTAAAATAAAAAGTTTACAAGGCGAAGAAAAGGGTGGAATTTACTTTCACGATTTTTTCGTGAACGGAGGAAATTGGATAGGAGTAGCGGAACGCTATTCCTATAGTGGCAGTAAAGTTGAATCGAAGGAAATTATTGTTATGCAATTCAACAACAAATTCGAATTGAATTCCACTAAAATTTTTGCAAAGGAAGGAAAAGAAAGCAAAACAAGTGGGCCAGCCAGTTCAAGAGCTGTTCAAGAACTTTCAGTTCTTGGCGCTTTTGATTTTAATTTTATAGAAAGGGGTGATGAAGATCTTTCCTATACCATTGTTTATGGCGAACAAATTAAAGAAAAAAATAAAGTTCTTGAAAACAAAATGACCATTGGGGCCATCTATTTTAACGGAAATGATTTCACAGTTAAAAAAACACCGATCAGCACAGAAGGAACTAGTATCTTCATTTCACCGGCAGATCAAGGAAATGTAGTTACCTGGGAATATTACAAAAAAGAAAAACTACTAAAATCCAATACGGTTCATATAAATTGATTTAATAATGATTTTCTTTAGGGATATTAAATTTCTGTCGCTTGGTTACAGTCGCTTTATTGCCGTCACCTTTAGGTCAATGTCATTTAGTTAGTGTATAAAAATTT
>CAYHCU010000412.1:0-2566 GCA_964355035.1 uncultured Flavobacteriales bacterium | reverse complement strand
CATAATAATGAACAAAAGTACGTACATTTGTATATAATAGTGAACATTATGAAAACACGTAAATATACTCCTGTACCTATCCTTAATAAGGTTTTAAGTATGGTCGGCGGAAATATCAAGCTTGCCAGATTACGAAGAAGATTAAGTGCTCGACAAGTTGCTGAAAGAGCCGGCCTTAGTCGTACTACAGTTGTGGCTATTGAAAAAGGTGCAGATGGTGTTTCAATCGGAGCATATTTGCAAGTCTTGTTTGTACTTGGCCTAGAGAAAGACTTATTAAAAATTGGTTCAGATGATCCGCTTGGAAGAAAACTTCAAGATGCAAAAATGATTGTCAGAGAAAGAGCCCCGAAGAAAAAATAAGATGCGTGAGAAAAAGGAAATATTCGTTTATGCCCATTGGGTTGGAATTGAAGAGCCCACACTTATGGGAGTGCTTTCAACTTTGCCTTCAAAAGGAAAGGAAGTATTCTCATTTGAATATACCACTAAGTGGCTCAAGTCTGAATATACTTTTATGCTTGATCCAGAATTACAACTTTATTCCGGACAATTCTTTCCATCGAATGAAAAGAAAAACTTCGGAGTTTTTCTTGATTCATGTCCTGATAGATGGGGAAGGGTTCTCATGAATCGAAGAGAAGCAGCTTTAGCAAGAAAAGAGGAACGAAAACCAAAAAGCTTGGTTGAATCTGATTATTTACTTGGAGTGTACGATTGCCATCGAATGGGAGGATTACGATTCAAGTTAAATGAAAATGGTAATTTTCTTAATGATGATTCAAACATGGCTGCTCCCCCATGGGTAAGCTTGAGAGAACTTGAAAATGCAAGTCGTAAATTCGAAGAAGATAATATTGAAGACAGCGAATACCTGAAATGGGTAGATTTATTAATTGCACCAGGTGCATCATTAGGAGGCGCAAGACCGAAAGCAAGCGTCAGAGATGAAAAAGGACAGCTGTGGATCGCTAAGTTTCCGAGTCTTAATGATGATAAAAATATGGGGGCTTGGGAAATGGTAGTCAGCGAGCTTGCAGCCATGGCGGATATCAATTTACCAACAAATGAGATTGCTCAGTTCAATAGCAAGTACCATACATTTATGACAAAAAGATTTGACAGAAATAATGTTGGACGGAGAATACATTTTGCTTCGGCAATGACTTTGTTAGGTTTAGTAGATGGATCAGCCTCAGATACGGGAGTAAGTTATCTTGATCTGGTAACATTCATTTCGAAACACGGTTCTGACGTAAATGCAGACTTAGAAGAGCTTTGGAAAAGAATAGTATTTAATATTAGCATAAAAAATACTGATGATCACCTCAGGAATCATGGTTTTCTTCTAACTGAAAAAGGATGGAAACTTTCGCCGGCATATGACATCAATCCGAACGAATTTGGAACAGGGCTAAGCTTGAACATTTCAGAGACAGATAATGCACTTGAGCTCGAATTGGCGCTGAGCGTGCATGAGTATTTTCGAATTGAAAAAATAAATGCCGGAATAATAATAAAAAGAGTAATGTCATCTGTCAAAAACTGGAAAAATGTTGCTAATAAAATTGGAATTTCCAATGCTGAACAAGAACGAATGAGAAAAGCTTTTGAATAATTTTTAAATCAATCTCATCATTCATATCCGCTTTCATTTTTGCAAGAAAAAGATTACGCATGCAACGAGTATGGACTTCAATAGAAAAACGCAGATTCAATTCCGGCTATCATGTCGAATGGTTTAGTATGTGAGCGCACCGGTTTTGTAAATTCCTTTTTTTTCCCTGAGCAGAAACCTTTATTCCCTCCGTTCATAGCCTTTGAAATCACTTCCTTGTTGAAAAATTTTTTCACACCGATTCTTGCTTTTTTTTTTACATTTGACAAAATTTGTCAAGTCAATAAGTTTTTAATGAAAAGAGTCGGCGAGATATTAAAAGATTTACGTGAGGCGAAGGGATTGTTGATAAGGCAGGTAGCTGCCGGGGTAAATGTGGATACTGCCATTCTCAGCAAAATAGAACGCGCAGAAAGACTTCCAACCAAAAAGCAGGTGCTAAAGCTGGCTAAATTTTTTTCATTCGATAAAAACGAATTGATGGTAGCATATTTAAGCGACAAGATTGTTTATGCGCTCAACGGAGAAGAAGTAGCTTTAAGAGCCATGCATGTGGCCGAGAAAAAGATCACCTACCTTTCAAAAAAGGAGTCTAAAGAAAAATGAATTCACAGAAAAAATGAGTAAATTTTTCCGGGCCCTAAAAGATAATGATAATGAGAAACCAGGCGAGGCAGGGCATCTAAATACAAAAAACAAATTGCCACAGATTCAATACAATTATCAAAAATAAATCTGGATACCTAAAAAAGCGGGACATGTACTGCGTGAATTATTAGTCCACTCACCCAGTCTAATTTAGCTTTAGGCTAGACGAAGAATTCATTAGATAAAAGAAGCAATTAATTACGCTATGGCTGAGATAAAAATCCTTATTGATTCAAGGGAAATAAATTCCGGGATTCCCGAACTACTCAGAAAACAAGGTGTTGAAATTTCATACACCGC
>CAYHCU010000411.1:0-2581 GCA_964355035.1 uncultured Flavobacteriales bacterium | reverse complement strand
AGTTCTAAAAGATGAAATCATTAAGTCTGACTCTAATTGCGGTTTGTGATATACATCAGATAAATGAATTTCTCCATTCATAATTCCTGCAAGAAAATTTTTGTCCGTTTTGGCAATTGTATTGATATGTTTGATGTCAAAATTGGTCATCTCTACATTCAACCTGTCATTTTCGTTTTTGCTGATTTTGCCATCAATTGAAACGGTTTCTCTCTCATTTTTAAAAAACAGATTCTTTGCTATAATCAATGAAGAATCGATGCTGACAAAATTTGAGCTATCCAATTTCCATTCCTGATTATCGATCACTAAATATGAACTGTCTACCTTAAAATTGAATTTTGACTGGCTGAAAAAATTGAAATTTCCGCTTAGTCTTGCTCTGTTTGCAAAAGTGTCCTTATCAGCTAAGTGTATCGTGTAAATAACCTGATTGTTTTTTGCAATGGAAGTTATCTTTGGTAATTCGATAAGTGATGTTGAATCTGTCCCCAAAATGCGCAATGCGCTGGTTGTTAAATTCATTCTTTGACGATCTGCATCAGCACTTATCGATAAATTCTCCATTGTGTAATTTTTGTAACGTACATATGGTGTATTTAATACTAATTCAAAGTCATATTGGCTGCTATTGAAATTTCCTTTGATTGTTGTATTAGGTGCAAAATCCCATGAGGGTAAAAAGTTTTCTGTTATAACATTTAAGTTCTTCAAACGAATGTCATAGGTAAAATTTTGATTACTCTTGAAAGATTTACGGGGTAGAATTACAGATGGAAGATATCTAGGAAGAATTTCTTTAAAAGCATCCCCAATTGTTTCAAATTCGAATGTTCCACGGCAATGTGCATCAAGATTATCAGAAATGACATCAACAGTACGGATTCCGCTTTCAGTTTCAGAATTCAGGTTGAAAGTATTGATGTGATATAATTTTTTTCCGGCGCGAAAATTCGTGTTTAGAATTTCAATACTTCCAACGATATTATCCGGTCGATTACCTTTGAAATGTGTGCTTAAGCTTGTTTCTAATACAGTTTCTCCTGAAAGTCTGAATAAGTTCAGGGTATCTAATTGTGCGTGCTTGATGTCTGCTATAAAATTAAATTCCGGTAACTTTTTTCGGTAATCAATAGTTCCCATAAAATCGAAAATTACATTTGGTTCATTAACAGATAACTTACCATTGAAAAGTTGCTTTGCAAATACACCATCTACATCAATTTTTCTATAGGTATAATTCTTGAATTCTATCGCTTCAATTTTTCCATTTAAGACAGCATTCACATTATCAAAGCGCATTCCACTGCCTTTTACATCTACACTTAATGTTACTTTACCTAGATCGGGGACTTTAGCAATTATGCCGGCATCAAATTTTGTAGAAGATAAATGTCCACTGTAAGCAGTGGTCTTTTTATTCTTATCATATTTTAAATTTAAATCTGAAGAAATTAATCCAAGCGCTGTGTTAATAGTACCGTAGGCAACAAAATCATTGTAGAATCCTGTGAAACGACCTTTGAATCTTACAATACCTAAAGGTTCAAGGTTTTCGGGAATAACAACATGTTTATTTTCGGTGAAAGGCGGAACCGGTATTGTTTCAATATCTTTTCTTGTACTCTTTATTTCATCAGCCGACAATTCAATAAATGTATCTTCGATTTTCGGTAAGCCATTCATTATAATATTTCCTTTAAAGGATGTATTTTGGCCATATTGAATACTCACATTCTTTCCCTTGAAACTATTCACTTTTCCTTTGAAATTCCCATCTATATTTATAGAATCGTCCATTCCCCAAAGGTCATCTGTGAAATAAGAAATGTCTTTAAATGATACCGATGATTTTTTGAATTCAGATGTCCAATTAACCTGACTTGTAAATTCATCAAAACAAGCAAAGCTGTCAAATTGAAAAACTAAATTTGTTTTGATATTCGTATTCGGCGAATGAATAACAAGATTTTTAACTCTGATTTCTGTATTTGAAACTTTTGCTTGTCCTGAAAATTCATTAATTGAAAAACCACATTTTTCTTTAAACCGTAATTTATCTATATCTGCAAAAATGGAGTCGTTGATAATATGAAAATTATTGAAATCACCGTAAATAGAACTCAAGTCCAGGTTTGAAAAGTTCACACCATGTACTTTATCTGTATCGTTCTCATTCAATCGTCGGAAATGCATGTTTTCAAAAACGAGATTCTTAACATTAAGAGCCCAGGGAGCACTCGAACTAGTATCGGTTGATGAGAAATAATCAATTAGAAAATTCAAATTGTCGTTTTCTTCTCCTTTGTATCGATTTAAATTAAAAGTGCCGTTAGAAAGCAATAAATTACTTATCGATAACTGCCTTTCTTTAGTGGAAAATTTGCTGATGGCTACGTTGATTTCAGATGCATATATTAGCGTATCACCATGAAGGTCTTTCACTAAGACATCTTTTAATACAATGCTTTTCACTAAGCGAAAACTAACCCGGTCAATTGATATTTCTGCGTTTAATTCTGATGACAAATAGGTCGTAAAAGCCCGACCAAGCCATGTTTGAACTGCATCGACCTTTAAA
>CAYHCU010000410.1:0-2611 GCA_964355035.1 uncultured Flavobacteriales bacterium | reverse complement strand
TTAAAATACTGTTTTCTATAATTTACTATTAAACAATATAATTTGCATCCAACATAGTGATGATTAGATAAAGCAAGAAAAGAATCACTGTTAAGGTACAGGTTACTTAATTCAAAAGAGTTTTTTAATTGGACTTGCTTTATGATCAATTGAAACAACGTATCATTTAAGCCCCATACTTCTTTCAATTGTTGAATGTCAATAAATCCACCCAGTTTGTCTCTATATCTAACAATTCGTGATGCTAAAGTTGGCCCTATTCCTTTCAGCTTTTCCAGCTCAATGGAGTCAGCCGTATTTATTTCGAGAATTTTCAACTTTGGTTTATCATACTTCTTATAGGAATAATTTTTGTACACTAAAGAATCCGGCAAATCAATAAATGGGAAGATAGAAGCATACAAATTGTCATTCATGCCATAAATTTTCTTGACATCCTTTTTGGTTTTAAAACTTCCGCCTTTTTTAATATAGTTCAGAACTGAATTTGCTTGCTTTTCAGAAAGACCCAGACTTATCCATTTTTGTATTGGTAATTGGTTAGGATTAAAAAGCGAAAGTTCAGTAACTGGAAGTGAATTAATCTTCAACAACTGCCGATCTTCTTTCCTGATTTCGGCACCAATTCTTTTAACTGTATCAAAATCCGGAAAAGGATATTCCAGGTTAACGCTATTCAAGTACATTAAAAAAATAAGTTGGAACACAAGAATACTTAGAAGTATAGTAAGTCCTCTTCGTTCTCTCATAGAGAGAGTCAGATACTCTTTCCACCCCGATTTTATTTTTTTTCTTTTCATTTGAAAAACGATTCGCTTTACAAATGAAAGGCAATCAGTTTTTGATTGCAACCAATTTAAGCTGGTTCTTTAAATAAGCTAACCCTTCTAAAAAAGTATGAGGTTTAAAACCCAGTTCTTTCACAGCTTTATCAATTATAAAACCTGTAACGGGAGGACGAGCGGCCGGTTGTTTTAAATCTGCAGTACCCGTAGAAATAATATAACTTTGATCTAACTCAAAAAAATCTGCAACAATTTTAACAATATCCAAAATATTCATTAATTCCCTTCCTGAAACGTGATAAATGCCGGTTGCTCTGATTAGTGCAGCAGAAATGCAAGCATCTGCCAAATCTTCAGCTAATGTTGGAGAACGAAACTGATCATTGATTACAGTAATTGCCTTTTTATTTTTCAAGGAATTTATCGCCCAGAGAACAACATTCGACCTGCTATTATCATCTACAACACCATAAATAATAATCGTTCGAAGTATCGCTGCAGACAACCCACTTTTTTCAATTATTTTTTCCGATTCATATTTTGTATGTGCATAAAAACTTAATGGATTTGGTTGATCCGTCTCAATATACGGACCGGATTTTCCATCAAAAACAAAATCTGTTGACAAGTGCACTAAATGAGTAGCGTGCCTCTTACATGCATCAATAATAAATTCGACAGATTGCACATTCAGTAACCAAGCCTCCTCTTTGTTACTTTCACATGCATCGACATTGGTCATAGCAGCAGTATTGATAACGACATCCGGTCGAAACATTTCGAAGACACGATCAACAGAAGTTCTATCGGTTATATCCATTGAAGAATAAATGTAACCATCCTTTACTTTCATTCTATTGTCACCACGGGAAGTACTAATGACATTCACATCACTTCTCCCTCTTAGCGCATAAATTATTTTCTGACCTAAGAGCCCGTTACTTCCTGTGACTAGAATTGTCGTCATTTTCTATTTTAAAATTTGTTTGAATTTAGAAAGTTGTTCTTGGGTCCCCAATACAAATAATTTGGCATCATGCATCATAATTGTATCAGGTGGTGGATTAATTACATAATCTCCTTCCGATGTTTTAAATCCAATGATATTAGCACCGGTTTTATTTCTTATTTCTAATTCACGAATCGATTTGTTTCGCATTGACTCAGGAAGGCTACTAAACAAAACCTCTTCCAGTCGAATATTAATACGACCTGTAATATGATCAATAAATTCCAACACATCAGGTTTGGTAACTAAAGCAGCCATATGCGTTCCACCGATTTTATCAGGCATAATGACATTATTTGCTCCGGCACGTTTCAATTTATGTTCAGAAGCATCATCAGAAGCACGACTAATAATTTTCAATTTCGAATTACGATCGCGTGCGGTTAATACTACGAAAACATTTGCGGCATCGCTAGGAAGAGCAGTGATAAGCGCTTTTGCGTTTTCTAATCCAGCTTCGAGAAGCACCTCATCTTTTGTAGCATCGCCTTCAATAAACAGAACACTCTCATCCTCGTGCATGGCTGCAATGATCTGGGGATTCGACTCGATGGCAACGAATTTTACATTCTCGGATTTCAATTGCTCGCAGGCTTGTTTACCATTGCGACCATAACCACATACAATGACATGATTTTTTAGTTTTTGAATTTCTTTATTCACCTTATAATGTCTAAAATAAGTTTGGAATTCGCCTTCAATAACATATCTTGTTATAACAGAAATAGCATATGCAAAAGTACTGATACTAATGATAAATAGAAATGATGTAAATATTTTTCCTGCATCTGACAAAGGTTTAATTTCGCGAAAGCCA
>CAYHCU010000409.1:0-2623 GCA_964355035.1 uncultured Flavobacteriales bacterium | reverse complement strand
CCCGCAGATAGCGCAGATTTCCGCAGAAGTGTGTGGTTGTTTTTTTGACTTTTGATTTTTAATTTTTAATTTTCAATTTTTTGTCCCGCAGATAG
The DNA here is from genome assembly GCA_964355035.1 of uncultured Flavobacteriales bacterium. Lineage (GTDB taxonomy): Bacteria > Bacteroidota > Bacteroidia > AKYH767-A > 2013-40CM-41-45 > JADKIH01. The sequence goes on along the minus strand of CAYHCU010000409.1, from coordinate 2,528 downwards.
CAGATTTCCGCAGAAGTGTGTGGTCGTTTTTTTGACTTTTGATTTTTGACTTTTGATTTTTTGTCCCGCAGATAGCGCAGATTTCCGCAGAAGTGTGTGGTTGTTTTTTTGACTTTTGATTTTTAATTTTTAATTTTCAATTTTTTGTCCCGCAGATAGCAGATTTCCGCAGAAGTGTGTGGTCGTTTTTTTGACTTTTGATTTTTGACTTTTGATTTTTTGTCCCGCAGATAGCGCAGATTTCCGCAGAAGTGTGTGGTTGTTTTTTTGACTTTTGACTTTTGACTTTTGACTTTTGATTTTTGATTTTTGACTTTTTGTCCTAAAAGCTGATTCTCTTTTGCATTTTATCGCGATTTAATTTAACGGTCCGCATAACACTTCTCATTCCCGGCGAGTCATAATCTGATTGTGCATCCAAACTGGCGATCAGCTCTTGATACAATTCGGGATATTTTTTACAGAGTCTTTCAATAGCATATGCAGCATAAGCTCGATTGGCAATTAATTCTTCCGACGAATTCAAAATTCGAAAACAATTTTCAATGAGAAGTGATTCAAGCTTTTCAGGGATGTCAACAAATGTCAAAAGTTTTGCTAAATTTCTGCGAACAGCATGGTGCCCAGGTTTGGCTAAATGTTGGATGATTTTTTTTAGATGTTTGGTGGCCAATTTTGGATGTGCTTCCACGCAATATTCAAGCGACCACGAGGCGCATTGAGCTAACCGTTCCTCTTTTCCCATTGTGAAATTCAGCAGTTCGTCAAAGCGAATTTGATTGTTTCCAATATATCTAACAATCTTCTCTACCTGCTTTTTTGAGTGTTCGGCCAAAATTAAATTTCGAAGGGTTGACATTTGATTTTTTTCAATAGGTAAAGGTAAAAATATTTTTGTGTCATTAATTGTAATTATTATCTTGCTGCAATAATTACACACATTATGAAAAAAGGACTACTTAGCTGTTTATGTATTTTGATTGTATTTTCAGTTTCAGCTCAAATTAACATTGGGGCTCCAGGGGCGATCAAACCTTCTGGTTTTAAAAAGAGCGATATGGAGGAATTCCACACCGCTACAACTTATTTTGTTCTTCGGGAAAGTGATAAAGAGCAACAATCGAAAATTGAAACTCTTATCAGAGATGTTTGGAAGTTTAATAAATTTGAAGTGATAGATTTCGATCGTTACAAATCAATTGCCAATAAAGAAAATTCTATTTTTCTTGGCTTAAGGAGTTATAATTCTAGTCGAGATTATGTAAGTAATGCAGATTTGTTTGGCAAATATGCTCAATTTACTGAAGTTTATATTCAGCTTTGGCGTAATCTTGAAGTTAAAAAAGAAAATCATCTCGAAGAACAGGTACTGGCAAGAATTGAAGTGAACTTGCCTTGGGCGAATTATGATGATTTAAAACAAAGAATCAGTATTGATGCTTTTGAGTTTTTGTGCAAAGGTACAGTGAAGATTCCTGAATGGAATTGGGGACTTTTGAAAAACTATTTGCAGGAAATCAATCGTTGCTTAATTGATAATAAACCACGATGGAGATTTGCAAGTGATGTGGATAAGACTCAAATTAAAAACTTGCAACATGAAACTTTATTTGTTGAAGACCGAATCATGAAACGATTGGATGCCCGCGAAAAGGAAACCCCTTTTGAAAATTATTCCGGAAAACATATTGAAATTTCAATGGCTGACTTAGGAAATAAAATTCTTGAATCTGAAGCCACTTTTTATTATATGATCGTTTACCTACAAGGATCTGATAAAATGACTACAGTCGTTAATAGTAAGACAGGGGAATTTATTTATAGCGATTACAGAGGACAATCAAATTTCTTTAAGCCGAAGGACATCAAAGCATTAGTCGAGAAAATTGAAAAATAGAGTAGTCTAAAATAATTCTGCTACCATACATCGTACACTTCCTCCGCCAATTGTTTCTATGGCAGAGATGTCAACCGAAAGTATCTTACACGATTCTTCAATTATTTTTATTTGCTCCGGTGTAAAAGCATTCCGTACACGATCAGACATAAGAAGAAAATGTTCTCCGGCAATATTTTTTACTTCCAGGCAATTGCCGCAAAAATTATTCAATTGGTCAAAGGTGATTGCAATTATTTTTCTTCCTGTTGAAGAAAGTATATCTATTATATTTTGGTTTTCATCCGGTATAATAGCATCATTACAAATAATTGCAAAGTGAGTTGCAATTGTCAGTAATACATTCGTATGGTAAATAGGAAGTGCATTTTCATCTGCTGCTTTAAAGGTTACTACTTTGTAATCCGTACTACTTTCCCATTGTTTTATAGCTGTGTTTGTTGTTCGCTTAGAAATACACGCATAAGCCAGCTTTAATTCATGATCAATTATTAAGCTTCCTGTTCCTTCCAGGAAATCTTCTGATTTTTCAAGACTTGAAAGATCATATACTAGAGGGTAATCTATTTTTAGTTTTTCAATTAGTTCGGCCCGTTTTTCTAATCGTCGATTTGGTGCCATCATCGGGTAG
>CAYHCU010000408.1:0-2624 GCA_964355035.1 uncultured Flavobacteriales bacterium | reverse complement strand
TCCTCCTCCCAATAATGCGATCACTGTGTCATCCTGTAAGGAACTCGTCGTTCTCCAAGTACGACAGCAAAATTAATCCGATTCTTCCTTTAGATACAAACTAGGTGAGAAATTTTGATTACTCCCAAGAAAATGAATGTACCCCAGTTAAAGTCCCCGCAAAATCAAAGTAAAACAGAAGCCGGAACAAACGCCGAAACATCTCCCTGATACAACAATATATCTCTCACAATTGTTGATGAAATATGCGATAAAGCCGGGTGAGAAACTATAAAAATTGTTTCAATCTCAGGTGCCAATCCACGATTCATCTGTGCGATCGCTCTTTCAAATTCAAAATCAGCTGATGTACGAAGCCCACGGAGAATGTAGGTTGCCCCAATCTGCTTGCAAAACTCAATAGTCAACCCTGAATAACGCATCACTTTAATCTTCGATTCACCTTCAAAAGTCTTATTGATAAAATGCTCTCTTCTATCCTGAGAGAAAAAATAATTCTTATTTGTATTATAGCCGATTCCAATAATTAACTCATCAAACAAAGGCAAACCTCTTTTGATAATCTCTTCATGGCCTTTTGTAATTGGATCAAAAGATCCCGGAAAAACAGCAATACGTTTGCTCATTTTATTCTTTGTTGAAGTACGAAGTTATAAAAGAAAGTAATACGCACAAATTATTAAAGATTCAATTAAAAATTCCAATTATAGAAGAATAGGTGTTGACCAAAACTTCCTTCGCTATTCTGCTTTCAGAAATCCATTTCACTGCAGTTATTCCTTCTTCTGTCTGAGGCACGAGTTTCTGATTACCTTTTACGCTCATTAAATACCAATATGTTTCTTTTAGAATATGCTTTCCTTTCTCTTTATAAGTATGAAAAGTCTTGGTTAGCTCTTTCTCTATTCTGAGGTCCTTCAGTCCACACTCTTCTTCCACTTCACGAATAGCTGTCTCTTCAGGCGTCTCTTCATATTCGGCTTTCCCTTTAGGAAGATCCCATTTCCCTTTGCGGTAAATGAAAAGAAATTCGCCCTTCTCGTTTTCTACTAAACCGCCCGCAGCTACAATCAGAACATAAAGTGAAACAAAAGCTTTCCAACTTTGGTCTGCCTCCGCACTCATATAAACAACTCCTGTTTCTTTTCCTGCCTCCAATAATTTTATTGCCGCTTTTAAGGTAGTACTTTGGTCATTTAAAATTGCATACCCTTCATACTCCTTCGGAATTGGCGAAGTATAGACATTTACAAAAACCAAGGGCCTGTCATTAATAAATACTTTGTGAGCAACTTTCATAGAATAGACAAATCTCGCTATTAATAAATGATTGCAAAGCACATTGAATAACTTTTTATCACAAAAAAACCTTGCCATTGTAAGCGAATTCGTACGTTTGTGGCATGCCAGTAAATGAAATCACGTCAAAAAAAATTGCTGAATTCTTGCTTCAAATCAAAGCAATTAAACTTCAGCCGGATAACCCTTTTACCTGGGCTTCAGGCTGGAAATCACCAATCTATTGCGACAATAGGATAGCTTTGTCGTATCCAAAAGTACGGACATTTATCCGCCAAGCCTTAGTGACTACAATAGAAGAAACCTATGGCAGACCCGATGTAATCGCAGGTGTTGCAACTGCCGCTATTGCCCAAGGTGCATTGGTTGCCGAAGCAATGGGCCTTCCTTTTGTTTATATCCGTTCCACTGCTAAAGACCATGGAAGAGAAAATTTAATCGAAGGAGAAATAAAAGAAGGTCAAACTGTAGTGGTAATAGAAGATTTAATCTCTACAGGAAAAAGCTCTTTAAAAGCTGTTGATGTGCTTCGTGACGCCGGCTGCAAAGTCAAAGGCATGATCTCTATTTTCAACTATGGATTTCCACATGCTATCGATAATTTCGAGAAAAAAAAGTGCCCTGTCATTTCTCTTTGCGATTACACTATTTTGCTGGACCAAGCAGTCGAATCAAATTACATAAAATCAAAGGATTTAGATATTTTAAGTAAATGGAAAGAAGAGCCGGAAAAGTGGACCGGATTAATTACTCAATAAAAATAATCAGCTATGACAAGAATAGAAAGTGATGTTACGAACGTCGATAAATCATCTGAAGAAATTTTTAATTTCCTAAGTAATTTCAATAATTTTGAAAAACTCATGCCTGAGCAAGTTACAAATTGGCAATCGACAGAAGAAGATTGTAGTTTTACTATTGCCGGTATGGCCAGCCTAGGAATGAAGATCGTAGAGAAGACTCCAAATTCATTGATAAAAGTTGCCCGTAACGGAAAAGCACCCTTTGATTTCGGACTGGATTGCATTATCAAAGAGAATGCTCCCGGCTCTAGTACGGTTCAATTAGCTTTCGATGCTGATTTAAACCCTATGATGAAAATGATGGCTGTCAAACCTTTAACGAACTTTTTAAATCTCTTAGTGGGAAAACTGGCGAAAATCTAACAAAAAGCTTTTATTGCTGCTTACGACAATCCCAAATATTTCAACTCTTTCAAATCATACAGCCGAATTTCACCATCCTCATCTTCGACTTTAAGTAAGCCTTGATTATCGACTCCTTTTATACGGCCTGGAAATCTTCCTTTTTTATCTTCATAAAAC
>CAYHCU010000407.1:0-2629 GCA_964355035.1 uncultured Flavobacteriales bacterium | reverse complement strand
CCCTTATTACACGTTCAACAATCGAAACAAAAGAAACCGTTAAATGGACGGATGGTAATGATTACCCGCTTGTAAAGCTGGAGATTAGCCACATGTCGCATCCTTTTTATACCGGTAAGATGAAACTTATCGATACAGCAGGTCGTGTAGACAAGTTCCTTACTCGTTATGCAAAAAAGAAAGAAGTAACTAAATAAGTTGTTCCTTCTAACTATAAATTATTTGAAAAAAGGCTTCTTGTTTTTACAGGAAGCCTTTTTTTATTGTGAACAAATCTTATTTTTGAAGACTTAAATTAATTGCTGCTATGAATATTATTTTATTCGATGATGAGACAAGAAGGACATTGCTTCCGCTGACTCAAACACGTCCGATTGCTGACATTCGGATTGGTATTTTAAAAATCCATGAGAAATGGGAAAGAAGTTGTTTGGCAAAAGTTAGTTTTCTTACTGAGAAATACCTGCAGGATTTATTCCCTCTCACTTTAACCAATGACAATTATTTTATCAACGGATCTCTTTTACCTTCAGAAGAGTTAATTGCAGAAATAAAAGCATTGGCGATTGGCGATGCATTAGTACAGGAGAATCTTATTATTGCCATTCATACAGGTTCACTTGAAAGCGTTAAAGATATCGCGTCTGTAGAAATAAAGAATCCCAAACCGGTGAAAACAAATTTTAAACGTTTGGTATTTGCATGGGATGTTTTTTCGCTAAATGAACATTCATTAAAAACAGATTTCGAACTAATCACAAAAAATAGAAAGTCAAAGCCAATAAGTTCAACCAACCGTGTTTTGCAACCTGAAAATATTTTTCTGGAAGAAGGAGCTGTGGTAGAATGTGCAAATCTGAATGCAACCGGAGGCTATATTTATATAGGGAAAGATGCTGAGATTATGGAAGGCGCAATGATTCGTGGCCCATTTTCATTAGGAGAATATTCTACTGTAAAAATGGGAGCAAAAATTTACGGAGCAACAACGGTCGGTCCGCATTGTAAAGTGTCAGGTGAAATCAGTAACTCCGTAATTTTTGGATATTCCAATAAAGCTCATGATGGATTTTTAGGAAATTCTGTTTTGGGTGAATGGTGTAATCTGGGTGCTGATACGAATAATTCAAATCTGAAAAACAATTATTCAAAAGTTAAAGTTTGGAGCTATGAACATCAGGATTATCTAAACACAGGACTGCAATTTTGTGGTTTGATTATGGGAGATCATTCGAAATGCAGTATCAATACAATGTTTAATACAGGAACAGTTGTAGGTGTAAGTGCAAATATTTTCGGAAATGGATTCCCGCCTAAGTTTGTTCCTTCTTTTTCTTGGGGCGGTTCAGAGGGCTTTATTACGTTTCGTTTAGCAGATGCATTGGAAGTTGCCACCACAGTTTATGAACGGCGACATTTAGAATTTGGGAAAAAAGAGCAAGCGGTTCTTCGTTTCTTGTTTGCTGATACTACAAAATATCGTGCCTGTTAAAAATAAAAAATGGACACTATAAACACTATAACAGACATTTTACTTTATTTTATTCCTGCAATAATTGTATTGATGGGAATGTTTCTTGTTGTTAAGAAATCATTTGATTCGCAGAACATCATGATGCGAAAATTTATTGAAAAGGAATTGAATATTCGACTGATGGAGGATCAAAATGTTCGGCAGAAAGAATCGATGCCATTAAAGTTGCAGGCTTACGAGCGTTTGGTGCTTTTCCTGGAAAGAATAGGTCCCAATTCAATACTTGTTAGAGTGCATAGTGGCGGGATGACAGCGCAACAACTACAACTTGACCTTATTTCAACTATCCGTGCAGAGTTTGAGCATAATTTGTCGCAACAGATTTATATTTCAGAAAATGCGTGGGAGGAAGTGAAGGATGCAAAAGAAGAAATGATCAGAATTGTAAATATTGCTTTCAATAATGTTGGAAAAAATGCAACAGGAATTCAGATGAGTTCTAATATTATTGAACAAGCGTTGCTATTGGAAATTCTTCCGACTCAAAGAGCGATAGACTTTTTGAAAATGGAAGCGAAAAAGTTAATCAGTTAAAAACAATTTCTGTGTCTGAGAAAAAGATAGTTACCGAAAGCGGAATTGAAATCAAGCAGGTTTATACAAATCATGCAGGAATAAAAGATTTGCCGGGTGAATTTCCGTTCACTCGCGGAGTTCAGCCGGATATGTATCGCAGCAAGTTGTGGACGATGCGTCAGTATGCCGGATTTAGTACTGCGGAAGAATCGAATAAGCGTTATCATTATCTTCTCGGACAAGGTACCACCGGATTATCGGTTGCTTTTGATTTGCCTACACAAATTGGATATGATTCTGATCACGACCTTGCAGATGGTGAAGTTGGAAAAGCCGGCGTAGCGATTGATTCGTTGCGTGATATGGAGATTTTATTCAGTGGAATTAAATTAGAAACGATTAGCACATCGATGACGATTAATTCAACTGCCGCAATATTGCTGGCGTTATATATTGCATTAGCAAAGAAACAGGGGGCAGATCTGAAGAAAATTGCAGGAACAATTCAAAATGATATTTTGAAAGAGTATGCGGCTAGAGGCACTTATATTTACCCGCCGAAGCCGTCGATGAGAATCA
>CAYHCU010000406.1:0-2638 GCA_964355035.1 uncultured Flavobacteriales bacterium | reverse complement strand
TAAAGAATAAAATGAAAAATTTATAAATTTGTCTCATGAAAGCGGTGTTGATTATGTCGCTTGTGATAATCTCTACCTTAATCCAAAAACTAAATTAATTTACTCTCATATATACTGACATGCTAAAATCAACACGAATAATTTCAATTTTCACTGCTATTTTATTGTTTTTCTCTTGCGGTAAAAATGATTCTCCTTCTTCAATAACAGAGAAATTTCTTTCTGCCATTTCAAAACAAGATTATGAAGCGGCCAAAACCTATGGTACAGATGATACCGATCGTTTGTTGAATATAATGAGTGGTTTCAAAAAAATGGGAGCTGAACCTTTTTTAGCGGATGCTAAAATTGATGTAATTGAAGAAGCGATTACAGGCGATGAAGCGAAAGTCAAGGTAAAGGTTGATGGACATTCAAAAGATATGGTTTTCGATCTTGAAAAGGAGGACGGTAAATGGAAGGTTGTTATGAATAAAGAAACGATTAATGAATCAGAAGCAAATATTTTCAATCTGGGAGCTACGAATACGGATTCGACGTCGGTGAAATGAGTTCGTTGTTCGATATTCGTTGTTCGTAATTCGTAATTCGTAATTCGATTTTGCAAACTTCGAATAACGAATATCGAACCTCGAAAAACGCTTTCAGCCATCAGTTTACAGGACTTTCACTTCAAGCATTTTTTTCCCTTCTAAAAAACATTCCAACAAATCATTCTCCTTCACAGCACCAACACCACTCGGTGTACCGGTATAAATCAAATCGCCTTTCCGCAACGTAATAAATTGCGAAACATAACTGATTACTTTTGCAAAATTGAAGATCATCAGATTACAGTTTCCCATTTGGACTGTTTTTCCATTGATGTTAAGATGGAATTGTATGTTTTCAGGGTCTTTCAATTCTTTGAAAGAAATAAATTCACCACAAGGCGCTGAGTGATCAAATGCTTTTGCCGGTTCCCAAGGCAACCCTTTTTCTTTTTGCTTTTGTTGGATGTCTCTTGCTGTGAAATCTATCCCAACTGAAATCTGATCAAAATAACGATGAGCAAATTCTTCCGAAATTTTTTTTCCTTCTTTAGAAATTTTTAAAACCAATTCGATTTCGTGATGAATATCTTTTGAAAAATCCGGCAAATAAAACGCTCTGTCTGCCGGAAGAATTGCTGTATCGGGTTTCAGGAAAAAAACAGGCTCTCCGGGAATAGCATTGTTTAATTCTATTGCGTGTTCAACAAAATTTCTGCCGATGCAAATAATTTTCATCCTCGCTTTATTTGTTGAATGTTTTTAACCGAAGTGCAGTGATTACATTTTTTGTGTTGGTTGGAAAATCACCTTTCATCATCCAGTCGTAATAGGAGGTGTCTGATTTAAAAATTTCTACAACTAAACGTCCTTTATATTTCCCGAAATTAAAGACTTCTTCGTTCTTATCGTTGAAGACAATCCTTCCTCCTAAATCTACATTTTTTGTAATTGAACTAAATTGAGAAAGAAAATCTATGTCATTCTTGAGGACTTCATATTTATCTAATTGAGCAAGCATCACTTCGTATGTTGCCAAGGTATCGGATTCTGCAGAATGCGCATTTATTAATTCCTTATTGCAATAGAATTTGTAGGCTGCCGATAATGTTCTTTGTTCCATCTTATGGAAAATATTCTGAACATCAATCAATTTTCGTGAGAGGATATCAAAATCAATATTACAACGTGTAAATTCTTCAATCAATAAAGGAATGTCAAATTTGTTTGAGTTATATCCTGCCAGATCGGCTCCGCCTAAAAAAGTATTTAATTCTGCTGCAAGCTCTTTGAAGGTAGGAGCATCCTTTATATCTTTATCGTAGATGCCGTGAATTTTTGAAGTCTCTTCCGGAATTGGAATAGTTGGATTCACCTTGTGTAACCGGGAATCTTTAGAACCATTCGGAAATATTTTAAGTAAAGCAATTTCAACAATTCTGTCAGATCCTACATTAGTTCCTGTTGTTTCAAGATCAAGGAATACGATAGGTCGTTTTAAAATTAATTCCATTAGTTTTTATTTAGTAGTTTTTACCTGTATATTGTGCACGATTTCCTGTGGTGGAAATAAAGCTTCAATTGTTAGTTCTTCTGAATAATTCGAAAAATTGTAGCCTTCAACACGCAGTATATAATTACCGGGTACTACCGGTAAAACAAAATTATTGATAGTTGTGTTCGGAGCAAAAGTTGTTGATTTTCCGGTTTCTTTTTCCTCAATGGAAACTTTTGTTATTTCCGTTTTTCCACCTGTAGTTGAACTTACCATGCCTGATAAATAGGAATGGAATGGGTGGTGCAGTGTATCTAAAAATTCTACTTTATAAATATCTTTATCTCCAAAACCTTCAGTTCTGACAGATGAAATGTAGGCGCTTTGTCCATCAGCTGTAAATGAAATAAAGTTGTTGTCTTCTACATCGTTCAAAGGATAACCTATGTTTTTACACTCACCCCATTTTCCTAAGCTCTCATCCCATTCTGATCGAAAAATATCAAATCCACCCATGCTGTTCCATCCTTTCGAAGCGAAATATAAGGTTTTTCCATCTAGAGATAAATTTGGGAAATCTTCTGCAAATTTTGTGTTGATTGTATTTCCTAAA
>CAYHCU010000405.1:0-2647 GCA_964355035.1 uncultured Flavobacteriales bacterium | reverse complement strand
ACTGAAACTAACTATAAACGAGCAATTTAACGCTTAACTAAATGACATTGACCTTCAGGTGACGGGCAAAAGAATAAACTACAATTCGGCTTTAGCCAAAAGTGAAATTCGAGGTTCGATGTTCGTTTTTCGAGTCGCGCTTATTTAAAGTGAATTCAAATTTGTTTCAGCGTGCCGCCGTTCTTAGAGAACTCGTTGGTCTCTAAGAACGGCAGCAAATGCAGTCTGTAGGATGAGTTTGATTTCGTTGGCTGTTGCGCTTAGAAACCTAAAAGTTCCTTCACAGGATGACGGATACATCGTTTGAGAGGAGAAGAGGGAAAAGTAAACCGCTACTAGATGCTTGCAGCATTTTCATCTTTCAATTAAAGTGTAGTACTTAATATTATTTGTTCAATTGAAAAACATTTTGCTAAAGTAGACGGTGAAATTCTGGAAGAATCTTGTAGGTTTTACTTCCTTTCCCCCTTATAAGTAACACGTCTGTCATTCTGGAAGAACCTTGTAGGTTTCTAAGTACGACCGCTAACGGATTTCTATTTTTTCTCATTTCTACTAATTGTTGTGATAATTTTTGCTATGCATAGAAGTTATCTTTAGATGCTATAAAATGAGTCACCAACAAAAGTTAGGGAGAGATTTAATTTACGAATGCGTTCAAATGTTTGGTATCCGCTATAAAGTGAATCTAAATAGGTATTTGCGAGCCGCCGTTCTTAGAGAACAACGAGATCCTTACAGGATGACACAGTGATCGCATTATTGGGAGGAGGAGTAGCGTAAGGCGACGAGATGCCTACTGCATTAGCTGTGAATATAAAAATCATCTTTTTAACTTTGAGGCATATGAATAAATGTATAGTAAATTCATACGGAATCTCGTTGCAAAAAAAAATCCCTATTGTTGTTTATAATTTTCAATATACTCCAAAATTTCCTTCAATGAATCAGTTGGGAACCACTTAAATTCAGCATCCTTTTTAAACCAAGTCATCTGTCGTTTTGCATAATTGCGACTGTTTTTTTTAATTAAATCAATGGCTTCTTCTTGAGTTAATTTACCTTCCTGGAAAGCAAAAATTTCAGAATAGCCCACCGTTTGAAGAGCATTGGATTTTCGAAAAGATGAAAGAGATTTTACTTCATTGATTAAGCCATTTTTAATCATTTCGTCGACACGAAAATTGATTCTTTCGTATAGTGCTTCACGTGGAACTTCGATTGCTATTTTAATTATTTCAAAAGGTCTTATAGATTTATTTCGTTTTCTTAGAGAAGTGTAGGTTTGCCCACTTTGCTCAATAACTTCCAAGGCACGAATTAGACGATGAGGGTTTTTAAGATCTACAACAGTGTAATAGTCTAAATCTTTTTCCAGTAAAAGTTTCTGTAATGCTTCAATACCTTCACTCGTAAAAATGTTATTATATTTATTTCTAATTTCAGGATTTGATTCAGGTAAATTGTCCATTCCATCACACAGAGTTTTAATGTACAATCCACTTCCCCCAACTACGATTGCATAATCCTTTTTCTCAAAAACGGTTTGAATTATTTTTAATGCATCGATTTCAAATTTCCCTGCGTTATATTCTTCATCAGGATTAAGAAAGTCGACAAAATGATGGGTAGCAAGAGCCAATTCTGCTTTAGTCGGTTTAGCAGTACCAATGTCCATTTGTTTGTAAAATTGTCTGCTGTCAGCATTAACAATTTCAGTTTCATAATGATTAGCCAATAGTATTGAAAGTCCGGTTTTACCGGAAGCAGTAGGCCCACCTATTATGATTAGTTTTTTCATTTTTGTAAAAATAAAAAACCCTCGTGTAGGAGGGTCTTCATTTAACAATTTAGTTCTTTAAATCAAAATTCGTCTTTGTCACTTGCAGTGCTATCATCAAGCATGTTTTCATCGTCAGCTTCGAATTCGTCAGCACTTTCATCAACTTCAATTGCAGCAACAAATGAATCATCTTTTTCTTCACCTTCGGGAAGTTCATTCACATCGATAGCTAAAATATCACCTTCAGTATCGTCTTCAGTATCGTCATCATCATCATCAAGATCTTCCAATGAATCAAATTCTTCCGGTACCGGAAGGATAGCAGCCAAAGTGTTTCCAAATTGCTTAGGAGCTTCACCATTTGATTTTACGCAACGTGGATATTGTGCATGTTGATCTTCTTCGCGATTAATTTTTATTAATTCAATTCTGAATGTCCAATGTGCAGAATCGAATGAATAATAGATTTTTTGATGCGGGTCCACAATAAAATCACACAATCGTGCATCTTTCATTTTTGCCTTATTTGCTTCTTCAGGTTCAGAAAGGTTTTTATTTGTGATTTCTTTTCCTTTTTTCCAATTATCATCACTCATGTAGAAGGATGCAGGTTTGTCGCCATCAAAGCCAATAGAGTTGTGAATTGCCCGATGCAGATCTTCAAAGGTCTGTGTAGATATAATTTCAATATCCCTCACCACTTCTTCGTGATCTTCTATTTTTACTCTTAATCGATAATTAGCCATATTTGTAGTGCAGAATGAAACCCAAAAATAGAAAGAATATATTTTCAAAAATTGCCTTTTCCATAAGAAATTTGGAAAGTTATGATGTCATCCTTTTTCTTTCTAACACAAGTTCTTT
>CAYHCU010000404.1:0-2652 GCA_964355035.1 uncultured Flavobacteriales bacterium | reverse complement strand
TAGCAATCGTAGTAGCTGGAGCATTGAGCTTTTCAGCTTGCACAAAAAAAGTCGATCCAAAAACTGTAGCTGATGTAAATCAGTTTGGTACAGATTGGACAGCATTAGGTGAAAAAGCTACCAATTGGAGCAATGAACTTACTGCTACTACTACTCAAGCAAAAGAATTCGCTGCAAAACAAACTGAAAGAATGAACGGATTGACTTCTCCAAAAGATCAGGCTGTTAAAACTCAGTTAGCTCAATCTATTCAGGCTTCTACTGAGAACGTAACAAAACTTGAAGGAATGCAAACAGAGTTCAACACTTTCAAAGCGACTTGGGATGAAACTACAAAGCAATTTGGCGAGTGGAAAGACAAAGTAATGAAAGGCGAAATCAATCCTGAAGAAGCTACAAAAGGTCTTGCTGACTTCCAAACGAAAATGGTTGCTTCTCAAACTCAAGTTGAAGGTTGGAGCACTCAGTATGCTGAAATCAAAACAGCAACAGAGCAAAGTATGGCAAGTGCTGAATCAGTAACTATTCCAACTGAGCCGGCTACAAAGAAATAATTGAAATTTTTTTCAATACAAAAAAAGGTCTGAGAAATCAGACCTTTTTTATTTGATGGATAGTGTTAAGTTCTTTGATCAGTTTAGTTGAATAATTATTGAAGTACCTTTTCGTTCTGAATGCTCCTACCCAACGAATTCCATGAATAACATCACTGAGGAAGATTTCGTCGGCCTTCAACAAATCATCAACATTGATTCCCTTTTCAACTACTTGTTTTCCTTGGTCCCGTAAATGTTGAATTAATACTTCACGCATAATCCCTGCTACACACGCTTCATCGAGAGATGGCGTATAAAAAATGTTATCCTCCAGCAAAAATATATTCGAACTAATCGCTTCGGCAATTCGTCCATCAGTATTCATCACCAAGCAATCGCCGCTATTTGACTTATTCTTAAACAAACCTGCCATTACGTAATACAAAGCATTCGATGACTTTAAATTTGATAAGCGACTAACCGGTTTTTTAATATCAGTGTATAGATCAATTTTCAATCCGCTATCATTTAATTGAAAACTACGGTTTGATAAATTTGAGACTTCGATCAAATAAGAAACGTTGTTTGATTGTGGTGTATAAAGTCCTCCATCGTTACGAAAAACCTCCAACCGGATTCTTCCATTTCCTTTCAGATTATTAACCTGATCTAAATGACGGATAGACAAATACAAATTATGGAATGTAAGATCGTCGTGACTATTCATTCCCAATAATTCCATAGAACGGGATAATCGGGCAAGATGCTTTTCAAAAAAAAGTATTTCGCCATTCATTAATCGTATGGTTTCAAAAACTGCATCACCATACCTGAAAGCCCGATTCGCAGCAGTAAAAATTGGCTGCCCTGCTTCTACTATATTACCATTAAAATTGACGAAATTGTTTTGCATATTGGTTAGGCAAATTTACACAGGAATGCAAGAGGTTTCTTTGAAAAAAATAAATAATAAGAACAATCGGAGGTTGATTAAATTAGGTCAAAAGTAATAAGTCAAAAGTCATCCTACTTGTCAAAATTCAAAGTTATTATCAATAAAGGTATACAAGTTAAAGAAAAGATTGTAAAGTTCTGTCTTTTTGACTTATAACTTTTGAATTATAACTTTTGAATTATAACTTTTGACTTATAACTTATTTTATACACCTGTAACTTTGATTCAAAGCCATTAACTCACCACTCTCTGTCAACAAAAAGCTTCCCATTCGGTTCAATTTTAACTACAATAACTCCGGCTTTGAGACCTGCTTCAATGTCGCGGTCGGCATCACCGATAAAATAACTTTGAGTTGGATCAATATTGAAGCGGGCGATTGCTTTTTCTAACAAAAGTGAATCCGGTTTACGACAAATACATTTTCCTGTAGTTGGATGATGCGGACAATAATAATACTCTTCAATTTTTATTCCGTTCAAACCAAGATTTCGAGAGATGTGATGATGCAAATAATCTGCATCAGCCTTGGAATATAAGCCCTTTCCGATGCCGGCCTGATTTGAAATTACAATTAGTAAAAAACCTTGCTTGGTAAACTGTTGTAAGGCTTCTACTACACCCGGATTGATTTTTAAATCTTCCAGTAACCAAGTATAGTCGCCTCTTTCCTGAATGAGTACACCATCACGGTCAAGAAATATGGCTTTTCTTTTCTCAGATAACATTTCTGAAGTAAATTAATTTTTGAAAAAAGCTGACTAGTAAATCAGGTTTTAAAAGTACGGTGAAAAAGAAACCAAATAATGCACCCCATAAATGGGCATCATGGTTAACATTATCTTTTCCTTTTTTGCCCATGTAATAGCAATAAATTAAATATGCTACTCCAAAAATTATAGAAGGCAAACATAGTATTACGTACAAACAAATTCTTTGCATTGGTTCTAAAAGAATAAAAGCAAAGATGACGGCTGAAACTGCTCCGGAAGCACCCAATCCGTTGTAATACATATTGTTTTTATTCTTATTGAAAGTTGGAATCACAGCAGTAATCATTCCGCCAAAGTAGAGCAGAATATAATAATACGATGCCCGGTCTTCAAAATATGCATTAAAGTACTGTTCGATAATCCCACCGAAAGAAAATAAAACAAACAT
>CAYHCU010000403.1:0-2659 GCA_964355035.1 uncultured Flavobacteriales bacterium | reverse complement strand
AGGAGTAGCGTAAGGCGACGAGATGCATACTGCATTAGCTATGAACGTAAAATCGATTATTCCCTTTGAGGCAAGTGAATAAATGTGTAGTAAATTCCTTAGGAATCTCGTAGCCTTACCTTTCCGTCTCCCTTTAAAGTGCGCTTGCGTGTCCTCCTGTAGGGATCTCGTCGTTCTCTAAGTACGGCAGCAAAATTAATTCGATTCTTTCTTTAGATACAAATTAGGTGAGAAATTTTGATCACTCCCCAGAAAATGAATGTGCTCCATTTTCAGTAACCAACAGCGAATAATTGTTTCGTAAATATTTTGCGTTTTTCTGCGAAAATCTACGGGATAAAAAAAGCACTACCGTAACCACTACACTTTCCTCCGGGATTAATTGCTTTAGCACTATTAATTCAAGCCAAGTCCTTCTCTACTCCACAATCAAATACCGACTTACCCAATTTTTTCCCTTTATCAAACGCACTAAGTAAATACCCGGAGTCAATCCTCTTGCAACAAATATATTTTGTTCACCGTCGGGAAAGCGTTGAAAAACCATTTGACCAAGTGAATTTACAACTTCTATTGAGCTACTTTTTTCAGGTTGTGTTAATTGAATTGTAATATTTCCAATTGAAGGATTTGGAAACACAGTGAAAGACGAAGAACTATTTCCGACAGCATGAATACCATTTGCAATAAAAGTATATGCTAATGATTGTTCAGAAATACAACCATAACTATTTGTACTAGTTACTGAATAATCGCCTGACGATACAGGAATATAAAAATTGTCTGTTGCGCTTGCAATTAAACTTCCATTGAAATACCATTCATTGCCTGTTGATGCACTTGAGAACAAAGTATCGTTAAGGAATGTAATTGTTGGAGTTGATGGGACGGGAAAAACAGTGATATAATTATTTACCAAAGACGACAGCGAGGAACCACAATTAGAAACGGTGAGCGTTACATTATAATTGCCTGCAGTAACATAATTGTAAACCGGATTTTGCAAAGATGAAGAACCACCATCACCAAAATCCCACAACCAACTTATTCCACTTTCGGAAGGTCCGCCGAATTGCACATCGCCGGGACATAATGTTCTTGGCAATGCAGAAAATGCGGCAGTACTAATGATTGGAATTAATTCTACATTGACAATTGTTGTACTGTCGTTTGCAACATGAATTCCTAAAATAGTTTCAGGAAAAAATCCAGGTGCAGAAAATGTGACATCATAATTTCCTGAAATAATCATTCGATGGTAATCACCGATTGGCAAATTCGAATATACGTGAGAGCTATCATGATCGTGACTGCTAATAAAAACTTTTGCTGAGATTGGTAATCCGCTGCATGAATCGGTAACTACTCCACGAATGCCATATAAGGATTGCTGCAAATAATTTAGTAAAGAACGGTAATTGTAATTCCAGTAATTCAATAAACTATTTGCATTTGGAATAGAGGCAGCACTTAGCTCCATTGTACTTTCGCGACAATGCTTGAAAAAATTCATGTAATCCTGTCGACCACCGACCACTTGATACCAGGCATAGCCATTTGTTACTCCCGGATGAGAGCCGGAAAACAAATCGGTAAAATAATTTCCGCTGCTGTTATTTTGAACGGTGTCGGCATACATCGCCCCCATTCGTAACCACCAAGCATCATCAGCAGAAAGTTGGCTCCATGTATCCCAAGGCGTGTTGAACACTTCGGCACCTGTATGAAAATTAGCAGACATGGAAAAATATAACGAATCGGCAAAGTGCATGAAGGCTTGTGTTTCCGGCTGATAAGAATTTCCGTCGGGGTTTGCGCCATATTGCGGATCAGGGTAGTTTCGATTGAGGTCAACATGATTTGCATTGGAACGTGTTGCTCCGGTCACAGTATTATTTCCGGCAGCATAACAACCATCAGGATTAGCAAGTGGATTGATATAAATTTCGATATGATCAAGCAAATAAGTAACACGTGAATCAGTTCCGTAGTTAGTTAATAGATAATCGATAAGATGAAGCATGGTAACGTATCCTGTAGGTTCGTTTCCATGCATTGTAGATGAGTATAGAAACTGAGGCTTGTTTTCACGAACGTTAACATTGCTTGATATTTTTGCCACCAACAATTTTCTTCCACTTGCCAATGTTCCAATATTAAAAACCGTGCACAATGCAGGGAAGGAATTTTGGAAAGTTGTCATCATGCTATCATAACCGGTATATGTCGGATAAAAATTCCAAACTGTGTTAGATTGATTTCCTTGTTCAATCCCTCTCATTAGTCCTGATTTTTTCGAACTTTCTTTCGGATGTTCCAATACAACAAATGCTCGTTTTGTTTTAAAAAACTTTTTGAATTGTTTTTTGTTGGCATAAGCAAATACAACAGTTCCCTTGACATTCTCGATTGACACCATTCTGGTAAAACGATTAATTTCTTCTCTCCCGGAAATTTCAAAAGACAACTACACTTCGCCTTTTAATGACAGAACAGAATCAGCTTTTAATTTTTCTACTCTCCTGTTCGATTGTGCATGTACGGAAGTAAACAGGCAAATTAAATATGATAATACAAGGAGGGATTGTTTGACAGGTTTCATCTGTTAAAGTTAGGAAATACTTTGCAATGTAAAGTGGGTGAAAGTCATATAATTGAG
>CAYHCU010000402.1:0-2677 GCA_964355035.1 uncultured Flavobacteriales bacterium | reverse complement strand
GCACATCTCCAATGTAAAACTTGAGCTTGGGGTGACCGTAGCGCTTGCGCATGTCGTCCTGCTTCTTCTCGTCGCGGCTGAAAATGCGGATTTCTTTCAAATCAGAATTCAGAAAACGGCGCAATACTGCGTTGCCAAAGGAACCGGTACCACCAGTAATTAAAAGAACTGCTTTCGAAAACATTAAAACACCTCGAAAAAAGCATTGGCCCGAATTTGGGTTGAATATTTATCCAAGTTCTTATTCAAGAATTTGAAATCGACCTTATAGCGTAGAAACTGCGAATAGAATTCACGCACAGCAATAAGATTAGAATCATCAATCATATCAACATTTACAATCACCCCAAGCTCACCAATAACATCCCGCAAACCACCTTTATTGGAATGAACAACGATCATTCCCGAGAAAAATGCTTCAGCTGCAGCAACACCGAACCCTTCGTATTCAGATAATTGAATATAGATGCGACCTTGCGCGAAACGGCAATTTTTTTCATCTTCAGATATAGGACCCAAAAAACGAACATATTCAGTAACTCCCAGATCTGCTGATAGATTCTCTATTAACGCCCTTCCTGGACCGGAGGTTCCGGCGATATCTAGGCTTGCATCAACGCCAATCCTTCTCAATAAGGCGATAAGCCTAATAGATCGATCAACGCCCTTTCGTCTGACATTGCTTTCTGTACCCATCCAACACAATGTGAATGCGGAAAAAAGATTAGATCGATCACCCACTAATGAACGAGGCATTGGTGATGGCGTTACAACGTGATTTACTTGATGAAGTTTTCTTAGAAGGAAATGGAAACCGAAACACAGCTTTGTAAAATTTGCAATGTCCTCAGAACACGACAGTAAGACTCGATCCGCGAATAACAAGCAGGCAAAGGCTGATGCTCGGCGTATTTGAAGCCGCCAACCTTTTAGCATTAACGGCGAAATCTGATCTGCACCACCTGTAATAACTACCTTACATCCTATAGCTCGACAGATCATAGCCACAAATAAAGATTTACTGTAAAAATAGGAGACAACTAAATTAGGACGATATTTATACAACTCAGCAAGCGAATTTGTCGCGATAACGTTGTCAAATTTTAGCTGAAGTGCATTAATATCATCGCGGTAGAATCCAACGCGGCAAAACAACTCCTTGTCTGAAACATTTGAGTATAAGCAAGCTTTCATTCAATAGTCCAAGCGTATATTTTAAAAATCATTGAAATAAATTTCACCGCCATGATTCAAATGGCTCCAATATTGAGTGAGGCTTGCAATTTTAAGTAATATTTTAAGGCGACCAACTTCGCAATCAAAATAGTCAAGTGTTGTTTATCACAGAGGGTTTATTTTTGTAAAAAAATAGTCCACAGACTAATAGCAGGATTAACCAAGTTCTAAAAATACCGAGGATTAGTGAAATACTTTCACTTTCTAATACTGTCAAGTTAACCACGGCTGCCATCAGAAAACATTGATAAACCAGACCTCGAGACATTCCTATTCCCCTATCGACCAAACGGGCTGTCCATCCAACAACATAAGCGACAATTACCAAAGCCACCATTCCACCCCAGTAATACACATCTAAAACGACAAAAGAATTAACATCTCGAAGTGATGAGTCATACTCTTGAATCATGACTATTGACTTTACTGTTGTCAGGGCATCTGCTTTCAATATCAATGCATTATCCAAAAAAGGAATTGAGGAAATTATTGGATTTAATATAGCGACTGGATTTATACCTGTAAATTGATAACCATGCAATTCAACCAATCGAGATACAATTTCTAGCCCGTCTAATCTTTGCAATACTTCCGCTGACACATACTCAAACAAATCTCGCGAGTCCCCGGATAATACGCGAAGAATCGTTGCGGCAGAATACATGAACATTGCGATTAGAATAAAATAAAATGATATTCTTCTAAATTGCCTGGTGGTTAGCAAGTGTTGGTTGATTATAAGTGCCATTAGTAAGTATAAGCCCAATGCAATTCTGGAGCTGGCTCCTCCAGTTATAAAAAATACAAATATGAGAATAATAACTGTAACTATTGTTAGTATTTTTATTCGTTTGCACTTCAATATTTCAGCCATAACAATCGCTATGAATACAGGTAAAGCGATTCCAAGCGAGCGGAATATTACTACAAACAGTGGAGGAACTTGTGCAGCGCGCATTGCGGCTTCCTCAGTCCCAATTCTCGGATTGTAGAGTTCATACTTATACGATATAAATGCGCTAACCAATACAAATAATACAAATAGTAGCCATTTAAAATCTATTTTTTCTGGCATATAGAATATGGCTTGATGATTAGATCTTTCCTCTTGTCTTAACGCTCTACTAAAGTATCCGGAAACTAGAAATGATGCCAAAAATACAATGGATATTCCAAATTTATAGTTTATTATTTCATCTTGAATAACCAGTCTAATTAATGGAACAATAAACAAATATAGTAATATTTGAATTAAACAAACTTTGTACAACATTTAGGGAAGCGCTGAAGAAATGTTATTTTCCGGAAACCCAACCGTCTCCGCTGCGGAGCCGCTCAAAGATTGGGAAACTTTTGCGGCTAAATATCGGGTTTCTGGCATAAAAAGCGCGTTTTGATGTCTCATTTTACTGTTTTTCCGTTTTCAGGTCGCACCTTGGGC